>JBBITL010000121.1:0-9931 GCA_037440765.1 Solibacteraceae bacterium
TGACGCCGCCTCGCTCAGAGAAAGGACCCCATCAGAATCTCGTCGTTCTCCTGTCCGCCGATCCGGACCTGGCGGCCCAGCCGTCCACACGCCTTGAATCCCAGCCGTTGGTAGTAGCGCTGACCTGAGACGTTCGAAGCCCCACCTGCATCCCAAACTTCAGGCAGTTCTGGCGCCGGGCGCCGGCGGTTTGCAGGAGCCTGCCGGCAGCGGGTACACTGGGGAGACCCAGGGGAAGCCGGGATGGCTGGCCAAGCTGACATTGCAGCGGAGTTGTTTGATCTGGTCCGCGAAGACCTGCAACAGGTGGACCGGGAGATCGGTCTGCGTTCGGTGGCCTCGGTGGACGCCATCACCACCATCTCACGCTACTTGCAGGAAGGCGGCGGCAAGCGCCTCCGGCCCACCTTGCTCCTGCTTTCCTCCCGTCTTACCGGAGGAGGCGGCGCGGCGGCCGTCCGGATGGCGGCCGTCGTCGAGATGATCCACATGGCGACGCTGGTCCACGACGACGTGATCGACGTTGCCCAGATCCGCCGCGGCCGCCCCTCCCCCAACGTGTTGTGGGGGAACCACACCGCGGTGCTGGCCGGAGACTGGCTGTACATGCAGGCTTTCCAGGCGGCCCTGGAGGAGCGCGACTTCCGCATCCTGGGCCTTCTGATCGGGCTGACTCAGATGATGGTCGAAGGCGAGCTGATGCAACTGGAACGCATCGGTTCGATGACAGTCACCGAGGCCGATTACATGGACCTGGTGGACCGCAAGACCGCCGGCCTGTTCGCCGCCTGCGCCCGGCTGGGCGCCATCACCTCGGGAGCGCCCGAGGAGACCGAAATCAGTCTGGGCGGATACGCCTGGAACCTGGGCATGGCCTTCCAGCTGGTGGACGATGTGCTCGACTTCACAGCCCGCGAGACGGTCCTCGGCAAGCCCGTGGGCAGCGACCTGCGGGAGGGCAAGGTCACCCTTCCCCTTATCTACGCCCTGGAGCGGGCCGAGGACGCCGAGAGGCGCCAGGTGGAGACCGTGCTGCGCGACGGCAACTACGGCCGGGTTTCCTTCTCCGGGATCCTGGCTATAGTGAACCGGCACAAGGGCGTAGAGCGGGCCATGCAGAGAGCGCAGGCTTTCACCCAGGAAGCCCGGCTGAGCATAGGACGCTTCCCCGGTTCCCCTTACCAGCTCGCGCTCAGCAGGCTGACCGGCCTGGTCACCTGCCGCGACCACTGAGCGCGGGGCTCCAGGACCACCAGTATGCCGCCCGTTTCAGGGTCAAACTTTATCATTGACATCGGCCCGAATCGGACTTAATATTCTCTTTCGATTCCCTAACCGCTTTCTGACGCGTTGAAGCTGTGTGAACCCGAGGTGCCTGCATGGTTTTTCGGATCGGCGAGAAGGTGGTGTACCCTAATCAAGGCGTTGGGGTCATTGAGAATGTCAGTTCCCGCTGTTTCGGCGCGCAGCACGAGCAGTTCTACCTGCTGCGGCTCCTGTGCACCAGTCTTACGGTGATGGTTCCCCGGTCACACGCGGCGGATCTCGGCCTGCGCCGTGTAACGCGTAACGGTGAGGTTGCCAAGGTGCTTGCTTTTCTGTCGAATGGCGCATGCGCCGCATGCCCCGACTGGAAGGACCGCTTCAAGGCCAACTCACAGAAGATGAAATCCGGCGGTCTACTGGAGACCGCCGAGGTGCTCAAGAGCCTGCTGCTGGTGCAGGCATCCAAACCCTTGTCGTTTCGTGAGAAGAAGATGCTGGACCGGGCCCGGCACATGCTGATCGCCGAGATCGCGGTCTCGCGCGCCATCCCGGAGGCCGAGGCAGCCGTCATGCTGGCCAGAAACCTCGCCCGGGCCTCGCTCTCGTTGCCGGAGCCGCTGTAGGCCCGTCTTCCCCCCCTAATACATCCTTCCGGCCTTGCCGATGGTGACGGGGGATGTCCCCCGCCGGGACCGGCTGTGGCCCGATGCTAACCTTCGATAATGGGAATCTGCTGCCCAACGGTGATCTTGTGGAGCCGGCTCAAACACCGTACATTGTGGGTCACGGATGGCGAGGTGTGAGAGCGATAAAGGACTCGTTTATTCAACAGCACACGGTCCGGTGAGCGCCCTGGGATCTGCGCCGCCGCAGGGAGCGCGGCGTGGGATGAGGGAATGGCATGCAGTGCCTGTATTGCGGTAAACCATTGGGCCTGTTGAGGGAACTTGCTGACAGCGAGTTCTGCTCCCGTGACCACAGGCACAAGTACAGGTCCCTTACCAAGCGCGCCTTCAGCCGGCTTATGCAGAGCCGCCCCGAGCCGGTCTCCTTCAGGCCGGCTCCGTCGGCAACGCCCGAACTGCCCCGCTTACCCGAGGCCGCCCCCCCTCTGGCGAGTGCTGCACGGCGCCCGGCGCCCTGGCCGCCCCCCAGGGCTGTGCCGGCCCGGAGTGAGAGTGCTCCCGCCGGTCCGTTCTTCCAGTTCTACACGATGCTGATAGCCCCCGAGATGTCGGTCCACGCCGTCGAAGGCACTCTGGCGCTGGCTTGCCCCAGGCCGCTGCAACAACGTCCGACGGCAAGCTTGAAGGGAGCCGCCCTGGCCGCGGCCGAGCCCACGCACTTCCGCCAGAGGCCGGTGAGGATGCCTGCGGGGAGCTTCGACATCAGCCCCATAGAAGGCCCATGCGAGGCATTCGGCGAAGCAATAGGCCACCGGCCGTCCGCGGAACCGGCCCTACTGCCGCCGCGTCTCCAGGAGGCCGCAATTGCGCGCGTGCCCACCAACGGGGTAACGTACTGCCAGCCGGCCAGGACACCGGCGTTGCCGGCCTACAGGCCCGCGCCCGCTCCGCGTGAGCCGCTACCCTGCGCGCGGCCTGTGCCGATGGCCGCCAGGACGAGTCTCCCGGCGGCTCAGCCCGCAGGCGGCCCTGAGCCGCTGACTGGCCCGATCGCCCCGGTGACCACGCTGTTGAGGGCGGCGCTGGAGCGCGTCTCCGAGGCGGCGCTGCCGCTGGCAACCGGGCCGCGGCCGGCGGCCTGCGCCGCTCAAGCCGTGGCCGCCTCTCCTGCGGAAATGGCGTTTCCCGTCCGCAGCCCGCGCCTGCCGGGTTTGAACGCAGCTTTCGGCCGGCTCCTGCTTAAGGCCGGCGAGAAAGCGTTCGAGGAGGTCTCCGGCGCCGATGTGGCGAGCCTGCCGGCGACCGAGGCGGTCAAGCCGGGCCTGGGGACAGGGTCGGTGCTGCCGGCCCTGGCTTCGCTGTTCCGCTACAGCCGCGAAGCGAAGGCCTCTCCCGCCCTGCCCCACCTTACCGATGGCCTGAGCCCGCACAACCGGCAGGCCTCGCCGGTGGCGTTCAAGGAACTCCCCATGCCCGCGCAGCACCCCAGGGTGCCGCGCAGCAGCGGCCTCCACATCGTCGAGACCTTCGAGTACCTCAGGCCCCTGGAGGAGCCCGCCGTCGATTTCGCGCAGAACCTCGTGCGTCTGTGGAACGCGGTTCCGGCGTACTTCCGATATGCAGCGGCGGCAGCTTGCGTGATCCTGCTGGTGTGGGCGGCCGTGCCAGGCCGGGCGCTGACCGGCCTGTTCGCCTCGCGTTGGGGCCTGGTGCAGGAACAGATCGAGCAGCGCGCCGCCATCGAGATGACCGAGGACTTCCGCGACGACATGAGCCAGTGGTCCGGCTCCGGTGAATGGGCGCAGAGCTGGCGGATCAGCAACGCCGGCTATGCCCGGCCGGGCCGGCTGGCTCTGTACGAGCCGTCCATGGGGATGCGGGACTACAACGTCGAGTTTCTGATGCAGATTGAGCAGCGGGCGGTCGGTTTCGCATACCGCGCGACGGACCGGGACAACTTCTACGCCGCCAAGATCTCGGTGGTCAAGGCCGGCTCGTTGCCCGTGCTCTCCCTGGTGCGCTACCCCGTGATCGGCGGGCGCGAGGGGCAGAAGGTGGAGGTCCCCATACGCCTGATGTTGCACAACAACACGCCGTACCGCGTCCAGATGACGATCAAGGGAAGAAACTTCTCGACCTCCATCGAAGGCCAACTGGTCGACTTCTGGACCGACGACAGGTTGCAGGCTGGGGGCTTCGGCTTCTTCAGCGACACCGGTGAGAGCGCCCGCGTCTACTGGATGAAGCTGTCCCACCAGAACGATTTCGTGGGGCGGGTGTGCGCCTACATTCGCCAGCCGGCCCTCCCACGCAAGAGAACTGAGGTACATCAATGAGTCAAAGGAAAGCAGCGCTGAACCAGGACTGGGCCCCGAGCGCGTCTCCTCCCCCCGCCTTCTCCAATCTGCGTTCCGAGCGCCGCGGCGCGTCCCACGCCCTGGCGAAGGCCGTCTCACTGCACCTGGACGGCAAGCCGGCCGAGGCGCTGGAGGAGTTATACGCCGCCATTGAGCGTGGAGAGAAGGATGCAGAGGTCTACTCCGCGCTCGGGCACATTCACTTCCAGCTCGGCCAGTTCGAGGAAGCCAGCAACAGTTACTGGAAGCTCCTCCAGCTGGAGCCCGCCCACAGGACGGCCTCTTTTAACCTGGCCGTGTGTCTGGAGAAGATGGGCCGCTGGGAGGAATCGGCCGATAAGTTCCGCAGAGCGCTGGAGGCCGATCCCCAGAGAAGCGAAGCCCATCTTGGAGTGGGGATCTGCCATCTCCAGCTGGGCAGGCTGGAAACGGAGCTGGAGGCCTTCGACAAGTGCCTGAACCATTCGCCCAGCCAGGAGGCGGCCATGTTCGGCAAGGCCGTCACGCTGCAACTGGGCGGCCGGCTGGAGGAGGCGGGCGACCTGTACCGCAGGATCCTCAGGCGGAACCCCCGCTCGGAGGACTCGCTGGTGAACCTGATCTCCATCGACATGGCGCGCAAGGACTCCGAGCGCGTGCGGGAAACCGCCGAGCAGTTGCTCGCCGTCCGCCCCGGTTCAGCCACGGCTCTTGAGGGCCTGGCCGCGGCCGCCTTCGCCCGGGGCGACCAGGAGGCTGCGGCCCGGTTCTGCGCCCGGCTGGTGGAAGCTTCCCCCGGCCACTTCGAGGGCTGGTTCAACCTTGGCGTGGCTCACCAGAAAGCGGGCCGGTTAAGCGAGGCCGCGCAGGCCTATGCCAAGGCGGCTATGCTGAGGGACGACTCGCCGCAGGTACACATGAACCTGGGCATCGTCCACCAGGAACTGGGCGACCTGGCTCAAGCCCGCAGGTCCTACGAGCGGGCGATCGCGCTGGATTCTACGCTTGCCGCCGCGCGCTGGAACCTGGCGCTGGTACTTGAACAGTCCGGAGAAGCCGGCGAGGCCGAGGAGATCTACGCCAGGCTTCTGAACGGCAACCCCGACTGGCAGGAAGCCCGCTTCCGCCAGGGCTATCTGCGGCTGCAACGCGGGGATTTCCGGGGCAGCATCGAGTCCTTCCAGATGTGCCTGGCGCGCAACGGCGCATGGCTGGAGGCGCGGCTCAACCTGGGGATCGCCTTCTGGAAGGTCGGCGACCGCGCCGAGGCGCGCCGGGCGTTCGAACTTGTCCTGGCGGCGCAGCCCGACTCGGTGGACGCTCTGCGCGGGCTGGCTGCGCTGGCCCTGGAGACCGACGACACCCAGGCCGCTCTGGATCTGCACCGCCGCCTCATCTCGCTCGGGGAGGGCAGCCCCGAGCTATTCTACAACACCGGCCTGCTGTGGCAGAAGACGGGCGCCATGGAGGAGGCTGCGCGGGCCTACCGCAAGGCGGTGGCGGCCCAGCCCGACTTCGCCGAGGCCCTGCTGAACCTGGGTCATGCGCTCAAGGCCCTGGGCGAGGAGGATGAGGCGCGCGACTGCTGGCGCAAGGCGCTGGAGTTCAAGCCCGAGTTGGCGCACGGCTACTTCGAACCGGCCACGGCCTGAGGCTGATACACTCGACGGTATGCGCCCAGCAGCCGCCGTGTGTTTCTGTGGTCTGATCTTTTCTGCCCTGCTTCCAGCAGCGGATAGCCGCGCCGTCGCCGAAGCCGCCTTTGATGAACTGATGCGGCGGGACTTCACCGCCCTCTCCGCGCGCTTCTCGCCGCAGGTGCGGGCCGCGATAACGCCAGAGATGTTCGCCGCCCAGGTTGTGCCGTTACTGGAGAGCTTCGGGGCGCTGCGCTCGGGGCGCCCGCAGCCGCGCT
The DNA here is from genome assembly GCA_037440765.1 of Solibacteraceae bacterium. Taxonomy (GTDB): domain Bacteria; phylum Acidobacteriota; class Terriglobia; order Bryobacterales; family Bryobacteraceae; genus DTKY01. The sequence continues at coordinate 6,144 of JBBITL010000121.1, forward strand.
ATCTACAGGCCCAGGGAAACGATGTCTTCATCTTCCCCGCCGAGTTCGAGAACAACCGAGCGAACATAGTCGTGGCGGTGAACCCCGAGGGCCAGATCGCCGGGCTGGTCTACCAGCCCCCTGACCCGGAGGCGCCGAAGGCCGGGGAACTGGTTGTCGCTACGGGCAACATACGCCTGCCGGCCACTCTGACGCTCCCGGAAGGCCCCGGTCCCTTCCCGGTGATCGTGCTGGTCCACGGCAGCGGTCCGCACGACCGCGATGAGACTATAGCAGCCAACGCCCCGTTCCGGGACCTGGCCGAAGGGCTTTCCAAGCGCGGCGTGGGCACGCTGAGGTACGTGAAGCGCACCAGGCAGTCTCCTCAGAGCCCGGTGGCGACGGTTGAGCAGGAAGTGATAGAGGACGCCTTGAGCGCGCTGGCGCTGGCGCGGCAGCAGGGCCGCGTCGACGCCAGGAGGGTCTTCCTGCTGGGGCACTCCCTGGGCGGATACCTGGCGCCGCGCATCGCCGTGCGGGACCCGGCCGCCGCGGGCGTGATCATTCTTGCCGGCAGCGTCCGGCCGATTGACGTGCTGGCGCGCGAGCAGGTAAAGTACCTCGGCGCGCCTCCCGAGACGGTCGACAAGATCATGGCGGGCGTGCCCGCCTCCTACTGGGAGGACCTGAAGGGCTACGATCCGGTGGCAGCCGCGCTAAGAGTCTCCGCGCCGGTCCTGATCCTTCAGGGGGAGCGCGACTACCAGGTCACCATGGAGGACTTCGGCCTCTGGAAGAAAGGGCTAGAAGGCCGCACGAATACGGCCTTCAAGAGCTACCCCAAGCTGAACCACCTGTTCCTGGAGGGCGAGGGCAAGTCGCTGCCGGCCGAATACGGCAAGCCGGGCCGCATCCCGGATTACGTGTTCGACGACATCGCCGCCTTTGTGAAGAGCGCCAGGGCGCCGAACTAGGAGCGGACCGTGAGGCGCTGGCTTGCGGTAACTGGAATCCTGGCGCTCTGGGCGCCGGCCCAGCAGTCCCCTCCGCCGCAGGTTGAGATCATACGCGACCGCTGGGGCATTCCGCACATCTTTGCCGCGCGCGAGGCCGACGCCTTCTTCGGGGCGGGCTATGCCGCGGCCGAGGACCGGCTCCTCCAAATGGACCTGCTGCGGAGGCGCGCTCGTGGCCGCCTGGCTGAAGTGTTCGGCGCCAGTTGGATCGCCTCGGACCGGAAATTCCGCGTCACGCAGGTGGGCCGCTTCTGCACGGAGGCCGCCGCCAACAGCCCGGCGGAGATCCGCGGCTACCTGCGGGCCTACGCCGCCGGCGTTAACGCCTACATGCGCCGGAACCCGGAGCAGGTGGCCCAGCGCTTCGCCCGGCTTGGAACGCTGCCCGCCGCCTGGACCGACGCCGATTGCATCTGCGCCTGGATGGGCGTCGCCGAAGTATTCGACCGCCTGTACGACGAAACGGCTGTAAATCTATACCGGGAGTTCCGGCAGCTTGCGGCGCAACTGGGCGAAGAAGCGGCGCTGAAGCAGCGGGGGATGGTCATCGACGACGCGGCCGCCGTGGTCCCCGAGGAGGAGATGGCCAGAAACGACGCCGTCTACCCCAGGCTCAAGGCCCGCGCGCCGACGCCCGGCTGGTGGTTCCGCAGCTACCCCGACGACATGCTGCGCTTCAGCCATGCCTGGGCCGTGGACGGCTCGCGCACTGTGAGCGGCAAGCCGCTGCTCGAGAGCGATCCTCAGACCTCGGTCAACAACCCGCCGCTATGGCACGAGTTTCACGTCAGCGCCGGCAGGCTCGACGTCCGCGGCATCAGCGTGGCGGGCTCTCCGGGCATGCTCATCGGCTTCAACCGGAACCTCGCCTGGGGCGCCACTGCGCTGGGCGGATCCTCGACGATAACCTTTCTCGACAAGGCCTCCGGCGGAGGCTACCTGTACGAGGGACAGGAGCATCCCCTGGAACGGATGTTGGAAGGCATAGAGGTCAAGGGCTCCGGGCTGGTTCTGGCCGAGGCGCTGCGGACGCGCCACGGCACGGTGTTCAACCCGCTGGTTTCCGGGGTCCCGGCGGGCGACCTCTACGTCAGCCACAACCGGCAGTTCGAGGAACAGCGCACGTCGGTTGAAGGGATGCTGCTGATGATGCGGGCCTCCAACTGGGCGGAGTTCCGCGCGGCGATGGAGCGGTACTACAGCCCGGGCCTGCACATCGTCTACGCCGACACCAGCGGCAACATCGGCTACCAGACTCTGGTCCACGTGCCGCTGACCAGACGCACGCCGCGCATGGCGCTGGAGGGCTGGACCGGACAGGACGAGGTACTCGGCCGCATCCCGCTCGACGAGATGCCCCACATGCTGAATCCCCGCTCCCGCGTGATAAGCCACGCCAACAACCTGCCCGTCGGCTCCTGGTATCCCCACGACCTGGGCATCGGGACCGGGGGCACGGGCCACTCAACCCGGTCGCTGCGGCTGGTGCAACTGCTGGCCGGCGACCGCAAGTTCTCGCCCGAGACATTCGAGTCCGACATCCACCGCGACGACGTGTCCGCCAACGTGGCCGCGCTGTTCCCGGTCGCCCGGAGGATTGCCCAGCAGGTGGGCTTGCGGGATACCGCCCTGGCCAGCCTGCTCGATCAACTCCGGGACTGGGACCTGCGCTACCGCGCCGGCCGTTCCACCTATCCGGCCGCCATGGCGCTGGCGGCGACCATGGTGACTCCCTACCGGCAGAGTCCGCTCAACGCCCGCCTGGGGGGAGGAGAAGGAGGGATTTCGCACCTCGCGCGCCGCATCCAGGCGCAGTACGGAGACGGCACGGCCGTGCCGGTCGATCCCGACGTGAGGGAGTACCTGATGGCCTGGCTTCAGAGCGCGGCCGCGAATCTTCAGCAACAGACCGGCGGCAGGCCGCCCGCCGACGGCGAGTCGCGCGAGTTCCACTCGATGCCCTACCAGCGCAACGGGCCGCTTCAGTTCCCGGCCATAGACTCGCGCCTGGACCTCACGTCGCCCGCGCTGGCCTGCGGGCAGGTGGGCACCATCTGGTCGCAACCGGGGAACTCGTTCACCCAGATAGTGGACCTGGGCGACGTGGACAACTCACGCACGATCCTGCCGCCAGGAATCTCCGAGGACCCCGCCAGCCCCCACCGAACCGATCAGATGGATCTGTGGGTCAAGGGCACGACACATCCGGCGCCGTTGTCGCGACAGAGGGTCATGGAGATAGCCGCGTCCACGCTGACGCTCGCGGTGGAGGACTACGTGGCGCCTGCTCCAGTGATCCTTACCATGGACGGCACGGGCGGCGGCCCGGCGGCGGCCCTGGTTCTGCGCGTAAGCCCCGCGGGCGCGTCTTCCTGGGAACCGCTCCCCGTCCGCCCGGGGCCGCCCACGGACCAGGTCTTCCTGGTGCTGTTCGCCACCGGCGCGCGGGACCGCAGCTCAATGGGCGCCGTCAGCGTCAGGATCGGCGGGGTGGATTGCGAGGTTCTGTACGTGGGACCGCAGGGGACCTACCCGGGCCTGGACCAGATCAACGTGCGGCTGCCGCGCTCGCTGGCCGGGCGCGGCAGCGTCACAGCCGAACTCATCATCGACGGACGGCGGTCGAATCTGCCGGCGCTCACGATCGAGTAGGGCGTCATTTTACCCCGGTTTTGCCGGGCTCAACCTTGATGTTGACGCCCCTCTTCACCAGGCCGCTCAACTGGCCGATGTCGATAGGACCGTTCACGTAGACCACCGTCAGTTCCCGGCGCTGGCTGACCATGACGGCCA
>JBBITL010000122.1:0-9903 GCA_037440765.1 Solibacteraceae bacterium
GCTCCAGGCACTGTATCAGGACATGCAGTCGAGCGACCCCGCGGCGCGGTTCAAGGCAGCCGGCACCATCCAGGCAGATGAGCAGTTCCTGAAGTGCCCCGAAACGGCCCAACGTCTTCTGGCGCAACCGGCACTGGAGAGGCGGGAGATAGATGGGCGGTACGCCTCGGGTGAAGGTTACGAGGGATGGGGCGAGTGGTACGCCTCCCTGCTGTCAGCGGCCTGGAATCTGTGGAAAGACAAGCTGATCCCTGAGGCGTTCCGGGTGTCCGCGGATGCGAGCTACAACCCGGGTTCCCGCTTCGCCAGGGATCTCGGCGCGCGGGCCGGGCGCTTCGTGAAGGAACTGATCCCCTTGACCACCGTGGACGGCGAGGAGGTCCGCAAGTACACACGCGAGAACGCCACGGCCCTTGTGGGCTACGCTCTGGTCGCGGACCAGCAGGGCGTTGCGCCACTGAGTTCACTGGACCGGGCGGCGTTGGTCCAGGCGATCGCGACAGCCGCCTTTGACAAAGCCTACGGCGTGCGTTGGGCCGCTGTCGACGGCATGCGCCTGGCCGGGGGCGAGTGGGCCATCCCTGTTCTCGAGAAGGTACGGACACGCGAGCCGTCGCTGCATCCTTCCGGGATGGACCCGGTCTCCAGGCGGACTTTCGAGGAGCAGATCTCGGCGGCCATCGAGGCGGTCCGTTCACGCGCCGCCATGCGCTGATGCGGCTCTCCTTGCCGGCTGCCGGCGGTTAGCGGGCATGGGTTTCGGCATTTCCTGAACACCACCTTGGGTTTTCTCCGCCATTCCACCCCGAGCCGGCGCGCGCGGCTTCCGGGCGCAACGGACGATTGAGGGGAGGGAGTCTGCGTGGCAGGCCACATAGCGCGGTGGCCTGCCCCACAGGAGCCGCTCCTACTGCTGCGCTGGCTGGAGGAACTGGTCCACGTTGCTCTGGTCGACCAGGGTCGCTCCGGTGTCGACGAAGGCGGGGACCGGAGAACTCAGGTTCTGCATCCAGTTCATGCTCAGGTTCGCCGGCTTGTGGTGATGCAGTTCATCCAGCATCTTGAGACCCAGGTAGGCCATGGTGAAGGGCTTCTGCGCGATGGTGGCCGTGATGACCCCCTTCTTGACCCATTGCAGCGTGTCCGGCTCCGTGTCCATGGCGACCACTGTCTTGCCTGTGACATGGTTGCGGTTCAGCACTTCGGCCACTTCGGCGCAGGCGATCGCCTCCAGGCACACGAACGCGTCGGGCTGCACCTTGGCCGTGGTGAGGAGTTCCTTGGTCGCGTCGAAGGCGACGGCGGGATCGCCCTTGATGTCGATGGTCTGGACAATCCGGATCTGCGGATGGGCCGCGAAAATGTCCTGGTAGCCCCGGAGGCGCTGCTTCAGGTTGGCCTGCTCCGGCATGGTGAAGACCGCCACGTTGCCCTTGCCCTTCATCTGCTTGACCGCCACTTCGGCCCCCATTACGCCGGCGCGGTAGTTGTCCGTGCCGATGAAGAACAGCCGCTTGCTCGAGGGAGCGTCCGCGTCGATGGCGATCACCGGGATCCCCTGGTCGATGGCAGCGTTGATCTCCGCTTGAACCATATCGGGCACTGCCGCCGAGATGAGGATGCCGGTCGGCTTGACCTGGCGGTTCAGGAGGCGCTGGAGGGCTTCGCGCTCGGCCTGCGGATCGTAAGTCTCAGGCCCCACCACCTCGTATCTCACTTGCAACTCCCCGGCCGCCTGCTTCAGCCCAGCCGCTGCGCTCTGCCAGTAGGGAAGTCTTGTGTTTGAGGAGACCAGAACGAAGACCTCCGTGGGGGAGTGCATGGACCCCCCGCCGCAGCCCGTGAGCACAGCCAAGACGACACCGAGAAGAAGGAAGATTGAAAGATTCTTTGGAGTGGACATTGTAGTACCTATCCATGGAGTATAAAACGGCGGGAGGGCGGCGGGGGGTGGTCCGGCGGAGAAACCGTTAAAATGATGGCCTGTGCCAAGCGAGGTCACCCTGGGCCTGATCCGGGAAGCCGCACGGCGGGTTTCCGCCGTGGTCCACCGCACGCCGCTGGCGACATCGCGCGGTTTCGATGAGGCGGCCGGCGTCCGCTCGGTCTTCAAGTGCGAGAACCTCCAGCGGGGCGGGGCGTTCAAGATCCGGGGAGCCTCGAACTTCCTTCACTCCCTGACGCCGGAGGAACTGCGCCGGGGCGTGGTGGCCTGGAGCTCGGGGAACCACGCACAGGCGGTCGCCATGGCCGCGCGCGCCGCGGGAGCCGCGGCCACGCTGGTCATGCCGGTGGACGCCCCGCGTTGCAAGATGGAAGCCACGAGGGCACAGGGGGCGGCGATAGTGACCTACGACCGGCTGCGGGAGAGCCGCGAGCAGATCAGCGCCCGCCTTGCCGAGGAGACGGGCGCGATCATGGTGCCGCCCTACGATCACCCCTGGATCATCGCCGGGCAGGGCACGGCCGCCCTGGAGCTGCTGGAGGATGCACCGGAGCTGGACGCCATAATAGCTCCGGTGGGCGGGGGAGGGTTGCTGGCCGGGTGCGCCCTGGCCGCGCGGGGCCTGAAGCCTGACATCCGCGTCTTCGGCGCCGAGCCGGCGCAGGCCGGCGACACGCACATGTCCCTGGTTGCCGGGCGCCGCGTCGCCATCCCGGCTCCGGAGACGATCGCCGACGGCCTGCGCGCCACCAGCCCCGGAGAGGTCACCTTCCCGATCCTTAAGAGCACGGTGGAGGCAGTGCTGCTGGTGAGTGAAGAGGAGATCAAGGCGGCCATGAGGTTCCTGCTGGCCCGGCTCACGATCCTGGTGGAGCCAAGCGGCGCGGTGGCGGCAGCGGCCGTGCTTCACGGAAAACTGCCCAAGAACGTACGTGCCGCCGGAGTGGTGCTCTCCGGCGGCAACGTGGACCTCACGGTCCTGGCTGAACTCCTTTAGGCGGCCCTACGTGGTCCTGGGCGCGCCCTCGCGGCCCATCTTGTCGATCTCGTTGAAGTAAACCCGGCGGCCTTCGTCCATGGCCAGGTTCGACAAGACCACCATGGTGGTGTCGGCGAGTCCGATTTCCAGGTCCGCCAGAGGCTTCTGGCCGGTGCGGCAGCAATCGAAGAAGCTCTCCATCATGACGTCCACCGGATTGCGATCTTCTTCGGGAAGCATGATGCCCTTGGAGTACAGCCAGCGGCGCGCGAACTTCAGCTCCTTCTCGAGGAAGGACTCGTTGCCCCGCATCTGGTCCCTGGCCAGCAGAACGGGGAAGCCTCTGCCACCCTTGCCGACGCTGGCCATGGTGGCGCCGGCGACCGTCTCTTCCTTCTTCTTGGCCGTGGTGGCGGGGGTCGCACTTGCCGGCTTCGGCTGGGGGTACCAGAGGGCGATGGCGGGGTCGTTGTCGGTGCCCACGGTGATTTCGATGGTGCCCTCGGTGCCGAGGATGACTTCGCCGAACTCCGTGCGGGCGCCCTGGAACAACGCCAGGTGCCGGTTGGTGGTGATCGAAGTGTAGACGCACTTCTGCCCCTTCGGATAGCGATAGATCAACTGGACGTTGTCGAAGACGGTGCGGCCGTCTTTGATGAAGTTCGTTTCGCCGATTCCCGTGACGAATTCCGGCGTCGCGCCCAGCATCCAGTCGGCGACGTCCACCTGGTGCGAGCCCAGTTCCGCAGTCAGACCGCCGGACAGGTCCCGGTACTTGCGCCAGTTGTGCTCGCGGTCGGTGCGGTCCTTGGGGACGGGCTTGTTCCACGGGTCGTTGGCGAACGTGTTGCGATGCCACTGGCCGAAGACGTGGGTGACGTTTCCGAGCAGGCCCTTGGCGACCATCTGCTGTGCAGCCTGGTAGAACTTGCTGTAGCGCCGCTGCAAGCCGACTTGCAGGATCTGCTTGGACCGCTCGTTGGCCAGCGCGCGCAGCGCGTGAACCTCGCGCGGCAGAAAGACCAGGCTCTTCTCGCAGAAGACGTGCTTGCCCGCCAGCAGCGCATCGCGGGTGACCGGGAAGTGCTGGTACAGCGGAGTGGTAACGATGACGGCGTCGATTCCGCTGTCGTTCAGCAGCTCCTCGTGCGTCTTGTACGCCTTGGGAGTCGTGCCGGCGTTGTCGACCACCGTCTTGACGCCGTTGTCCAGGTTCGGCTTGTAGTTGTCGCACACCGCGACACACTGGCCGTTGGCGAGCGGAGCCATGTGGCGGAGCAGGTAGTTGCCACGGGCGCCGGTGCCGATGACAGCGTAGGCGACACGATCATTCGCCCCCCGTACCTTCTGGACGGCCGGGGCGCCGAACGCACTGGCTGCCCCGGCGGCGGTCACCGTGCCGGCAGCCTTCAGAAAATTGCGACGCGTAGATTCCTGCTGCATGTTCTTATCCCTATCCTTATGCTCCCGCGAGGGGGACTTCAACCCACTAAGAGTCTATCGAGTTCCGGACGGGCGCGCAACGGGGATGGCGGAGGCTAGGCCGCTTCCACCTTGACCCGCCTGGCCCTGAGCTTCGAGAGGTCCCCGATGTTGACCACCTTGCCGACGATATTCACCGCGCTGGCCGCCCTGCACTCGTCACCCCGGCTGGCGGGCGTGGGCCCCCAGAACAGGCACAAACAGTGGCCGGCCGTCCAGTAGGCCACGGTTCCGGCTTCCACAACGTCGGTGGCGTCCTTCTCCGGACCCGCCACCACCGGCACGTCGAAGTAGAACTCCTGGCCCCAGTAGCTTCCGCTCGACTCGATCGGCAGGGCTTCGAGCAGCTTCCGCGCGGTCGGCGTGTCCCTCCACTCCGACTCGATGGTGATGTCTCCGATTACGAAGTTGACCGTGCTCATTCTGATGGACACTCTAGCAAACCGCGCCGGACGGTGAATTACAATGGTCCCGGATGCCATCCCCCGCCCCGGGGCCCGGGCGGCGCTGCCCGGCCGAGGCCCACGCGGCGATTGAGCGCTTTCTCAACGCCAGCCGCCAGCCCATCCTCCTGGAACCCGGCGAAGATCCGTTCCCGCTGGAAGCGGACAGCTACGCCCTTGATTGGGACGGCGCGCGCCTCACTGTGCAGGTGTGGGACCGGACACGCAACCTGGTGCGGCGCGTTGCCGGGCTGCACGGCGAGGAGCCGGGCAAGGTCGAACTGGTTATAGAGAAGTTCCCGAAACGCGAGGGCCGGCTGCTGCTGGTGGATACGGCGCGGCCCGCCCTGGCGCGGATGCCTGCCAGGGGCCGCCGTCTGTCGTTCCGCGAGCGATTCCGCCGCCTGCTGGGCCGCCAGAAGCCGGACTGGAAGGTCGTCGGCATCACGACCGAGCAGGACCTGGAGCACAGCCTGTCTTCGCTCTATCCCCGCGCCCTGCTGCGTAAGGGCCGGACCGGGCTGGCGGCGATGGCGGCGCCTCCGGAGGGAGCGCCGGCCGATGGCGTCCTGAGTTTCGGCCTGATCTGGCTCGACTACCTGCGCCGGCGTGAACCCGGACTGGCTATCGAGGGCCTCCTGCTGTTCCTGCCTCAGGGCCGGGAGCGCGCCACCTGCCTGAGGCTGCGGTGGCTCGACCCGGCGGCGGCGAGAGTCGCGGCCTGCGTGTATTCTCCGGAGGACTACGCCGAGGCCGTGGATCCGGCCGACTACGGCAACATCGACACGCGGCTGGATCCGTACCGCGACCCGGCGCGGGCGCTGGGCGGCCGCGCGCAGGAGATGCTGCGGCGCCTGGGCCGGCTCCCGGGCGTGGAAGCAGTGGCGCTCCCGGGCGGCGCCGTGAGCCTGCGGGTGCGCGGCATGGAATTCGCGGCGGCCGAGGGGGACACGCTCCGGTTCGGCCTGACGGAGAAGGCCGCGGCCCGGGAATCCAGCTTCGGTGAAATCGAAGGCCTGGCGCGTGAGCTGGTGCGGTTTCGTTCGGCGCCCGCGCCAGACCCAACGTCCCCCCTCTACCGGCTGCAACCGGAACGCTGGCTGGAGAGCGGAGTCCGGGCGCACCTGGAGGAAATCGACGCGGCGCTGGCGCCGTCGCCCGTCTACGGCCAGGTTCCGGCCTTCGCCGGCGCCGAGCGCGGAGTGCTCGACCTGCTGGCGGTGGAGCGCGGCGGCAGGCTGGTTGTGCTGGAACTGAAAGCCTCCCAGGACATCCATCTTCCATTACAGGCGCTGGACTACTGGCTGCGGGTTGAGTGGCACCTGGAGCGGGACGAGTTCAGGGAGCGCGGCTATTTCCCGGGCATGGAACTGCGCAAGGAGCCTCCCCGCCTGCTGCTGGTGGCGCCCTCGCTCGAGTTCCATCCAACCACGGACACCATCCTGCGGTGCCTCTCCCGCCGCATCCCTGTCGAGCGCATCGGACTCGGAGTAGAATGGCAAAGAAAACCGAAGGTGGTGTTCAGGAAATGCCCAAGCCCATAGCCATTGTGACCGGGGCCAGCCGCGGCATCGGACGCGGCATCGCCAGGGAACTGGCCAGGACCCATGCGGTGGTGGCCACCTACAGGGGCCGGCTCGACGCGGCCGAATCCCTGCGCGCGGAGACCGGCGCCGAGATCGTCCGCTGCGACGTGAGCCTGCGGGAGGACCGCGAGGCGCTGCTGGCGTTCACGCGGGAGCGATTCGGCCGCCTGGACCTGCTGGTGAACAACGCCGGGATCGCCCCCCGCGTGCGCCTGGACCTGCTGGAGGCCACCGAGGACAGCTTTGACGAACTGATGGCCGTCAACCTTAAAGGGCCGTACTTCCTGACCCAGCAGGCGGCGCGCTGGATGGCCGGACAGAAGGAAGGGCGGATCGTGTTCGTCACGTCGATCTCCTCCTTCGCCGCGTCGTCCAACCGGGGCGAGTACTGCGTGTCAAAGGCCGGTCTGAGCATGGCGGTGGCGCTGTTCGCCGCGCGGCTGGCCGCGCTGAATGTCAAGGTGTTCGAAATCCGGCCCGGTGTCACCCGCACTGACATGATCCAGGCCGTGGAGAAGATCTACGAAGAGAGGATAGCCGGCGGGCTTCTGCCGCAGGGGCGGATGGGCGAGCCCCAGGACATCGCTCTCGCCGTGCGCGCTATCGCCGACGGCCTTCTGGACTACTCGACCGGCCAGGTGCTGAACGTGGACGGGGGCTTCCACCTTCGCACCTTGTGAGCACCGCGCCTGTCGGAGTAATATGACTCACGGGCTATTCACATGAAGAAATCTTTTTATGGCTGGTGGATCGTCGCCGCCTGCTTCCTGACCTTCGGGGTGTCGACCGGCTTCCCTTACTACAACATCGCGTTCTTCTTCGACTACTTCCGGGACGATCATGGCTGGCCCATCAGCTTCATCACGCTGGGCGCTCCGGTCGCCGTGCTGCTGACCATCTGGGCCGGCCCGGTGATCGTGCCGCGCGTCAGCCCGCGGCTGCTGATCACCATCGGCACCGGGCTGACCTTCATCGCCTTTCAATGGTTCGCCCGGCTCGACTCGCAGTGGGAATACTACGCGGCCTGGTGTCTCTACATGGTGGGCTATTTCCTGTCGGGCCCCATTCCGCACCAGGTGATCATCTCGAACTGGTTCAAAGAGAAGCGGGGCCGCGCCATGGGCATCACCTACGTCGGCGTGGCGGTGGTGGGCTCCGTCGGAAACAAGCTGGGGCCGTACCTGGCGTCGAAGATGCCCTATACCGAGGCGCTCGGCTACATGGGCTTCATGCTTCTGGCGGCATGGCCCCTGGCGATCTTCGTGCTGAAGGATAAGCCTCAGGACATCGGGCAACTGCCCGACGGCAAGCAGAGCGCGGCGGACGCCGCGGCTCAGCCCGTCAAGGCGGTCCCCAAGACAATCGGCCAGCTGGTGAAGCGCTCGCCGTTCTGGCTGCTGCTGGTGGGGAGCGCCGCGTCGATAGGTTCGATAGCGGCCGTGAATTTCCACATGAAGTTCGTCTTCGAGGCGCAGGGCTTCACGGACCAGGCCACGCGGGACCAGATTTGGGGAACCGCCTCGGCCTGGGTGTTGTGGTCCAGTATTGGAGGCCGGCTGCTGGCGGGCTACCTGGCCGACAAGCTGCCGCGGAAGTACGTAATGCTGGTCACATACCTGATCGTGGCTGCCGCCATTCCGACGCTGTTCCTCGTCAGGCCTGGACAGACGGAATTCGTGTACCTGTTCGCGGTGGTGTTCGGCTTCGCCATGGGCGCCGACTACATGCTGATCCCGCTGATGGCGGCCGATCTGTTCGGCCTCGCCACGCTGGCGCGCGCCATGGGAACCATTCTGCCGACCGACACCATCGCCCAATTCTGGATTCCGAACCTGGTGGCGCGGTTCCGCGATGCGGTCGGCGGCGACTACACGATTGCCATGATGGCGGTCTTCGCGACCGCGTTCCTGGGCGCGGTGGCGATCGGGCTGCTGCCAAGAAAGGTGCCACGCGATGAGACACTTTGACTTCAAGAACCTCGATCAGCTTGAGGAACGCGCCCGCCAGGTGGGCGCCACGCATGTCCGGTTCGAGCCCGACCCGGAGAAGGTCAAGGCGATTCTCGCCCGCCAGGTGCGCGTGGGCGGCTTCGCGCTGGGCAACTCCATCGCTATACACCCGATGGAGGGCTGCGACGGCACACCGGACGGCCGTCCGGACGACCTGACCTGGCGCCGCTACGGCCGTTTCGCCTCGGGCGGAGCAAAACTGCTGTGGTTTGAGGCCACCGCCGTGCGGGGCGACGGACGCGCCAACGCGCGGCAGCTCTGGCTGCGGCCCGAGACCATGCCGGATTTCGCCCGGCTGCTGGAAACCACGCGCCGCGAACACGCTCGGCGTTTCGGCACGGCGGACGATTTGCTGGACGTGCTGCAACTGACGCATTCGGGCCGTTACAGCACGCCGCAGCGCGTCCTGGCCAGCCGCAGCCCCGCTGTGGACAGCAAGCTGGGCCTGCCCGAGGACTACCCCCTCATCACCGACGGCGAGTTGGAACATCTGGAGGACGCCTACGTCGAGGCGGCGCGCATGGCCGCCGACGCCGGCTTCCGGGCGGTGGACATCAAGGCTACGCACGGCTACCTGACCAGCGACCTGCTCACGGCCAGGACCCGTCGAGGGCGTTACGGAGGACCGCTCGAGAACCGGGCGCGCTTCTTGCAGAACGTGATCGGCAAGATCCGGTCGGTTTTGGGAAACCGCGTGATGCTGGCCATGCGCCTGGGCTGCTTCGACGGCATCCCGTACGTAAAGGACCCGGCCACGGGCATCGGCGTGCCCGTGAAGCATCCGCTGCCCTACCGCTACGGTTTCGGGATGGATGAGAACGACCCGGCCCGCGAGGATCTAACCGAGGTGAAGCAGCTCATCGGTTGGCTGATCGACTGGGGGGTTCAACTGCTGAACATCTCGCTCGGGATTCCGTACATGAATCCCCACATGGGACGGCCTTTCGAGCAGCCCGATGAAGGCAACTACGAGCAGCCTGAGCACCCGTTGCTGGGCGTGGACCGGCACTTCCGGATTGCGGGCCAGTTGCAGCGGGCGTTCCCGCTCCTGCCGATGGTGGGAACCGGCTATAGCTGGCTCCAGAAATACATGATCCACGCGGCGGCGCACAACATCGAAAGCGGCGCCATACGCATCTTCGGCGTAGGGCGAAACGCGCTTCCCTACCCGGACTTCGCCAACGATGCGCTCACCAGGGGAGAACTGGCCGAGGCGCGCGTGTGCAAGACCCTGACCTACTGTTCCTACCTGATGCGACGCAAGAAGCACCCGCTCGGCCAGTTCCCCACCGGCTGCGTGCCGTTCGACAAGAGCGTCTACGGTCCCATCATGAAGCAGGCCAGGGAATCGGAGTGCGCGGACGTGAACCGGTAGCGTCCGCTCGCCCGCGGTCCGGCGCCGGGGCTAGCGCATGTTTGCGCTTTTTTGAGGGCCTTTTTCCGTAAGTCGTTGAAAACA
>JBBITL010000123.1:0-9596 GCA_037440765.1 Solibacteraceae bacterium
TGATAATCGCGATGCCACGCCTGCGCGGCCGGTTGCTCTGGATGGCTGTTTTCACAAGACCTTGCACCTGCTGACTAGAACACGACCCGCCACGACAGCCCCGGATTGTCGAAAACGCCTTGCAGCGCAAGGTCCGGGAAGTTGAAGCGGCTCTCCACCATGTACGCCAGTTCGCCGCTGGCCAGGTTGACTATACTCGAGAAGTTGTCGGCGCGGGCCGCGACCTGATTGCCGTAGTCCCGTATGGCGCCCGTCTGCGAGTTGACCAGATCCGCCGTTGGAACGCCGTAAGTGCTGGTGAAGAGATTCCGGTTTCCGGCCACAATCCGGCGGGTGAGCACAACCCGCCCCGCGTTGCTGCACCCGCAGGTGCTCGGCATGCGCGTGAAGATGGAAAAGATGAGCACGCCGTTGCCGGCCGTGCCGCCGGTGGCATTGTTGGAGTTGGCGACCATTCCCAGTCCCGCCGCCAGAGGCGGCAGATTGGGCCGGCTGGGGGATCCGGTGAGCAGTTCCTGGTTGGCCTGCTCTGCGAAGTCCACTCCCCGGACGAACATGCGCCCCACGTCGCGGGTCAGTTGCGCCGCCTGAAGGGAGCGCGACAGGGTGAAGCCGATGCTGATAAGCCCTAGAATCAGGGGCACCAGGAAGAACGCGCCGATCAGGACAAACTCAACATAGGCGCCGCCGCGTGAACTGCGGGATCGGTTTCGCACATTGTCCCTCACGGACACACCATGGGCACCGGGTTCTCGGTGATCGGGCAGCCGCCTATGGGACAGCGCTCTACGATGTCGGAGGAACTCACCGTGATCCGGAGGGGATCGGCGCTCTTGAGCACCGCGCCGAGCGGCGTGTAGCTGAAATCCCTCACCGAAACCACGACCACGTCCCCCTGCGTGCCCGACGAGGCCGCTCCGGTATCGGGGCTGTAGTAGTTGACGCCGATCCGGCAGGCGCCCTGGCTGCCGTTCAAAAAGCCCAGAGCCTCGGCCTGCACTGCCGCCCGGATCGAATCATTCAGGTAGATGTGGCCGCCGAATTGCGCGCCCGTGGCGCCTCGCCTGACTCCTTCCCTCACCGCCTGCTGGAGTGTGGACCGGATGAACAGGAGCATGGAGAGATCCAGCACCAGGAAAATCAGACCGAACAGCAAGACCACAGTGACGCCCGCCTCGATGGCGGTCTGTCCCCGCTCGCGGCGCTGCAAGGCTGTCCGATTCGTCATGTCGTCCTCGAGCCGGCCAGCTGCGGCCGGGAACCGGCTCGTAGGAAGGACGATTCAGGCAGGGGGTTTCTTTACGCCGTCTTGGCCGCGCAGGATGTGTTTTGTCAGCGACGCCCCGAATTAGACTGTAGCATACAAAGGTACCATAACTGAAGTTAGCATTTCATAACGGGCGCTGAGATGTTAAGTTATTGGCAGCTACCATTGTCATGGGCCTCTCGCTCACCGCCGCCCGCCGCCCGGAGCTCGCGCCCGCCTGCGCCCACGATGCCCGCCTCGAGCAGGCTGTAGTGGCGCTGCACCGGGACCACTCCGAGGGACTGTTTCGTTTTGCTATGACGGTCACACGCGACCGGGCCATGGCCGAGGACGCCATCCAGGACGCTTTTCTGCGCTATTTCGTGGCTTGCCGCGAGGGTCAGGCAATCCGCAACCCCGTGCCATGGCTCTACCGCGTGCTGCGGAACCGGCTGCTGGATCAGAAGAGGAGGGCCAGCCCTGAGCCGCTCACAGGCGCGGGCGGGCCGGTCCTGGAGTCTGACTGGACCGGCAGCCCCGAGGCTGCCTTCCGCCGCCAGGAGGCTTCAGTGAGCCTGCGCGCCTCGCTCTCGCGCCGTGAGCTTGAATGCCTCCAGCTCCGGTTGGAAGGACTGAACTACCGGGAGATCGCCGCGACGCTCCGGATCAGAACGGGAACAGTCGGCGCGCTGCTCGCGCGAGCCTTGAAGAAGACCCGAAAGGTGCTGGGCGCGGAAAGGGGCGACCGATGCTGACCAGCCTCAAGGGTCTTACGCGCCGCTTGCTGCGTTCCTTCGGCCACCCGAGCTACACCGAACTGGTGGACTGGCTCGCGGGGGAACTCGACGGGCCCGTGCTCGGCTCTACCACCCGGCACGTACTCTCCTGTCATGCCTGCCAGCGGGAGACCAAGCGCATCAAGAGCGTTCTGGAGCGCTCCTCCGCTGTGCTGGACTGGGAGGCGGCGCCTCCGCCGCCTCAGCGGGCGGCCGGGCGGCTCCCCGGGTTGCTGCGCAACGCGGCCGTGATTCGCATCGCCGAGGAGCGGCACCGGCAGGAGCGGGCGCTACGGCTGGCGGCCGCGCTGCGGCCGTATCTGGGCCAGCGTCCCATGTCCCTGCTGGAGCACCTCGGCAGCAGCGGTTTCCTCCCCGAGGTCGGCCGGCTGGCCGGCGTCTTCCTGGGCAGGCAGGCCGCCGCCGCGCTGATCGACACGCCGGACTGGCAAGATGCCGGGTCGGAGGGAATGTCATGAGCGTGAACGCAAGCGCCGCCGCCTGTATCGGGGTGGAGCGTCGCGGCAGATCCGCCCTCGCTCTGCGTTTCGCCGGCAACGCCTCGCGCTGGTTGTGGGTGATGGCCACTGCGGCGGCTTTTCTCGCCGCAGCCGGGACCGCAAGTTGGGCCTTCTCCGGATTCCCGCAACCGCTGGCCGGCTACCTGTGGCGCCTGGGCGCTTTTTGCCTGGTCGCTTTCTCTGTCGCCGAATACGTCCTGGCTCTGGCCTGCTGGCGGAGATTTGGCCGGGATGAACCTATGCGCTGGGCGTGGCTGCTTATCACCCTGGCCGCCGGGAGCCGCGCGGCCGGCCTGGTGGTGGTAAGCCTGAGGAGCGGGTTCGAAATCGGACGGGACGCTCTGGCGCAAGGGTCGGTGGCCCAGACGGCCGCCGCGGCGGGGTTGAGCTCGGCGTTCGCAAACCCGCTTGCTTTGGCATTGCTGGCCGGCGGCCTGCTCGCGGCGTTGAGGGCCTGCGGACAGGCCGGTGTGTTGCGCCGGCCCTCCGCCTTCGAGATGGCTTCGCTGATGGTCCTGATGCTCTTCATGGCTGGACGCTTCGTGGCGATACTTCGCTCGCCCTCCGCCTCGGCCGGCCTGCCGGGCCTGGTCCAGGGCATCAACGCCTCGGTCTATCCGCTGATGGGACTGCTGCTGGTGCTGGCAGTCATGCTCCGCGAACCGGTTCAGCAAATGGGGGATGGGCTGATCGGACGATGCTGGGGAGGCTACATCGCCGCGATCTTCTTCACGGCCGTGGCCAGCATGGGGAATTGGGCCACCAGCGCCGGCTACATGCCCTGGCAGTACGGCTTTGTCAACTCCGCGGGATGGCTGCTTGCGGCGCTGGCCTTCGCGCTGGCGCCGGCCCACCAACTGGAGGCGGCCGTGCGGGCCAGGCATCCCTGGCTGCGCTCCTCATAGCGGCGCCCGCGCCGTCGCAGCCGGCTGTCGCGGCCGGAGCGGGCGGGTTATCATGGGCAGGTAAGCGCGGAGCCGCGTCTGCGCGCCCGCGTGTGCCTGCTACATGGCGTTGATCACGATTGCCGCCGAGCCGGGCTGCCGGGGAGAAGAGGTCGCGCGCCTGGCCGCGCAGGCGCTCTCCTACGAACTGGTGACCGAGACCCGCCTGGAGACCCTGATGGCGCAGGAATTCGGCTCCGGAGCGCCGGTCTCAGACAAGGCCTTCCGCCCGGCTCTGCTCTCCATCCTGGCGCGCCTGGCGACGCAGCACCATCTGGCGGTCTGCGCCCGGGGAGTGGAGCACCTGTTCAAGAACTTCCTGGGAGTCCTGCGGGTGCAGATTGTCGCGCCGGAGTTCCGGCGCATCGGCGCGCTCATGCTGGACCACCGGCTCGACCGCCCAGCAGCCAAAAAACTGCTCGCCGAGCTCGAGCAGCGGGAAAAGGCCGAGCGCAGGCGCCGCTTCGGACGCTCCACGGCGCCGCCCTTTCTGTTCGACGTGGTCCTCAACGCGGAGTTCCTCGAGCCGGAACAGATGGCCGAGCTGATACGGGCCGCCGCGGCAGCGCGCAACCTCGCCGAGCAGGGACTGCTGAGCGCCGCCGCCGACGCGCAACTCCAGTTCCAGGCGCGGCTTCAGCTCTCCAAGCACGGCATCATGCCCGCCGGCGCCGCCGCCCTCAAGCCCAGCGACTTCTCCCATCCCAGCGAAGAGATCTTCGCCCACCTGCTGGACTTCTACCGCATCGCCTGGGAGTACGAGCCCCACAGCTTCCCCATCCAGTGGGGCACCGACGGAAAGGTGCTGGAAGCGTTTACGCCGGACTTCTATCTGCCGGAATTCGATCTGTATGTCGAGCTAACGACCATGAAACAGTCTCTGGTAACACGCAAGAACCGCAAGGTGAAACTACTGCGGGACATCTACCCTCATATCAACATTCAGGTCTTCTACCAGAAGGACTTCCAGAACCTGATCTTCAAGTACGGCCTGGCCGGCCGCGTGGCCAGGGTATGAGCGCGCCGCAGCCTCCCGGCGTCGAGCGGGTGCTCTTCACCGAGGAGCAGATCCTCCAGCGCATCCGGGAAGTGGCTTCGGAGATCTCCGCCCGTTATCGCGGGCGCGAGCTGAAGCTGATCGGAGTGCTCAAGGGCTCGATCTTCTTTCTGACGGCGCTGGCGCGCGCCGTCGAGATCCCGGTAAGGATGGACTTTCTGGCCATTTCGAGCTTCGCCAACCGTACCGCGGCCCCGGGCATGGTGCGCATCGCCAAGGACCTGGATGAGAGCATCGAGGGGGAGGACGTGCTCCTGGTGGAGGATATCGTGGACACCGGCTTCACGGCGCGCTACCTGCTCCAGACGCTGGCCGGCCGGGGCCCCAATTCGCTGGCCATCTGCACGCTTCTCGACCGCCGGGCCAGCCGCATTGTGCAGGTGCCGGTCGAGTTCCGCTGCTTCGAGATCCCGGACCGCTTCGTAGTCGGTTTCGGCTTGGATTACAAGCAGTTGTACCGCAACCTTGGACACATCGCGGTTATGCGGCCCGACTAACATCGTTTTTGCTTGACCCCGGCGGGATACTGGTCTATCATTGTCGTATCCGAAGGGAGGCCGTGCCCATGAAGAACGGAGTTTTGTTCATCTCCCCTTCGGCCGACGACGCCAGAGCGCTCTCCGAGATGTTGTCCCGTGTGGGGATCCCCTCCGCCCATGCGCACGATCTCAACCAGGCACGCAACATGCTGGAGGCCAGGACTTTCGGAGCAGTTCTCACGGAGGCGAAGCTGCCGGATGGGGGTTGGCTGGACGTGATGAGGCTGGTAGGGCGCGTCAGACTAAGGATCGCCGTTGTGGTCACCGACATGCTGGCGGACGCGCGGTTCTGGGCCGACGTGCTCGAAAGCGGGGCGTACGACCTGTTGCCTAAACCTTTCTGCGCCGGCGAGGTCCAGCGCATTCTGGCCAACGCCGTGGACCGCCCGCCGCTGCTAAGCCGGGCGCTTCCTGCCGCATAGCGCCGGTCCGCCAAGGCGTGGCGCCTGCGTCATAATGGTTCTTCCCCATGGAGGAGCCGATGTCAGACGCCCTTGACCTGTTTGTGGACCAGAACCGGGATCGATTCCTGGACGAACTGAACCGTTTCCTGCGGATTCCGAGCATCAGCACGCTGCCCGAGAACCGCGGGGACATCGACCGCGCCGCCGCATTCGTCGCCGATAGCCTGGGAGCCGCCGGGCTGGAAAATGTGGAGACGATCCAGACCGGCAAACACCCGCTGGTCTACGCCGACTGGCTGCACGCTCCCGGCAAGCCCACCGTGCTGTGCTACGGCCACTACGACGTCCAGCCCGTGGACCCCATCGAGGAGTGGCGGACACCACCCTTCGCGCCCACGCTGCGCGACGGCAATCTGTTCGCGCGGGGCTCGTCCGACGACAAGGGCCAACTGCTCACCCACATAAAGGCGGTGGAGGCCTTGCGCGCGGTTCACGGCACACCGCCCCTCAACCTCAAGTTCCTCATCGAGGGGGAGGAGGAAGTGGGAGGCGACTCGGTGGCCAAGTTCGTCGCCGCCAACCCGGAGAAGCTGAAGGCCGACGTGGCCCTGGTTTCGGACACCTCCATGTATGCCGATGGTATGCCCAGTCTCTGCATCGGGCTGCGCGGTCTGGTCTACATGGAGGTCGACGCCATCGGGCCGTCCAAAGACCTCCATTCCGGCAACTACGGCGGGGCGGCTCCCAACGCAGTGTTTGCGCTCATCGAGCTCCTCGCCAAGGCCAAGAACCGGCGGGGAGTGATCCAGATCCCGGGCATCTACGACGACGTCGAGCCGCCGGCGCCGGCCGAGAAGGAGAGTTGGGCGAGGCTGCCTTTCGACGAAAAGGAGTTCCGCAAGAAGGAAGTTGGCGCCAAGGCCCTCACCGGCGAGCCGGGCCATACGGTGCTGGAAAGGATCTGGGCCCGGCCGACATTCGAGGTCCACGGGATTGCCGGGGGCTTCACCGGCGCAGGAGCCAAGACCGTCATCCCCTCCAGGGCGACGGCCAAGGTGAGCATAAGACTGGTCGCCCGGCAGGAGCCGGACAAGGTGATCGCAGCATTCCGCGAGTTCGTGCGCAGGAAGACCCCCAAGGGCGTCCGCACCGAGGTGCGGGTGCTGAGCGCCTCCCCCGCCGTGCTGGTGAATCCCAACCATCCCGCGATCGACACGGCGGCGAGGGCGTTCGGTACGGTCTTCGGCAAGCCGACGGTGTTCATCCGCTCGGGCGGGTCCATTCCCATAGTCGGCGACTTCGCGCGGCACCTGGGCATACCAACTGTTCTGATGGGCTTCGGACTGCCGGATGACGGCCTGCACGGACCCAACGAGAAGTTCCGCCTGGAGAACTTCTATCAGGGCATCCGCTGCGCCGCCCGCTTCTTCCAGTATTACGGTCACTAGGCCGGTGGGCGTGTCTCAGCAGGACAGGATCGTCCGCTCGGCCGGGATCGTCTCCCTTTCCGTGCTAACCAGCCGGGTGAGCGGGCTTGTCCGGGAGATTGTGATGGCGCGCCTGTTCGGCGCTGGCCAGGTTCTTGACGCCTTCCTGCTCGGCTTCCGAATACCTAACCTGACCCGCGACCTGTTCGCCGAGGGCGCGCTGTCGTCCGCCTTTGTGCCCACCTTCACTCAGTACCTCTCCACCAAGAGCAGGCAGCAGGCAGCGGTGCTAGCCAACCTGGTGGCCACCGCCCTCATCCTTCTGGTGGGCGGCCTATGCGTCCTGGGCATGGTCTTCAGCCCGGCACTGGTGTCGCTGCTGGCGCCCGGCTTCCGGGAGGTTCCCGGGAAGTTCGAACTGGCGGTGACCATGACCCGCATCATGTTCCCTTTTCTGTTGCTGGTGGCGCTGGCGGCGCAGGCGATGGGGATTCTGAACGCCTGCGGCCGGTTCGGGGTCCCCGCCCTGTCGTCCACGTTGTTCAACGTTGGCTCGATCGTCTTCGGTCTGGCGCTAGGCTACTGGGCCGGACCGAGGCTGGGCTTCTCCCCAATCGTGGGCATGGCCTCAGGGGTGGTGATGGGCGGCACGCTGCAACTGGGGTGGCAGTTGCCGAGCCTGTACCGCGCCGGATTCCGCTTCCGGCCGCTGTGGGACTGGGCTCACCCGGGCCTGCGTCAGATCATCGGGCTGATGGGCCCCGCCATCCTGGGCAACGCCGCCGTGCAGGTGAACGTCATGGTGAGCACGAATTTCGCCTCCCAGATCCACGACCCGGTCACCGGAGCGGACGGAGCCGTGAGTTGGCTCAACTTCGCCTTTCGCTTCATGCAGTTGCCATTGGGCCTGTTCGGCGTGGCGATCGCCGCCGCCACCCTGCCGGCGATTTCCCGCAGCGCGTCGCTCGGGCGGATCGACGACTTCCGGCGCACCCTGTCGCAGTCGCTCGGCATGGTCCTGCTGCTGACTTTGCCCTCCTCAGTCGGGCTGATCGTGCTCGGGCGTTCCATGATCGGGGCTATCTTCGAAGGCGGCAACTTCCGCCCTTACGACACGCAGCAGACGGCGCTGGCGCTTTCCTGCTACGCGCTCGGGCTGGGCGGGTACTCAGCGCTGAAGGTCCTGACCCCCGCGTTCTATGCGCTGAACGACTCCCGCACCCCGATGCTCGTAGGACTCGCCTCCATCCTGATCAACTACGGCGTCGCACTGGCCATGGTGCGCTCCGGCGTTCTGGGCCACGCCGGGCTGGCCGTCGCCACCTCCGCCGTGGCGGTGTTCGGCTTCCTGGCTCAGTTCTGGATTCTGCGAGGCCGGCTGGGCGGCCTCCACGGAAGGACGCTCATGGCCAGCGTGATCAGAATTCTGGCGGCCTCGGCCGTGATGGGCGCGGTGATCTCGGTGACGAGCGGCGGCATCCAGGCCTGGATGGGCGTGACGCGCACGGCCCGCCTGGCGGACCTTGCCGTTTCCATCCCCGTCGGCGCGGGGACTTTCTGGGCCGTATGCCGCCTGTTGCAGGTACCCGAGCTGGGAATGGCCGGACGCGCCCTGGTTACGCCGGTTTTCGGGCGGCTGTCGCGCCGGCGTGATAGAATCTGAGTTGCCAATGGCGCCGGATCTGAAGCTGATCATCCGGCTGCAAGAACTTGACAACCGGATCAGGGAATTGCAGCGGGAGATCGCCACCCTACCTAAGCACCTCTCAGAAATCGAGCGGACTCTGGAGTCCCACATCCGGAAACTCGAGGCGGACCGCGCCGCTCTCGCCGCCAACCAGCGGGAGCGCAAGAACCTGGACGGCGACATCCAGGATCAGGAGCGCAAGGCCTCCAAGCTCAAAGACCAGATGATGGGGACCAAGATCACCAACGAGCAGTACCGGGCGTTCCAGAAGGAAATCGACTACTGCCAGAAGGAGATCCGCCGGGCCGAGGACCGCATCCTGAGTCTGATGGAGGAGTCCGAGCCGCTCGAGCAGAACGTCAAGGCCGCCGAGATCTCGCTGGTTGACGAGAAGGCCAAGGTCCGGGCGGAACAGGAGCAGGTGCGGGCCCGCACGGCCGAAGACGAACGGCTGCTCATGGAGGTGCAGGCCGAACGGGAAACAGTCGTCGGCGAGGTTACGCCCGCCGTCTACGCCGTCTACGAGCGCGTGCGAGCCAAACGCGGCGGCCTGGCCGTGGCCGAGGCCGTCGACGGCCGCTGCTCGGCCTGCCACATGGCGCTGCGCCCGCAGTTCTACCAGGAGCTTCGCAGCGGCCGGCAGGTGATGTGCTGCGAGAGTTGCAGCCGCATTCTTTACTACAATCCCCCGGTGAGCTTCGAGGACATCGCCGCCGCGCACACGGACGCAGCCGCGCAGCCGTAGGCCCGCACGCTGTTGTATCATAATCCCCGACAGGAAAAGGAGCTTTCATGCGATATCGGTCTAGTTCTCTCTTCGCTGCGGCGCTGGTCATGCTGTGCGCCGCGGTGTTTCTGATGACTCTGGCCCAGGCCCAGGCGCCTCCGGCGGCGCCCGCAGGCGCGCAGGCCGGCGCCGGCGCGCCTGCCGCGGGCGGCGCAAAACCCGCCCCGGTCCCCGGAGGGCGCGGAGGCCCTCCGCCGGCACCCAAGTT
>JBBITL010000124.1:0-9555 GCA_037440765.1 Solibacteraceae bacterium
GCGGCCACTTCCCGCCGGCCCCAGTGCGCCGGAGCGGGATTTTTTCACGGACCCTAACTCTCGGGGCTCTGTGCGACGCTTTGCACCGAACCCGAGCGTCAGCGAGGGTTGGGGCCGCTACCGGGCGCTTCGCAGCAGGCCGATGCGGGCGGCCTCGGCGGCGAGTTCTTCGCGGAAATCGGGGTGGGCGATCTGAATGAGCGCCTCGGCGCGCTGGCGCATGTTCCTGCCGTGCAGGTAAGCGACGCCGAACTCGGTCACCACGTAGTGCACGTCGGCGCGCGAGGTCACCACGCCCGCGCCGGGCCGCAGTTCGGCAGTTATCCGCGAGATGCTGTCGTCCTTGGCCGTGGCGGGCAGGCCGATCACGGGTACGCCGCCCCTGCTGCGCGCCGCGCCGCGGATGAAATCCACCTGGCCTCCGACTCCGCTGTACAGCAGGTGGCCGTGGGAATCAGCGCAGACCTGTCCGGTCAAGTCGATCTCGATCGCGGAGTTGATGGCGACCATGCGGTCGTTCTGGGCGATGATAAACGGATCGTTGGTGTAGCTGGAGGGGTGGAACTCGAAGATCGGGTTGTCGTGGATGAAGTCGAACAGCGGTTTGGTCCCGAGGACAAAGCCCGCGATCACCTTGTGCGGGTGGATGGTCTTCTTCTCGTTGTTGACCACGCCTCTGCGGATGAGCTCCATCACGCCGTCCGGGCACATCTCGGTGTGAATGCCGAGATCCCTGTGTGAGTGGAGTTCCTGGAGCACGGCGTCCGGAATGGCGCCGATGCCGGTTTGCAGGGTGGCGCCGTCCGGGATGAGGCTGGCGATGTGCCGCGCTATGGCGCGGTGGACCTGGCCGATCTCCGGCTGGCGGTACTCGGCCAGGGGGTGGGATGCCTCGACCAGGACGCTGGCCTTGCTGATGTGCAGGAAGGCGTCGCCGAGGGTGCGCGGGCACTGGTCGTTGATCTCCACAATCACCTGCCGGGCGTGCTTGGCGGCGGTAAGGGTGGTGTCGATGCCCGTGCCCAGGCTCATGTAGCCGTAGTTGTCGGGAGGACAGCACTGAAGCAGAGCCACGTCGACCGGCAAGGCGCCGCTGCGCATCAGTTCCTCGACCTCGGACAGGAAGATGGGGACGTAGTCGCCGCGCCCCTCCTGCACGGCCTGGCGCACGTTGGCCCCCACGAAGAACGCGTTGACGCGGAAATGCCCCTCGAACTCGGGGCCGGAGTAGCCGGCGCTCCCCATGGTGGCCAGGTGTACGACCTCGACATCCCGGAGCTCGTGCCCCCGCCGCACCATGGCCTGCACCAGGTCCTCCGGCTCGCCGCATCCCTGGTGGATGTAGACCCTGTCGCCGGACTTGATGACGCCGACGGCTTCATCCGCGCTGCGCAGCTTCGCTCTGTACTCGTCGGTCCAACTCACGGATGGGTCTCCCCTGCCGGCGGCTCGTAAGGCAGCCCGAGCGCTTCGGCCAGGCTGCGCCGCGCGCAGGCGCCGCCGTGCGTGTAGGCGCCCCGCCGCAGCGCCACCGACGCGCGAAGCGCCTCTTCCACTCCGTGCTCAGCGATCCGCAGCAAGAAAGGCAAGACCGCCTGCGCCAGGGCCATGCTGGCGCTCCGGCTCATGTCGGCGGTCAGGTTGGGGACGCAGCAGTGGACCACGCCGTGGTGGATGTAGGACGGCTCGGCCAGCGTCGTCGGGCGGCTCGTTTCAACGCAGCCTCCCTGATCGATGGAAGCGTCGATGATCACTGACCCGCGCCGCATGCTTTCCACCATCCGGCGCGTGACCACATGGGGGGCCTTGTGGCCGGCGACCAGCACCGCGCCGATGACTACGTCGGCCGAGGCCACCGCCTCAGCGACCGAGTCCGGATCGGCGAGTCCGGTGGCGACGTGCGGCAGGTGGAAGATCAGATCGCGCAGCCGGCCTGTGTCGATGTCCAGGGCCGTCACCCGGGCTCCGGCCGCCACCGCGGCGCGGGCGGCGCTGGCGCCCACGGCGCCCGCTCCCAGGATGACGACGTGAGCCGGGGGCAAGCCCGGGCTCCCTCCGAGCAGAATTCCGCGGCCGCCGGAGCTGGACCTGAGCAGGTGCATGGCCAGCGGAATCGTGACCCGGCCGGCGATTTCGCTGATGGCGGTCAGCACCGGCAGCCGGCCGTCCTGGGTTTCGATGATCTCGTAGCCGATGGCGGTGAGGCGGCGCTCCACCAGCAACTCCACCAACTGCCGCGCCTTGACCGCCATGTGGCAGAAGGCCATGAAGGTCGAGCCGGGGGAAAAGTGCGCCAGCTCTTCGAGGGAAGGAACCGCCACCTGGACCACGATCTCGGAGCGGTGAATCACTTCGGCCTGGGTATAGGCGATGTGCGCGCCGGCCCGGATGTACTCCTCGTCCCGGAACATGGCGCGCTCGCCCGCGCCCTGCTGCACCCAGACCGTGTTGCCGCCGTCGACGAGTTGCCGGGCGACGGAGGGCGTCAGCGCCACCCGGCGCTCGGAGAGGTCGGCTTCACGGACCACCCCTATGTTCATGCCCCGCTATTGTAGCGCGGAGCCCAAGCGGCGAGGGACAGGCCAGCAGTCCTGTCCCGCTGAGCTAGATGTCGTAGTAGAGGGCGAACTCGTAAGGGTGCGGGCGCAGGCGGACGGCGTCGGCCTCGCTCTTGCGCTTGTAGTTTATGAAGCTCTCGAGCAGCTCCTCGGTGAAGACGTCTCCCTTCAGCAGGAAGCCGTGGTCGTTCTCCAGGCAGTCCAGAGCTTCTTCGAGCGAAGCCGGCATTGACGGCACGCTCTTCATCTCCTCGGGTGACAGGTCGTAGATGTCCTTGTCGAGCGGTTCGCCCGGATCGATCTTGTTCAGGATCCCGTCGATGCCCGCCATCGTCATGGCGGCGAAAGCCAGGTAGGGGTTGGCGGACGGGTCCGGGGGCCGGAACTCCACGCGCTTGGCGTTGGGGCTGGCCGAGTACATGGGGATGCGGCAGGCCGCCGAGCGGTTGCGGCGGGAATAAGCGAGGTTCACCGGCGCTTCGTAGCCCGGCACCAGCCGCTTGTAGCTGTTGGTGGTGGGCGCGATGATGGCCGACATGGCGCGCGCGTGGCGCAGCAGGCCGCCGATGTACCACAGGCCAAGCTGGCTCAGGCCCGCGTAGCCGTCGCCGGCGAACAGCGGCTTGCCGGCCTTCCACAGGCTCTGGTGGACGTGCATCCCGCTGCCGTTGTCGCCGTAAATCGGCTTGGGCATGAAGGTCACCGACTTGCCGTACTGGTAGGCCACGTTGCGCACGACATACTTGTACAGCATCATGTTGTCGGCCGACTTCAGCAGCGTGTCGAACCTCTGGTCGATTTCGGCCTGGCCGCCGGTGGCCACCTCATGGTGGTGGCACTCTATGTTCAGGCCGCACTTCAGCATGGTCTCGACCATCTCGCTGCGCAGGTCCTGGTAGTGATCGGTCGGCGGAACCGGGAAATATCCCTCCTTGAAGCGCGGCCGGTAGCCCAGGTTGTCCTTTTCGCGGCCGGAGTTCCAGCGGCCTTCCTCGGCGTCGATGAAGTAGTAGCCGCAGTGCTCGCGCTGGTCGAAGCGGATGTTGTCGAAGATGAAAAACTCGGCCTCCGCGCCGAAGAAGGCGGTGTCCGCGATCCCGCTGCTGGCCAGATACAGTTCCGCCTTGCGGGCGATCCAGCGGGGGTCGCGCTCGTAGTGCTGGCGCGTGATGGGGTCGACCACGTCGGCGAGCATCACCAGCGTGGGCGTCTCGGCGAACGGATCCATGAAGCAGGTCGCCGGGTCGGGCAGCATGAGCATGTCGCTCTCATTGATGACCGCCCAGCCCCTGATGCTGGAGCCGTCAAAGCCGAAGCCCTCCTCGAAGGACGACTCACTTAGCGTGTGGATCGGATAGGATACGTGGTGGGACAGTCCCGGCAGATCCGTGAACCGCAGGTCCACCTGCCTGGCGTCGTTCTTCCTGGCGAATTCCAGCACCTCTTTCGGGCTCATCAATCCTCCGTGGGTTACTCTATTGGCTACAATGAGTTTCGCGCCTGCCGGC
The DNA here is from genome assembly GCA_037440765.1 of Solibacteraceae bacterium. Classification (GTDB taxonomy): domain Bacteria; phylum Acidobacteriota; class Terriglobia; order Bryobacterales; family Bryobacteraceae; genus DTKY01. The sequence continues at coordinate 4,067 of JBBITL010000124.1, forward strand.
GATGTGATCTCAAGGATAGCGGAGCCCGAAAACAGGGGTCAAATAGAAAAATGTGATGGGGGCTGAAACAATCCTGAATGGACTTAAGCCCTGAGTCTTCATGGGGGAACAGCAGATCAGCCTGGATTTAGAGCCGGCCCGGCGCATCTACGGCGTGGGTGAACTGAGCGCCGCCATCCGCGCGCTTCTGGACCGCGAGTTCCGGGACGTCTGGGTGGCCGGAGAGATTTCCGGAGTCAAGCTGGCCACCAGCGGCCACTATTACTTCACCTTGAAGGACGAGCGGGCGCAACTCCGTTGCGTCTCGTTCCGCGCGCAGGCCCGGTATCTGCGCTTCAAGCCTCAGGACGGGATTGCGGTCCTGGCGCGCGGCCGCATCGACGTGTACGAACCCAGGGGCGAGTACCAGTTGCTGGTGGAGGCGCTGGAGCCTCAGGGCTACGGGGCGCTGCAACTGGCTTTCGAGCAGTTGAAGAAGAAACTCGCCGGCGAAGGATTGTTCGACGCCGCCCGCAAGCGTCCTTTGCCCAGGCTGCCCGGCCGCATCGGGATTGTGACATCACCCACCGGGGCCGTGATACGCGACATGCTACAGATTCTGGAGCGGCGCTTCCCGGGCCTGCACATCCGCCTGTACCCGGTACAGGTGCAGGGCGCCGGGTCGGTCGAAGAGGTGGTGGCGGCGATCGGCTGGTTCAGCGCGTCGGGCTGGCCCGACGTGGTGATTGTGGCGCGCGGGGGAGGCTCGCTGGAGGATCTTTGGACCTTCAACGAAGAGGCCGTGGCCAGGGCCATCGCGCGCTCCTCAGTGCCCGTGGTCTCGGCGGTGGGGCACGAGACGGACGTGACCATCGCCGATCTCGTGGCCGACCTGCGCGCCCCCACGCCGTCTGCGGCCGCGGAGTTGCTGGTTCCGGAGAAGAGGCAACTGCTGGAACGGATCGGCTCGACCCGCGGCCGGCTGGAGAAGGAGGTCCGCTACCGGCTCTCCGGCGCCGCCCGCCGGATGCACGAGAAGGGAATGGAGCGCGCCGCGGCGGTTGTGCGGCGGCTCGTGGGCCGCCGTCTACAGCGCGTGGACGATCTCGACTTCCGGCTTCGCGGCCTGGACCCGCGCTTCCGGCTGGCGGCGGCCGGGCGGCGGCTGGAGGCGCTGTCGGCGGCGCTGGGCGAGAGGGTGCGGCTCCGTCTGGTCCGGCAGCGCGCGCGGCTGGAGACCGTCGCCGCCAAGCTTGAGAGCCTGAGCCCGCTGGGCATTCTGGAGCGGGGTTACGCCATCGTGCAGGACCCGCAGGGGCGGGTGGTCAAGGACGCGCTGGCCGCGCCGGTCAAGACGCTGGTGGACATCCGGCTGGCCCGGGGCACCCTGGCAGCCAGGGTCACCCGGTCTACTCCAGACGGTAGTTGGGAGCTTCCTTCGTGATGATGACGTCGTGGACGTGGCTTTCGCGCAGGCCGGCCGCGGTGATCCGGAGGAACCGGGACTTCTCCTGAAGCTCCGCTATGGTGCGGCAGCCGCAGTAGCCCATGCCGGACTTGAGGCCGCCCACCAACTGGTAAACCAGTTCCGCGACCGGCCCCTTGTAAGGCACGCGCCCCTCGATGCCCTCCGGGACCAGCTTCGCTGAAGGGTCCTGCTGGTAACGGTCGCTGGAGCCCTGGCTCATGGCGCCCATCGACCCCATGCCGCGGTAGCTCTTGAAAGTGCGGCCCTGGTACAGGATGGTTTCCCCGGGGCTCTCGTCGGTTCCGGCGAACAGGCTGCCGATCATGACGCTGGCCGCGCCGGCCGCCAGGGCCTTGGTGATGTCACCGGAGAACTTTATCCCGCCGTCGGAGATCACCGGAACGCCGGCCTGCCGGGCGGCGCGGGCGGCCTCCGCGATGGCCGTGATCTGCGGCACGCCGGCGCCCGACACCACGCGCGTGGTGCAGATGGAGCCCGGACCCACGCCGACCTTCACCGCGTCCACACCGAGCGCGATCAGGTCCCGCGCTCCCTCGTAGGTGGCCACGTTGCCGGCGATGAGGTCCACGCCCGGCAGAGCCTTCCGGATGGCGGCGGCCACCTCCAGCACCCGTTCGCTGTGTCCGTGAGCCGTGTCTACAGCCAGCACGTCGGCCTTCTTCGCCACTAGTTCCTGGGCGCGTTCCAGGAAATCGCCGCCGGCGCCGACGGCGGCGGCCACGCGCAGCCGCCCGTGATCGTCCTTGGCGGCGTTGGGGTACTTCAGCTTCTTCTGGATGTCCTTTACTGTTATCAGGCCCTTGAGGTTGTACTGCTCGTCGACGACGAGGAGTTTCTCCACCCGGTGCCGATGCAGGATCTCCTGCGCGTCCTCCAGCGTGGTGCCGACGGGAACCGTGATCAGGTTCTCCTTGGTCATGACGTCGCTGATGGGCAGGTCGAATCTGGTCTCGAAGCGGAGATCGCGGTTAGTCAGGATGCCGACCAGCTTGCCGTGCCTGGTCACGGGTACGCCCGAGATGCGGTACCGCTTCATGACTTCGAGCGCCTCGAATATCCTGCGGTCAGGCTCTATGGTGACCGGGTCCACGATCATGCCGCTCTCGCTGCGTTTCACCCGGTCCACCTCCTCGGCCTGCCGCTCGATGGACATGTTGCGGTGGATGATGCCGATGCCGCCTTGCTGGGCCAGGGCGATGGCCATGTGGGACTCGGTGACTGTGTCCATGGCCGAGCTGACGATGGGGGTGTTGAGGGCGACACGGCGGCTCAGCCAGGTCCTGGTGTCCGCCTCGGAGGGCGTCACGCCGCTGCGCGCCGGCAGCAACAGCACGTCATCGAATGTGAGACCTTCGGGAAGGCTGTCCTCGATCATGGGAATGATCTTCCAATGATACGCGGGGAGGCGGACTCAGGCAACGCGGCGGTGTATACTGGCGAGGACTCGCGGGAGGCTCAACAGCCATGCATAAAACGGCGATCATCCTGGCGCTGCTGGCGGCCGCGGCCCTGCCGTCCGCCGAGTACCCTCAGGCCGGGATCTCCAACGGCCCGCTCAAGGCGAAGTTGTACCTGCCGGACGCCAGCAGAGGCTACTACCGGGGGACCCGGTTTGACTGGTCCGGCGTGATCGCCAGCCTGGAGTATGCGGGCCACAACTACTTCGGTCCGTGGCTGGAGAAGCACGACCCCCATGTCCACGATGCGATCGCCGGCCCGGTGGAGGAGTTCCGCACGGGCACAAGCGCGCTCGGCTACGACGAGGCCATACCGGGCGGGACGTTCATCAAGATCGGCGTCGGGGTGCTCCGCAAGGGCGACGAGCCGCGCTACACCTTCAGCACCCCGTTCCAGATCGTGGACACGGGCAAATGGGACGTGCGCAAGGGGCCGGACTGGATCGAGTTCGTGCAGACCCTGACGGACAACTCCGGCTACGCTTACGTGTATCGCAAACGAGTGAGCCTGGCCAAGGGGAAGCCGGAGATGTCGCTGGAGCACAGCTTGCGCAACACGGGCTCGCGCGTGATCGAGACGTCGGTGTACAACCACAACTTCTTCGTGCTGGACAATCTGCCCAGCGGTCCGGGTTTCGCCGTGGAGTTCCCGTTCGAGGTGAGCGGCACGCGGGACATGCAGGGCCTGCTGGAGGTCCGGGGCAGGCAGATCGTGTTCTTGAAGGAACTGGCGCCGGGGCAGAGCATCGGCACCGACATCAAGGGTTTCGGTCCCACGGCCAAGGACTACGATATCCGCGTGGAGAATCACAAGGCCGGCGCCGGGGTGCGGATCACCGCGGACCAGCCGCTCTCCCGTTTCTTCTTCTGGACGGCGCGGACCACGGTGTGCCCGGAGCCGTATATGGACTTCCGCATCGAGCCAGGCGGCGAAGCCGCCTGGCGCATTCATTACGAGTTCTACACCATGCCGCCGAGGTGAGCGCGGCTGACCGCTGCAACCAGCCAGCCTCGTTTGCCAATCGGATCCCGCTCTGGTAGACTGAGACAAGCTCGCATGCCGCCAGTCCTCACGAGTGCTTCTTCGGCAGTTCAAATCTCGGAATGAAGAATACCCGCGAATGAGTTTCACCGTCTTTCTTGGCAATCTTCCCGTCTGGGTGACAGCGGACGACATACAGTCCTGGCTCAGCTCGGAAAACCTTGTTGCCGACTCGATCAAGGTCATCCGCAACCCGGAAACGCAGGAGTCCAAGGGCTTCGCTTTCATTGAAGCCCCCAACGCCGAGGAGATGCAGGCCATCATCCGGCGTTTCGACCGGGCCCCCCTTGAAGACCGCCTGCTCAGAGCCAACGCCGCCCAACCCCCCAAGCCCAGGGGCCAGCAGCAGGCCCGGCCCGACAGCCGGACAGCGCAGCGCCCGGCCAGGAAGTTCAAGCGCTCCAAGCCCGAATCCGAAGCGCCTCAAAGCGCGTTTGCCGAAGAACTGGCAAAGGTGCTCTGAGCGCCGGCTGCCGGTCCTCCACCGCGCCGCAGCGTGCGCGTTCCTCCATCAGTGGTATACTCAATGCGCAGAAGTGAAGGGTTATGTTCATAGTGCGCCTGTGGTGCGTAGGTCATGAATACGAGGGACTTACTAGTCATACGCGTACTTTTCGTGCTGCTGTTGACCGGCGCCAGTTTCCAGCTCCGGCCGTTCGCCCTGCCGCAGCCCCTTGCCGGCCTGGTGGGGCTCACGCTGGGGCTGGCCATCATCGGCTTTGAGGTTCGGCTGAGTGATGTTAGCCTGAAGCGGCTGATCGGCGCCGCCGTCGGCTCGGTGCTGGGGATCCTTGGCGCGTTCTTCATGTCGCTGGTCATCTCCAGCGCCATGCCGGCTGACTCGTCTACCGTCCCGTTTGTCCAGATCGGGCTGCTGCTGTGGATGACCTACGTGGGGCTCATGGTCGGCGCCCGCAAGGGCGACATGCTGAACCTGGCCGCGCTGGGCGGAGTCTTCGGCACGGACAAGATCACCAAGAGCGGCTTCAAGATTCTGGACACCAGCGTGATCATCGACGGCCGGATCGCCGACATCGCGGAAACGGGGTTTCTGGACGGCATCGTCGTGATCCCGCAGTTCGTGCTGCGCGAGTTGCAACTCGTGGCGGATTCGGCGGACTCCATGAAGCGCAACCGCGGGCGGCGGGGCCTGGATATCCTCCAGCGCATTCAGAAGATGCCGGAGCTGAACGTGCAGATTCTGGACGATGACTTTCCCCACCTGCGCGAAGTCGACATGAAGCTGGTCGAACTGGCCAAGGCCTTCGGATGCAAGATCGTCACCAACGACTTCAACCTGAACAAGGTCGCGCAGCTTCACGGGGTCGATGTTTTGAACATCAACGAGCTTGCCAACGCCCTGAAGCCGATCGTGCTGCCTGGCGAGACGATGCGCGTGTTCATCCTCAAGGAAGGCAAGGAGTACAACCAGGGCGTGGCCTACCTGGACGACGGCACCATGGTGGTGGTGGACAACGCCAAGAAGATGATCTCCAAGACCATCGACGTCTCGGTCACCAGC
>JBBITL010000125.1:0-6076 GCA_037440765.1 Solibacteraceae bacterium
AGGATCTGGAGTGGCGCGTCCACGGCAGTCCCCAGCGGTACATCGGCCAGAACCCCGGCGTTCATGAGAGCTACGTGGCTGCCGGAGCCACGGCCAGTCCTACAGTGGTTTCGCCGCGATCAGTTCGAAGTTGCTGCCGAGGCGATTGAGGAGCGGGGCGCGTATCAGCACCTCATCGGCGAGACGGCCAAGGCGGTAGAGCGGCGCGGCGCCGGGGAAGAGGCCGGCGAGCGGCGTGGACACGAAGTCGTACATCCCGGCGCGGGAGACGAAGCCGCCGGCGGCGAACAGTCGAACCACCTCGGTGGGCTTCAGTTCGCGCTCTCCCGGCGACTGATACCTCTTCATCAGGCCCGGGCAGATGAGCTTCCCGACCGCCCCGGAAAGCCGGTACCGGTTGGGGTCCAGGCTGTAGAACGCGCCGCCCGGCGCCAGCAGCGACCGCACCAGCCCGGCGTGCCGGCCCAGTTCCCCGTCCGGCAGATGGTGCAGATAGAACACCGCGATCACGACGTCGAATGAGCCTGGCGGAAAGCCGCACCGCCCGGCGTCGCCGGCCGCGAACCCGGCGTTGCGCACGCCGGCTCGCGCGGCGTCGGCACTGGCCTGCCGTATCGCCCGCGGGGCCAGATCGATCCCGGTGATGTGACCGACCGACGGGGCCAGCGCAAGCTCGAGGTCGCCGATACCGCAGCCCAGGCTCAGCACGCGTGAGGCCGGCGATGCCCCGGTGAGCCGGATAATGCGGTCCGCCAGGTGCCGTCTGAAGGCGCGTACGGCCGGCCTGGCGAAATGCTCCTGGGCAAAGCCGGAGTACAGCTCTTCGTGGTACTGGAACTCGCCGTCCGGAGAGCCGGGAGAAGATGTGGAAGTTGGCATGGCTCCGGCCGCCGGCAGTGCTTCTCCGCTCTGGGGCGCGCTACCCCTTAAGGATCTGCTGGCAGGCGCGGAAGCTGGCCTCCAGGTCGGCCCGCTGGCGCGCAGCCATCTGCTCGCGCTGGGCGGGGTCCATCTGCCCGCGTCCGGGACCTCCGCCCGCCGCCGGAGCGGCCGCCGCCGGAGGCGCCGTGCCCTTCTCGGCCAGGGCCAGGAAGCGCACGAACTCGTGAGCGCGCACGTTGCGATAACCGTCCCAGAACTTGGGGTCGTATATGCGGTGCACGCGCGTGCCGCCCACGATGATCTCCAGGACGATGGGACGTCCCGGGCAAAGCTGCACGTACTTGCGCACCCAGCCGGCGATATCGACGTTGCCCTCGCCCACGCGCACCCACTGCACGCCGATTCCTTCGGGAACCTTGTAGACCAGGCTGTCACGCACGTGGCTGGTCAGGGCGTAAGGGGCCAGAGTTTCCAGCGTCACGTGCGGGTCCTCGATGGCCCAGACGGAATTGCCGCTGTCGATGCAGGCGCCGACGAAGTCCTTGCCCGCCTCCTCGATCAGGATCTTCAGTTCGCGTCCTTGCAGGTCGCCGGCATGGTTCTCCACCGCCAGCTTGATGTTGTTGTCCAGGGCCACGTTCCTCACGCTCCGCATAGCCTTGGCGGCGCTCTCGATATGACCCTCGATGCCGATCTCGTGGGTGCGGTCTCCGGAGTCGCCCAAAACGCAACGAACGACGCGCGAACCCACGGTGCGCGCGGCATGGATCATACGGGTGAGTTGCTCCTGGGCGGTGCCCGCCTTGGCGTCGAAGCGGCGCGCGGTGGGGCACATGGACAGCATGCCGATCTCGATTTCCACTCCCAGCCGAGATGCGTGCTCGCGCACCTTCTTCAGGTGGACTTCCTCCAGTCCCCCCAGGAAGCGCACCTCGGAGAAGTGCACCACCTCGGCGCCCAGCTTGGCGCAGTAATCCAGATGCTGGAAGGCGTCCCAGCCCTGGGCTGTAAGGCTGAACAGGTCGACTCCCAGCCTGACCCTCGGCGCCGCCTGGGCGGCCGCCTGGCCCGGCAGGATCGCCGCCGCGGCAGCGGATGAGAGAAAAGTCCTTCGTTCCATAGGCTTTCAACCAGTTTCCCCGCGCCGTCCCCGCGAAGTCAAGTCAGCCGTATGCTATCCTCTCATTTGGGCTGAGCGGCAACGCTGTCCCCCCACCGAACAGAGGTTTCGTATGTCAGGCCACTCCAAATGGGCGACCATCAAGCATAAGAAGGCCGCGGCTGACGCCAAGCGCGGCAAGGTCTTCACGCGCGTCATCAAGGAAATCATGATCGCCGCCCGCGCGGGAGGCGGCGATCCGGACGGCAACCCGCGGCTGCGCACCGCCGTGCTGGCCGCCAAGGCGGTCAGCATGCCGGCCGACAACATCAAGCGCGCCATCATGCGGGGCACCGGTGAGCTGGAAGGCGGCCAGATCGATGAGGTCATGTTTGAGGGCTACGGACCCGGCGGCGCCGCCGTGCTGGTCCAGGTGGCCACCGACAACCGCAACCGCACCGTGAGCGAGATCCGGCATCTGTTCTCCAAGCAGGGCGGCAACCTGGGCGAGGTGGGCAGCGTGGCCTGGATGTTCGAGCGCAAGAGCCAGATTGTGATCGACAAGCCCAAAGCAACCGAGGAGCAGCTGATGGACATCGTCCTGGACGCGGGAGCCGAGGACCTGCGCGGCGACGGTGGCCAATGGGAGGTCATCTCGCCGCCCGAGGCTCACGACGCCGTGCTGGAGGCCATCCACAAGGCCGGCATCGAGACCGCCTCCGCGCAGATCGCCATGATCCCGAAGAACACAGTCAGGTTGGAGGGCAAGAACGCCGGCGGCATGCTGAGACTCGCCGAAGCACTGGAAGAGCACGACGACGTTCAGAACATATACTCCAACTTCGATATCGACGAGAAGGAGCTGGAGGCGCTCGCCGGCTAGCGGCGCCGCCCGTGCGGGATGCGGGTCCTGGGAATCGACTGCGGCGCTGGGCGGACCGGGTACGGGATCATCGACACCGACGGCCGCGACCACCGGCTGGTGACGGCCGGCGTGATCCGCACCGGCAACCGCCTGCCTTTCGAACAGCGCCTGCATGCCATAGCCCTCGGCCTGAGAGAAGCCATCCGGGCGCACCGTCCGGAAGCGGCCGCCGTCGAGCAGGTCTTTCACGCCGCCAACGCCAAGACGGCGCTCATGCTGGCGCACGTGCGGGGCGTCGCGCTGCTGGCGGCCGCCGAAGCGGGCCTCGAAGTCGGCGAGTACTCCCCGCTTGAGGTGAAGACCAGCGTGGTGGGCTACGGGCGCGCCGAAAAATCACAGGTGCAGATGATGGTGGCCGCACTGGTCGGCTCCGGAGAGCCGGTGGATTCCGAAGACGCCTCCGACGCCCTGGCCGTGGCGATATGCCATGCCACGCACCGCTCCATGCGCCGCCGGCTGGAGGCGGGCCGATGAGACTGGCTTATGCCCTGGCCCTGGCCTCGGCCCTCGCGTTGCAGGCCGCCGATGCGCCGAGAATTGGTTACGTCAAGTCTTTCCCCGGCAGCTCTCCGGCCTACGCTTCGATCTGGGTCGGCAAAGACGGCAGCGCCGAGTTCAACGACGCGCCCGAGGGCGACCAGCCCATCCGGTTCAAGCTCGAGGCTTTCGAGACCGAGGCCATCTTCTCGCTGGCCGCCAGGCTCGACAACTTCTCGCGGCAGCTCGAGGCCAACCTGAAGGTGGCCTTCACGGGCGCCAAAGTGTTCCGCTACCAGGAGGGCGCGACACGCAGGGAGGTGAAGTTCAACTACACCGTCGACCCCGACGCGCAGCTCCTGCTGGACTGGTTCGAGCGGATTACGGAGACCTCCATGCACAACATCAACCTGGAGCGCACCGCCCGCTTCGACCGCCTGGGCCTGGACAAGGCCCTGCTGCTGTTGCAGGTCTCGGCCGATCGCAAACGGCTGGCCGGCGCGTCGCAACTGCTGCCGGTGCTGGACCGGATCGCCGACAACAAGTCGACCTTTAACCGGGTGCGTGAGCGCGCGGCGGCTGTCGCCACCTTCATCCGCGCCAACGCCGCGCAGACCAACTGATGGCGCGCTTCGGCCGGGTCATCCTCGTCGTCATCGACAGTCTCGGGGTGGGGGAGACACCCGACGCCGCCGCCTACGGCGACGCCGGCAGCGACACGCTGGGCAACATCGCGCGCGCCCGTCCGCTGCGGCTGCCGAACCTGGCCGGGTTGGGGCTGGCCAGCATCCGGCCCGTCGCGGGCCTCGCGCCGCCGGCCGAACCGGCAGGAGCTTTCGGCAAGTGCGCGCCCGCCTCGCCCGGCAAGGACACCACAACGGGACACTGGGAGATGGCCGGCATTCACCTGGCCGCGCCGTTCCCGGTCTATCCAGGCGGATTCCCGCGCCAGATCATGGACGAGTTCGAGCGGCGGATCGGCCGGGCGTCGCTCGCCAACCAGTCCGCCTCGGGGACTGAGATCATCGAGCGGCTCGGCGCGGAGCACATGCGCACCGGCGCGCCGATCGTCTACACCTCGGCCGACAGCGTATTCCAGGTGGCGGCACACGAGGATGTGATCCCGGTCGCCGAGCTGTACCGGATCTGCGAAACGGCGCGCGCGATCCTGAGCGGCCCGCACCAGGTGGGGCGGGTGATCGCGCGGCCCTTCCAGGGCAAGCCCGGAGCGTTTGTCCGCACGGCCGGCCGCAGGGACTTCGCGGTCGCACCTCCCGAAGGCACGCTGCTCGACCGGCTGGCCGGGCGCGGCGTGGCGGTCCACAGCATCGGCAAAATCTACGAGATCTTCCTGGGGCGCGGGATCAGCTCGCACGACAAGACGAAGAACAACGCCGACGGCATGGAGCGCACGCTGCTGGCCATGGACACGGCGCCGGAAGGCCTTATCTTCGTCAACCTCGTCGATTTCGATATGCTGTACGGGCACCGCAACGACGTCGAGGGCTACGCCGCCGCACTGGAGGCGGTGGACGCCTGGGTGCCTCGCCTGGCCGAACGTATGACCGCCCGGGACCTGGCGATCTTCACCGCCGACCACGGCTGCGACCCCACCACGCCCTCCACCGACCACAGCCGCGAGTACGTCCCCGTTCTGGCCTTCGGCCCGGCGGCGCGCAAGAACGTTAACCTGGGAGTTCGCACGTCCATATCCGACATCGGCCGGACCGTGGCGGAGAATTTCGGAGTTGAGATCGAGAAAGGAACGGGTTTTTTGAACGCAATCATATGAGGCGCCCTTTGATCGCTGGAAACTGGAAAATGTACAAGACCGCGGCCCAGACGGCGGCGTTCTTCGAGAAGTTTCTGCCCGCGGTGGCGGACTCCAACCACTGCGACATCGTCATCGCGCCGCCATTCGTGAACATTCCGGCGGCGGTGGCTGCCGCGGCGGGCAGCAAAGTCGAGATCGGCGGGCAGGACCTCTACTGGGCCAAGGAAGGCGCTTTCACCGGAGAGGTGTCCGCACCGATGCTGGCGGAGGTGGGGGCCAGGTGGGTAATTATCGGGCACAGCGAGAGGCGGCAGTACTTCGGCGAGACTGAGCAGACCGTGTTACAGAAGACGGTGGCGGCGATCGAGGGAGGGCTGAGCCCCATCGTGTGCGTCGGCGAGAAGCTGGAGGAGCGCGAGTCGGGCCAGACCGAGCCGGTGCTGCTGGCGCAGTTGCGCGGCGGACTGGGAGACCTCTCGACCCACCAGATTGAGAAGATCGCCATCGCCTACGAGCCGGTCTGGGCCATCGGCACGGGAAAAACGGCCACGCCCGACATGGCCCAGGAGGCGCACCGCTACATCCGTTCGGTGATCGCTCAGCAGTTCGGCTTCGCTCCCGCCAGCCAGTTGCGCATTCTGTACGGCGGCAGCGTGAAGCCAGACAATGTCAAGGGCCTTATGGCGCAGAACGACATTGACGGCGCTCTGGTGGGCGGAGCAAGCCTGGAGCCCGCGTCGTTCGCCTCGCTGGTGAACTACCAATAGCCCGCAGGGCAGAAAGTTGCTCTCCGTTGGCTGCCGCCCCCGCCCGGCCAGTCGCGCGAAGCGCTCGCCGCGGCGGCGGGCAGCGGGCCGCGCGGCGCAACGGATGATCTCCATTCCGGTGGTGCGGGCCACGGACGCCAGAAGGCGTTCAA
>JBBITL010000125.1:6086-9402 GCA_037440765.1 Solibacteraceae bacterium
CCGGATGATCCAGTTCAGTCTCCTGGCACTGGCCGCAGATGAAGGCCGGAGGCGCACCCGGAATCTCGCCACGCTTCAAGACACATGACACAACCACTCCGGGAACCGCGTTGGACGAATCCCCCTGGCATGCTCTATAGTTGAAGTGGAATGAGACGAAAGCCAGCCCCGGCGCCGCGGAGGGTCGTTCCTGAGGAAATTCTGGAACGCGCCCGGGAAGCGTGCGAGCCGGATCGCCTCAAGGCCGCGTGCAAGTGCGTGGTGTGCGGCTCCCCGTGTGCCCCCAACTCCGCTGAAGGACTCTGCTGGGTTTGCCGGCGGCTGAAGATCAGCGCCTGGCACGAGAGCGAACAGCAGATGCCCGCCCAGGAGTAGCAATCCTCCCGGATCAGGCCCGGGCGGGGTCCGGAGCGTCGGCGTCGACTCCCAGCTGTTCAATCGCGCGCCGCGCCGCGGCAGCGTCCAGGCGCGCCAGCGCCGCCACCGCGATCGACTCGGCGTTGACCTCGAAGTGCCGCCGCAACCGCTGGCGGTTGTCGCTGCGCCCGAAGCCGTCCGTCCCCAGGGAGGTCATGCGGCCGGCAAGCCACGGGGCCACCTGGTCGGCCACGATCTTCATGTAATCGGTGGCGGCGACGATGGGGCCCCCGGCGCCTTCGAGTGCGCGCAGCAGGTACGGCACGCGCGCGGGCGACTCCGGGTGCAGCCGGTTCCAGCGGTCCGCGGCCAGCGCCTCCCGGCGCAGTTCGTTGTAGCTGGTGACGCTCCACACGTCGGCCTGCACCTGGTAGCGTTCCGCAAGGATGCTCTGGGCGCGCATGGCCTCGTTCAGAATCGAGCCGCTGCCGAACAGATGCACCACGGCCTTGCCCGCCGGCGCGGCCTTGAACCGGTAGATCCCCTTCAGGATGCCCTCCTCGGCGCCTTCGGGCATGGGCGGTTGCGCGTAATTCTCGTTACCCACCGTCAGGTAGTAGAACAGGTCCTCCTGCTCCCGGTACATGCGCCGGAGCCCGTCCTGGACGATGACGGCGATCTCATAGGCGAAGGCCGGATCGTAGCTGGCGCAGGCGGGCACGGTGCTGGCCAGCACGTGACTGTGCCCGTCCTGGTGTTGCAGTCCCTCTCCGGCCAGAGTGGTGCGCCCGGCGGTGGCGCCCACCATGAAGCCCTTGCCCCGCGAGTCGCTGAAAGCCCAGATCAGGTCACCCACCCGCTGGAAGCCGAACATGGAGTAATAGATGAAGAAGGGGATCATGGGCACGCCGTGGTTGGCGTAGGAAGTGCCGGCGGCGGTGAAGGAGGCCATCGAGCCGGCCTCGGTGATGCCTTCCTCCAGGATCTGGCCGTCTTTGGCTTCTCTGTAATACAGGAACATCTCCTTGTCCACCGGGTCGTAGAGCTGCCCCTGGCTGGCGTAGATGCCGAACTGGCGGAACAGCGGCTCCATGCCGAACGTGCGCGCCTCATCCGGGATGATGGGCACGACGTAGCGGCCCAGTCCCGGGTCCTTCAGCAGCAGCGTCAGGATACGGACGAACGCCATGGTGGTGGAGACTTCCCTGCCCTCGCTGCCGGCCAGCGCTTCGGCCAGGACGTCCGGCGGGAGCGCCGCCAGCCTGGCGGCCTCCGGCTTGCGCGCCGGCAGGTATCCGCCCAGTTGCTCGCGTCTGCGCTTCAGGGAGACCGTCTCCGGGCTCTGTTCGGGGGGCCGGTAGAAGGAGACCGCATTCACGGCCTCGTCGGGGATCGGGATCGAGAACCGGCGCCGGAAGAAGTCCAGTTCCTGCTCGTTGAGTTTCTTCTGCTGGTGGGTGATGTTGCGGCCCTCGCCGGCCTCGCCCATGCCGTAACCCTTGATGGTCTTGGCCAGGATGACGGTCGGCGCACCCTTGTGCTCGACGGCGCGTTTGTAGGCGTTGTAGACCTTCACCGGGTCGTGGCCGCCGCGCGGAAGGCCGGCCAGTTCGTCGTCGGTGAGGTCCTCAACCATCGCCGCCAGCGCGGGGCATTTCCCGAAGAAGACCTTGCGCACGTATGCGCCCCCCCGCACGGCGAAGTTCTGGTAGTCGCCGTCCACGCATTCGCCCATGCGCTTGACCAGCAGGCCATCGGTGTCCCTCGCAAGCAGCCGGTCCCACAATCCGCCCCATATGACCTTTATGACGTTCCAGCCCGCGCCGCGGAAGGCCGACTCCAGTTCCTGTATGATCTTCCCGTTGCCGCGCACCGGTCCGTCCAGCCGTTGCAGATTGCAGTTGACGACGAAGATCAGGTTGTCGAGCTTCTCTCTGGGGGCCAACGTGAGCGCCCCGAGCGACTCGGGCTCGTCCGTCTCTCCGTCACCCAGAAACGCCCATACTTTGCGGGGCGTGCTCGGGAGTATTCCCCGATTCTCAAGGTAGCGCATGAACCGCGCCTGGTAGATGGCGTTGATCGGGCCGAGGCCCATGGAGACGGTCGGGAACTGCCAGAAGTCCGGCATCAGCCATGGATGCGGGTAAGATGAGAGGCCGGGGTGATCGCGCAGTTCATGGCGGAAGTTCTCCAAGTGTCTTTCGGTCAGGCGGCCTTCGAGAAAGGCTCGGGCGTAGATGCCCGGCGAAGCGTGACCCTGGAAATAGACCAGGTCGCCCGGCTGATCGCCGTAGGACGCGCGGAAGAAGTGGTTGAAACCTACTTCGACCAGCGTGGCCAGCGACGCATAAGTCGAGATGTGTCCCCCGATGCCGGGATCGTACTTATTGGCGCGCACCACCATGGCCATGGCGTTCCAGCGGATGAAGCTCTTGATCCGGCGCTCCAGCGCGCGGTCGCCCGGGTAGGGGACTTCTTCCCCGGCTGGGATGGTGTTTACGTAAGGAGTGTTGAGGCTGTGAGGGAAGACCACACCCGAGCGCCGCGCGCGCTCCAGCAGGCGGTCCAGCAGGTAATTGGCGCGCTCGGGACCGGACTGGTCCACTACCTGTTCAAGCGCCTCCACCCACTCCGCGGTTTCCCGCGGGTTCAGATCCTCGCCGGTTGGCGCCTTGGCTTTGAGCATCGGTTCCTGGGCCGTCTTCCTCCAAAATAGCATTGAAGTTTCCGGAGTCTGGGTGCCGCACGATGTGCGGGACCAGATCGTGGACTTCGTCCGGCGCTGGCCGGAGGCCGGCGAGACCGGCGCCGGGCGGTTCATCCGTCGGCTGGGGGTGGCGGCCAGCAAGTTCTACTTCTGGCGGGAGCGCTACGGCCGGGTCAACAAGCACAACGGTTGGGTTCCCCGGGACTTCAAAGAGTTCATCCGCATCGCCGGCATGACGCACGTGCGCACGGC
>JBBITL010000126.1:0-9239 GCA_037440765.1 Solibacteraceae bacterium
CAGTAGGCGGTGACGAGGAGGCTGTGCGTCACTGCGATGACAGCTCGTTTCGTACCGCGACGTGCGGCTAAGCGGTGATACTGCGCCTTGAAAGTAAGCGTCAAGCGAACTACATCTTGACAGGCGTCGCTGTGGGGGCTACCGGTTGCGGGCGGCCCAGGCTGTGGGGGTGAGCTCGGCAAGCCGCTGGATAGAGGTGCGGGCCAGACCGGGCAGCACCGTGCCCAGGCAGTCGCGGGTCGGAATGTTCAGGCGGCGGCAGGTCTCCACGACGGATAAGATGGCCGCTACCTTATCCAGAAGCGCCAGTTGCGCATCGGTGAGCTCTTCGCTCGCCGGACCGTACTTCTGGATCCGCTGGAGTCGCAGCCGGTGCTCCAGCACCTGGACTTTCAACAGCGCCCGCTGGAGTTCCGAGGCAGTGGACTGAAGCTGCTGCTCGAGCTGGGCGATCCGCTGGGCGTCGGAAAGAGCGGGAGTGAAAGCGGGGGCGTTCACGGCAGGAAGAGGTGGCCGCTCAGCGGATCGCACAACAGCCGGTCGCCCGCCAGCACCACCGCCAAGCCGCTGCCCGCCGAGTTTGGCCGGGATAGCTCCACAGCCACCCACCGGCCTGGGCCGGTTCCTTCACCGCGCTCCCGCCCCCACTTCCGATAGCGCGCCAACGTCGACAGTGCCAGCCCGTGCTGCCGGCAGAACTCTTCCCGGCCGATCCCACTGGTCTCGTACTCGGCAACCAACCGCTCGGCTTCCGCCCGGCTCCGGCGCCGCCGCCGCCTTCCCACCTGTTCCTCGCTCACCCTCCCGGTTCAGCACTGGATCCCCCGCGTGAACAGATGGGTTGGTCTGACGCTTACGAAGATCCTGCGGCTCACCGACCTGGACCCGCCGCAACCGCCTGAGGGCCAGGAAACGGTCATGTAGTGACCAAACTCGAAAACCGCCTCCCTGTTTTCAGACGATTACCGGCTAAAAGCGCAGACATGCGCTAGAGCTTGGCAACGGGGGACAACTCGCGGCTGGTGATGACGCGGTCGATCATGCCGTACTCGACGGCCTGTTGCGGGTCCATGATGTAGTCGCGGTCCACATCGCGCGCGACCTTTTCGACCTGCTGCCCGGTGGCCTCGGCCAGAATCATGTTGAGGCTTTCCCGCATACGCAGGATCTCCTTGGCGTATATGTCGATATCGGCCGCCTGCCCGGCCAGGCCGCTCATGGACGGCTGGTGGATGAGAATCCGCGAGTGAGGCAGGCTGTAGCGCTTGCCCTTGGTTCCGGCGGCCAGCAGGACGGCGCCCATGGAGGCCGCCTGTCCAACGCAGATGGTGACGATGTCGGGCTCGACGAAGCGCAGCGTGTCCAGTATCGCCAGCCCCGCGGTGATCGATCCGCCGGGAGTATTGATGTAGAGGGAGATGTCCTTCTCGGGGTCCTCGGCCGCCAGGAACAGCATCTGGGCTATGACCAGGTTGGCCACCGTATCGTCGATCGGCGTGCCGAGGAAGATGATGTTCTCCCGGAGCAGCCGCGAGTAAATGTCGTAAGCCCGCTCGCCTCGGGCGGTTTGCTCGACCACCATGGGGACCAACACGGAATTTGTCATCCTTTCATCCTGCCGGTCCCCTGGCGGGGGCCGCTCACTTGCTGGCGGGGCGCTTCGCGCGGCGTGGCCGGGCGAGCGACTTCCGCTTCTCCTCCAGCGCCGTCTGAATGTCGGCGATGGAAGTGCTCTCCAAGTATTTTATGATACGCTTCCGCAGCGCCGTCCAGGCGTCGTGCATTCCGCAGGGCTGCTCGTCGTTGCACTCGGCGAGGCCGCTGGCGCACCTCTCGTAGCCCTCCAGTCCGTCGAGCGCCTGCACGATGTGCATCAGGCTGACATCCTCGGGCCTCTGCCGCAGGTGAAAGCCTCCGGTGGGCCCCTTGCTCGAACGCAACAGGCCCTTGCGGGCGAGCTGCTGAAGAATCTTCGCCAGGAAGTGCGTGGGGATCCCCTCCTCCCGCGCGATGTTCTTCACCATCGCATACTTGCCCTCAGGCACCCGCGTGAGGTGAACGAAGGCGCGAATCGCGTATTCCGCCGAACGTGAGTAGATCATCCTGCCCCCTCAGACTGCCGGACTCCGTACTCCTCAATCATAATAATTTCGGAGTCCAGCCCGCAATCGCCTCAGGGGCGGCTGGTCTGGGAGACCTGGAAGCGGCTCAGGGTGGAGGCATACTGCGACACCCCTCTGTAAAGCCCTTCGGCGATTTTCTGGCGGTAGCCGTCGGTCCTGAGCAGTTTTTCCTCGCGGGGGTTGCTGATGAATGCGATCTCGGTCAGCACCGACGGCATGGACGCGCCTATCAGGACAACGAAGGGAGCCTTGCGCACACCCCGGTCCCGGGAGGCGGCATTGGCGCCCGCCAGTTCCTTGTGCAGGGCGGCCTGAACCCTGGCCGCGAACTCCCGGGATTCCTCGATCTTGTCCTTCAGGGCGATCTTCTCGATCAGCCCCTGCAACTCGCTGATGGTCCGGTGGCTGCTCGCGTTCTCCCTGGCTGCCACTTCCATGGCGCCGCGGTCGGTGGTGAAGTTCAGGTAGTAGGTTTCCGAGCCTGCAGCCGTGCGGATTCCGGCGTTGGCGTGAATGGAAAGAAACAGGTCAGCCTTGTGCTCGTTGGCCAATGCCGTGCGCGCCTCCAGCGGCACCGTCACATCCTCGGTGCGCGTGTAGACGACCTCGGCTCCCAGGCGCTCCTGGATCAGGGCGCCCAGCCGCAGCGCGACGTCCAGAACCAGGTCCTTTTCCATCAGGCCGGTCGGGCCGATGGAACCTGTGTCGCTCCCTCCGTGGCCCGGGTCTATCACCACACGCTCGAGCTTGAGACCCAGGGCGCGGACCAGCGAGGGGCTCCCGGTCACAGCCTTCCTGGCGGGCAGGGGGATTCTCTCGTCCCTGGCGGTGGCAGGCTCCGGCTGAGGCACCGGCTTGAATTCCGGAACAGCGGGCGGCCGGGCGGGCGGCTCAGCGAACCGCTCCACAGGCGCCTGGCCGCGAGGCCGCAGTTCCACCACCAGACGGTCCGGATTGGTCAATTGGGCCGAGGTGATGTCCACCGGTTGTCCGAGGTCCAGCACCACCCGCGTCACCGACAGCCGCGTCTCCGACACCCGTATCTGTTTCAGCAGCCGGTCGCCGACCGGGATGGTGTGGACCTTCTCTTTGATGAAGACCGGCCGGGCGCCCAGGATGTCGAAGTAGACCCGGTCCGGGCCGGACAGCCGGTCGTGGCGATACTGGAACTCGCCGCTGACCTCGATGGCGACACGCGTGCTGTCTCCGAGCGCCCAGTGGCGGACGCTGCGCACCTCCATGGCGCGGCCGCTGTTGGCGGGGGCCTCGGCGGCGCAGGCGGCGGCAGCCAGCACGGCCCACCCCAGGGCCAGCGCCTGTGGCCGCCTGCCGCCGATGAGCCGCGAGATCACTGTGTCTACCTCGTCAGAACGTACAGGTTGCCGTGCGCGTCGATGCGCTGTTCAATCGGCCGGTAGGCCGGGGCGGGCGGCTCCGCCGGGGTGGATGCCCCGCCGGCGCCGGTCCGTCTCGCGGTTGCGTACCTGCTCGTGATGGAACGCACGTACTGCCGCGTCTCGGGGTAGGGCGGGATTCCACGGTGGCGAATCACGGCCCCTTCCCCTGCGTTGTAAGCGGCCAGAGCCAGTTCCTGGCTCCCGAACATGTCCATCAGGTCGCGCAGATAGCTGACGCCGGCCTGCAAGTTCTCCGTGATGTTGAAACTGTTGGCGGCGCCATAGCGCCGGGCCGTGGCGGGCATCAACTGCATCAGGCCCTGTGCGCCCTTGGGCGAAACGGCGAACGGGTTGTAGCTGCTCTCGGCCTGAATCACAGCGTGCACCAGAAGCGGGTCCAGGCCTCGATCGAGAGCCGCTTTGCGTACCGCCTCCGGAACCCGGGCGGAGGTCTTCGCTCCCGCGCGCGCGACGGGCGCGGCCACCACCGCACGGACAAGCCGGCCCGTGCGCGGGTCGGCGCGCACCACCGAGGATGCCCGGGCGGGATAATCCTCCAGCCCGCCCGCGAATCCAGGCAGGGCGAAGAACAGGCACCCCAGCAGACTCAAACAGGAACGCATTTTTCTGTTTTATGGAATTATAGCCCTAATTGCCGCCCAATGCTATCATTTTCACATGAAAGCCGCCCGAGCCGCGCGGCCCGCCTGATGCTGGGACAATACCCTCACTACATTGAGTTCCGCCACGTCTATAAGACGTTCGACCAGCCCGTTTTGGACGGCGTCGATTTTTACGTGGATCCCGGCGAGACGGTGGCGATCATCGGGCGGAGCGGCGTGGGCAAGTCCGTCACCCTGGCGCACATCATGGGCTTCCTGAAGCCGGACGCGGGCAATGTGATCGTGGCTCACGAGGACATCACCGGCTGGGGGGAGTCGCAACTGCGGCGTATCCGCAGGAAAGTGACCATGGTTTTCCAGAGCGGCGCCCTGTTCGATTCGCTTTCGGTGTGCGAGAACATCCTGTTCTCCCTGGAGTTGCGCGAGGATTACGACTCCGCCAACAAGATCGACGTGGTCGACGGGCTGCTCGGCATGGTGGGGCTGAGCGAATACCGGGACGCCTGGCCTAGCGACCTTTCCACCGGGCACCGCCGCGCGGTGGCCATCGCCCGGGCGCTGGCCGCGCAGCCGGAGTGTATCCTGTACGACGAGCCGACCACCATGGTGGACCCGCTCATGTCGGACCTGCTGATGAATCTGATGCAGCGGCTCAAAGAGCAGCTCCGTCTCACCTCGGTGGTGGTGACACACGACCTGGACCTGATGCGGAGGGTGGCCGACCGGGTGGTGGTGCTGCACGAGGGACGCGTGATCTATGCGGGGCCGGTCGCCGACGTGGAAAGGGCGGACCACCCCCATATCCGGTCGTTCCTGGACTTGGACCGGGTCGCGACGGGCTCAGTTGCCTGAGAGCCGGCGCTGCAGGTCGCCCAGGCGCTGCCGCATCCTTCCCAGCCAGGACGGGCCGGGGCCGGACTGCTCGCCGGCGGCCGCCGCGGGAGCCGGGGCCTCAGGCGGCGGCGTCCAGGCGGCTCGCTCCACCAGCCGCACCCGGTAGCCCTGGAAGGTGTAGGTTCGCCGCTGGCGCGCACCGTCTTTGTCCTCCACGATCAGGGAGAACCTGGGTGGCGCGCCGGGCGGCGTCTCCACGGTGACCGGGAAGTAGCCCCTGAGGTTGCGCTCGATGTAGGCGGTCTCGTAACGGTGGCGGCGCGCGCTCCACATGAATACCCGGAAGCTGTCGAACTGGTAGGGCTGGCGGCCCTTGGCGATGGTCGTCCACAGCCAGTTGTGCTTCAGCAGGCCGCCGCCGGGGACCTCGCCGAGCGAGAAGTACGACGTTATGCGATGGCCTTCGGCGTACTGCGCCACTTCGTCGGGGATGGCCATGACCAGCATGCTTCCAAGCGCCCACCCTGCTTCCCCCGGGGAAAGCCGCACCAGAAACCAGTCGTCGGGCGGCAACTCCGGCTGTGTCCGGGGCACAAGCCTGTGCTCGAGGACGGCCACGTGCTCGCCCTCACGAATCTGGTGGAAGCTCGGCGACTGGCGCTCGGGATGGGTGTGCACATTCAGGGTGTCCAACACCGTGGCGCCGCCGTGCGAGGGCATCGCGGCCGCACGGACGGCCAGCGCGCGGAGTTCCTGCATTTGTTCCGGGCCGAACAGCAGGCCGCCGTCGGTCCACCCCACCTCGCCGGCGCCGGTGCGGACCTTCACGAAGCGGCGTCTGCGGGCCAGTATCTCGAGCCTGTCGCCGTGGCGCACGGTGGCCACCGACGGCTCCCGGGGCCCGAGCTCCTTGCGCAGGTTCAGCGTCTCGGGCACCACGTAGCCTTCTCCGATGACCGGCTCGCGCCCGTCGCGGGAGCACCCCGCCAACAGCAGCGCCAGCGTCAACCAGCCGCAACGCGCCATGACTTCATGGTAGCCGCAACAGCGGCCGCCTCCGGGCTGCCCCCCGGGCTGCCGGGGGCGATCAGCGGCCGAAGGCCGCTCTCGGGTTCTCCCACATCAGCCGGTCAACCCAGGCCGGGTCGAGCCTGGGCAGGAAGTCGGTGTAGATGTAGGCATAGCCGCGGTAGTCTCCCCCACCGGGCTGGCCCACGTGGTACCAGCCCGAGTCCTGGGAGAGCAGCACACGGCCAAGGAGGTTCTTTCCGGCCATGAAGCGGACGCAGTCCAGGTGCCAGGCCGCGGTCTTGGGGCCGATGCCGTCGAACTCGACCCAGGCGCCCAGGCGCGCGGCCTTCTCGTGCAACGCGTGGTTCTTCTCGTTCTGCGCATGGACCCAGACGAACCTGGAGGGGTCAATCTTCATGGAGGCAAAGATCTCGATCTGCTCCAGGGCAGCCGCACCGTCGCCCGTATGAGAGGCCGCCGTGAGGCCGGTTTCGCGCGAAGTTATGGCGGCCGCGCGGATGAGCTTACGGTCCAGTTCCTCCAGGGGACTGGCGGCAACGCCGGTCTTGATGAAGCGCGGCCTGACGCCGTCCACGCCCGAGCGCGCTTCCGCAATCCAGCGGCGGGCCAACTGTTCGGCGGATTCCTCACGCGCGTATTGCGGCACGTAGCGGTGCTTGCCTGCGCCGTAAATTCCGGTGTTGATCCAGATCTCCAGGCCGACGGCGTCTGAGAGGCGCCTCATCAGCCCGGCGTCCCGGCCGAGGAAATCGGGCGTACATTCCAGGAAGCGGCGGCAGCCCAGTCGCCTGATCTCCTCCAGTTTCGGCCGGGCCACGCGGAAAACCTCGTCGGCGTCGTACCTGCCGGGCCGGATTTCGGCGGCCCCGACAAAGTCGACCAGCACGTGCTCGTGGACCAGTATGCTCGGCCTGACGCCGGCCGCCCTGGCCGCCAGCGGAGCCGCCATCGTGGAAATCGCTTCCCGTCGAGTCATGGCCTTATGTTAAGCGAAGCGCCTGACCCGCGTCCAACCCGGACAGCGCGGCGAGCCGCAGGGACGGCTGACTTCGGGCCCACTTGAAATCTAATACGCATGCGCTTATAATATCTGATAGAGACACACTAAACCATGAACATCAACCGGTTCACCGAAAAGGCACAGCAGGCCCTGCACGCCGCCCAGACCAAGGCTGCGCGGCTAAGCCATCAGCAGATTGATGTCGAGCACCTGCTGGCGGCGCTGCTGGAGCAGCAGGGAGGCCTTGCGCCAGCCATCCTGAACAAGGCCGAGATCCGGGCCGACACACTGGCCGGCCGGCTGGAGCGGGAACTGGAGCGCCTGCCGAAGGTCTCAGGACCGGCGGGCGCGCCCGACCAGATCTACGTCACCGG
Source organism: Solibacteraceae bacterium (assembly GCA_037440765.1). GTDB lineage: Bacteria > Acidobacteriota > Terriglobia > Bryobacterales > Bryobacteraceae > DTKY01. The sequence goes on from JBBITL010000126.1 coordinate 7,384, forward strand.
CAGGCTGAACCGGCTCCTGTCGCAGGCCGAGGATGAGGCCGGGCGGATGAAGGACGAGTTTGTCTCGGTCGAGCATCTGCTGCTTTCCATCACCGATGACGGCGGCGCGGCGGGCCGCTTGTTCAAGGAGTCCGGCGTCACGCGCGACCGCCTTATGCGCGCCCTGCAAGAGGTCCGCGGCGCTCAGCGCGTCACCACGCCCACGCCCGAGAGCACCTACCAGGCGCTGGAGCGATACGGGCGGGATCTCACGCAGCTGGCCGCCCGGGGGAAGCTGGACCCGGTGATCGGCCGCGACGACGAGATCCGGCGCGTGATGCAGGTCCTCAGCCGCCGCACCAAGAACAACCCGGTGCTGATCGGCGAGCCCGGAGTGGGCAAGACGGCGATCGTCGAGGGACTTGCCCAGCGCATCGTGCGCGGCGACGTGCCCGAGGGGCTGAAGCGCCGCCGCGTGGTGGCGCTCGACATGGGAGCCCTGATCGCCGGCGCCAAGTACCGTGGCGAGTTCGAGGAGCGCCTCAAGGCTGTGCTCAAAGAGGTTCAGGCGGCCCAGGGCGATATCGTCCTGTTCATCGATGAACTCCACACGGTGGTGGGCGCCGGCAAGGCGGAAGGCTCCATGGATGCCGGCAACCTGCTCAAGCCCATGCTGGCGCGGGGCGAACTGCACTGCATCGGCGCGACCACCCTGGACGAGTACCGCAAGCACGTCGAGAAGGACGCCGCGCTGGAGCGGCGCTTCCAGCCCGTGCTGGTGGACCAGCCTTCGGTCGAGGACACCGTTTCCATACTGCGCGGCCTCAAGGAGCGTTACGAGGTGCACCACGGCGTGCGCATCAAGGACAGCGCGCTGGTCTCGGCAGCGGCGCTCTCCAACCGCTACATCTCTGACCGCTTCCTGCCCGACAAGGCCATCGACCTGGTGGACGAGGCCGCCGCCCGGCTGCGCACCGAGATCGACTCCATGCCCTCGGAACTGGACGAGCGCCTGCGCCGGATCTTGCAGCTTGAGATCGAGCGCGAGGCGCTCAACAAGGAGATCGACACGGCCTCCATGGAGCGGCTGTCCAGGATCGAGAAGGAGCTGGCGGACCTCCAGACGGAGGCCGGCGCGCTGAGAGCCCAATGGCAGGCCGAGAAGGAGTCCGTGCAGACGCTGCGCTCGCTGCGCTCCGACATCGAGCAGACGCGCCACGAAATCGAGCTGGCCGAGCAGCAGTACGACCTCAACAAGGCCGCCGAGCTGAAGTACGGCAAGCTGACGGGCCTCGAGCACAAGCTGAAAGAGGCCGAGGACAACCTGGCGGGCAAGCAGGGGCAGGTCAGGCTGCTCAAGGAGGAAGTGGACGAGGAGGACATCGCCCAGGTTGTCAGCCGCTGGACCCACGTCCCGGTTTCCAAACTGCTCGAAGGCGAGTTGCAGAAGCTGCTCCACCTGGAGGAGGAACTGCACCGGCGCGTGGTCGGGCAGCAGGAGGCGGTTAGCGCGGTGGCCGAGGCGGTGCTGCGCGCGCGCAGCGGGCTCAAGGACCCCAACCGCCCCATCGGCAGCTTCATCTTCCTGGGCCCCACGGGCGTGGGCAAGACCGAACTGGCCCGCGCGCTGGCCCAGTTCCTGTTCGACGATGAGCACGCCATGGTGCGCATCGACATGTCCGAGTACCAGGAGAAGCACACCGTGGCCCGGCTCATTGGCGCGCCTCCGGGCTACGTGGGATACGAGGAGGGCGGGCAGCTCACCGAGGCGGTACGCCGGAGGCCGTATTCCGTTGTCCTCTTCGATGAGATCGAAAAGGCGCACCACGACGTGTTCAACGTGATGCTGCAGATCCTGGACGACGGGCGGCTCACCG
>JBBITL010000127.1:0-3792 GCA_037440765.1 Solibacteraceae bacterium
CCGATTCCTCATCGACCCGCGGCGGCAGCAGCCAGTCTTGCTCCGGTGTGCAGCAGATGTACTCGCCCACTATTGTCTGAAGCGTCACCCATCCCTGTTTGGGTGTTCTGCCCCGGCGACTTTTCACGCACACTCGTCAGCAGGCGGGCGCATTTGTTCAGCGAACTTCTGACTCGGGACACCAGGCGGCGGGCCTCCTGGCCTGCCGGTCAGTACTCGACGCGGTCCTGCTTGCTGAGCCACTCCTGGAATGCCGGCAGGGCCTCCTCGCGGAGCAGTTGTTCGAAGGTGATGGTCCGGGATCCGGCGGGAGCGGAGAGCTCCTCATAAACCCTCGCGTCGCTGAATCCGGCGCCGGCGGCGTCCGACCGGGTCCCGGCGAAGTAGACCCTGTCCAGCCGCGCCCAGTAGATCGCCCCCAGACACATGGGACACGGCTCACAACTGGCGTAGATCTCGCAGCCCGGCAGGTGGAATCGTCCCAGCCTGCGGCAGGCTTCCCGGATAGCCGTGATCTCGGCGTGAGCCGTAGGATCGCTCGTGGAGGTGACCAGGTTCACGCCCTCGGCGATGATCCGGCCCTCCCGGGCTATCACCGCGCCGAACGGGCCTCCCCGGCCCGAGCGCGCGTTTTCGGCGGCGAGCCCGATGGCCCGCCGCATAAGTCCGATCCTCGCCTGTTCCATGCCGCTTTCAGCCGCCGGCCGACCCGGCGCGGCGAAGCGCCCCCTCATAGCCGTGCACGGCGTGGTACACGGCGCCGTCGAAGAAGAGGCCCACCATGTGCTCCAGTTCCTCCTGCGCGTACAATTCCAGCGAATTCCGGCCGACGCCCTGCTCGCGGACGTAGTCCACGATGTGCTCCTTGAGAATGTGCAGGGACATGACGACCTCGTGCAGCGGAATGGACTGCTCAAAGCGGTGCCGGCCCAGCCACTCGTATCGCCGGGCCGCTTCACCTTCGCGGCCCGCCATCAGCCAGCTTCCGAAGTTCTTCAAGACCTCGCGCGCCCTGTCCCTCAATTCCGACTCCGGGAGTCTCCCCAGGTGAACCAGTTCGGCGGTTTCCCGCTGCCGCCTTACGATCCTCTCCGTGAGCCGGTCGCAGTTGTCTTCGATCATCTGGACCAGCGTGCGTGAAACCATTCCTCACCTCCCTCCGCCAGGCTCCCGCGTGGCGGGACTGTAGCCCCAATTCGTAGGTACTCCTAATGGAGGAGGAAGTCAAGAGCGACGGCGCGCAGTGCGGATACCCGAGCGGTGTGTGGCGCCCTATTGCCGGGCGGCGCGAACCAGAGCCTCGGCCTGATACCAGTGCCGTTCGGGATTGCCGATGGGCCGCCCCGCCTCTTCCCACAGGCGGTAGGCCACGGCGCTCACGTCGTCGCGGCGGCCCGGGGAAGGCTGCTCCACGCCGGCCAGAAAGCGCACCAGTCTCTGCCGGGACTCGCGATAGGAGGCGAGCGCCTTCTCGAAGCGATCCTGCTCTGCTGCTCTTCCCCATTGCCCCGCCGGCGGCTGCGCCGCACACAGCTCAGCGAAAGCTGCGTCGTATTCGGCTCTCAGCCGCCGGTACTCGTAATCTCTCGACCATGCTGCGTCAGCCATACACTTGTTATGACGGCCAAAGCTGGAGAACGTTCCATCCTTTGTTGCATGCATCAAGCGGCGGCCGAATGCAGGCGGTTTCACCCGGAGCCCCCGGGTTCGCGGCTCCGCGCTGCGGCCGGCGGCGGCTCACGGCCCGGGGGCGCTGGACGGAGTCCCGGCCTTCGGCTCCGGGATGTCGAAGACGTAATAGGAGTGCCCCACAATGGCGACAGGTTCCGTCTCCCTCAGCCACTCGGCCCCGCCGCCGCGACTACCAGCCACAGGCACAACACTGCGGCCACTCCGCGCTTCCACGTCCTCGCACTCCGGACGAGCGCCGCCAGCCCGGCGCCTCCGAGTATATGCGCGAATATCAGGACCGGAGTAATGTAGCGGATCCCGATGTTGGTCGAGAACAGGGTATAGCCGATGAAGAACGCCGCAGGAGGGACGAGCAGGAAAACACGAGCCAGACGGGGGATGGTCTTGCTGCGCGCAACAACGATCAGCCCCAACGCCGTCAGAATGATTGCGGCCAGGGGCTCCTTCAGCAGATACGCCACCAGGTAGTACGAGTAGAATCGATGGGCCAACTGGCCGGCCATGTAGACCAAGTAGCCCGCGGCGTGGTCGGCGTTCACCAGGCGCAGACCCGTAATGTACTGGAGCGGGTCCTTCGGGAACAGATATATGACCTGGATCAGCAGGAAGGCAACCGCGCAGGCGCCCGCCAGCGCAGATCCGTATCGCAGCAACCGCCGCGAGCGGCTGACCGCCGGTTCCGCGGCGCGGTTGGCCTGTTCATGGCAGTTCTTGTACTTCTTCCCGCTCCCGCAAGGGCACAAAGCCTTCCGGCTCGAGGGAGGGAGGTAAGTCTTCGGCCTGGCGGCGCCGGCTTCGACGGGCCAGAACGCGGCGGCCGCGGCCAGCACGCAGGCGACCGGCAGCAGCATCACCGCCGAGAACTTGGCGCCCAGGGCGGCGCCGAGCGCCAGGCCGCACCAGACGGCACGTGCCCGGGTGGGCTGCCGGAAGTAGTTCCACAGCGCCAGCAGGAACACCATCACGCAGACGGCCAGCCCCACGTCGGTGGTGACGGGAAACGAATGGGCCAGAATGTTGGGGTCCAGGCTATACAGGAATACGGCGCCGAGGGCCGGCGCTCTTCCGACAAGGGCTTGCGCGAACAGATACAGAACCACCGCCCCCAGCGTCGCGAGCAGGATGAAAGGGAGCCTTGACCAGAACGTCACCTTGTCCGGCCCGTTCTCTTCGAGGATGGCAACGCTTACCTGGTTGGTCAGCGCCAGGTTCCCGTTGGCCAAGGCGGTGGCCTCGCGGGTGTCCGGCCAGCGCACTCCGGCCAGCCACAAAAGCGCACCGGCGACTTCCTTGAGCAGAGGCGGGTGCTGCTGGTTTACGACTATCCGCCCGGTCGCCAGTACGACATCCCGCCGGCGATGTGCGTGATTTCGTCGAAGTTCGGGCTCTTCACCAGACTGGCGGAGAAGCTCTGCACAAAGACGGCGCCGCTAAGTATGCCCACCACCAGCGCCGGCTTGTTCATGCCTGGTTCCGATTCCCGTGTCCCACGTCATAGTATCGCACCTTGGTCTTGCATCGTCATGCTAACCTCGTCTTCAATGCGCAAGCGCCGCGGACGCTCAAAGCCCGAAAGTGAACCGAAACCCCGGCGGAATTCGAAGTGGCTCCTCCGCCTGGCGCTTGCAGCCATGGCCCTGGCGGCATACTCGAACTCCTTCGACCTGGGCTTGTTTCACGACGCCCGCGTCATCGTTTTGGAGGATGCCCGCATCCGGTCCCTCTCCGTCGAGAGTCTCGTGCAGATCTTCTCGAAGGACTACTGGTGGCCAACACCGGGCGACTGGATCTACCGCCCCGTCACGACTTTGTCGTTTCTTGTGAACTACACGGTGCTGGGACACGGCGCCGATCCAGCGGGCTACCACTGGGTCAACCTGCTGCTGCACATGCTGAACGCTTGGCTGGTCTACGAACTGGCGCTGGTGCTGCTCACCCGTCCGGCTCCGGCTTTCTTCGCTGCCGCGCTGTGGACGCTCCATCCCATTGCGACCGAGGCGGTCGTGAACGTGGTGGGCCGCGCCGACTTGCTCGCCACTCTGGCCGTGCTGGCGGCGCGCACGGCCGTGTTCGCCAATCTGCCCTGGCCGCAGGTCATGT
>JBBITL010000127.1:3892-9103 GCA_037440765.1 Solibacteraceae bacterium
GTGCTGGCGGCGCGCACGGCCGTGTTCGCCAATCTGCCCTGGCCGCAGGTCATGTTTGTGGACAACATCCTGCGCGGATTGGATTTCTGGCAGGCGCGCTTCACCGCCATCAAGGTCGTAGGCATGGAGATCTGGCTGCTCATGTGGCCGCTGCGCCTGTCATCCGACTGGTCCTACAACCAGATCGCGCCCGCTGGTTGGAGGGATGCCGCGGCCTGGGCCGCCCTGGTGGTGATCGTGGGCCTGCTGATATTAGCTTTCGCGATGCGCCGGCGGAACCCGCTGGTCTTCTGGCTGGCAGGGTTCTTCGGTATCGCGCTGCTGCCGACGTCGAACCTCGTCGTCCTGATCGGCAGCGTGATGGCCGAACGGTTCCTGTACCTTCCGTCAGTGGCCTTCGCGGTCGGCCTGGCGGCCGCTGCATGGTGGCGCCTGCCGCGCCGGTTCGCTGCATTTGCGCTCGGCGCGGTCCTGCTGCTCTACGCCGGACGCACCTGGGCGCGCAATCTAGACTGGCAGAGCAGCCTTACCCTCACTCTGGCGGATACGAAGACCGCGCCAAAGAGCGCGCGGCTGCACGACGCGCTGGCCAAGGCGTACATCGAGCAGGACGAGCGACGGAACATCGACCTTGCGATCCGGGCGCAAGAGACGGCCTGGGGGATTGTCCGCGACCTTCCCCCCGAGCGGTCCTCCGAGCTGATCCCGGCCAACCTGGGCGCCTACTACTTCGCAAAGGCGGGCCTTGTGCCGCCAGGCGAGGCTCGAGCCTGGCACGAAAAATCGCTGGAGGTTCTGCTGCGAGCGCGCCGGATCTCCCAGGCCTCGCAAGCCGCTTTCGACCAGGCGCAGATCTCCCACGGTAAACCCCTCGTCGCTCCGAGGGCGTCCCTGCTGCTCTACCTGTTCCTGGCCCAGAGCTACGTCAGCCTCGGCCGCCACGAGGAGGCGGTGGAGGCGCTCCGGTACGCCCGGATACTGGATCCCCGCGATCCGGACGTCTACGACGCGCTGGCGGAAGCCTATCGGGCGTCAGGCCAACCGGATTGGGTTTCGATCTCTCTAGTCCAGAAGTCGCTGGTGCGAGGCCAGGCTCTACCCGCCGCGCCAGCCGGGATCGACTATTGCCGGGCAGCCGCCGACCTCGCCCAGGCCTTCCACGACAACCGGGCCCCTGCGCAGGCCCTCAGCATCGCCTCCCAGGCAGCGCGGCGCTGGGGTTGCCCGGCCGCCGAGTAGCGCCTGGCCCGGATGTCCGCGGCGGCCCGCTCTGCCACGCTCACCTGAAGGGGAAGCGCGCCTTGGCGACGGGCAGGCCCAGGACTTTGATCTTGCCCGGGTCCCGCGGGCCGAGGCCGGCCTCTTCGGCCAGTTGCAGCGTGCTGTCACAGTTTTCAAACGGCGGTTTGCCGCGGGCCGCCATAGGGTCGAAGCCCATGATGGCCGCCGCTACCGCGTCGGTGGCAACCGGATTCAGACCCGCGATGAGAACGCCCGGCTTCACGGGACGCACGCCTCGCTCCCGCGTGCCCGTCTGGCTCTCGACGCCGTCGATGATCGCCAGGTGCACCGGCCTGGCCTTCAGGATGTCCACCACGATCCGAGGCAGGCGATAGCCGGGCTCCCGCGGCGAATCCGGGTTCTTCTCGGCCGGTGACGTGTGCGGCGGCTGCCGCTTCCCGGTGGCGAAGATGGCGGTGCGCTCGCCGTAGGGTTCGTCGGAGGGCGATTCATAGCCGGCGGCATCGCCGTAGATGGTGACGGGCGCGATGCCCAGCATGTTCTCCATGGAAAGCGACAGCCCGGCCGCCGGGCTCTCCAGAAGTTTGGCCATCGAGACCATCACGTCGCACTTGGCATACGAGTGGTTCACGTCGAAGCCCGGATAGATCAGGCCCCCGCCCGGCACCTCCAGCCGGCTGTAGTCGTGGCCGCTTCCCAGGCCGCTGGTGTTCTCCATTTCGACCGAGGGCGCCAGCTTAAGCAGGGCGTTCGGATCGCACCCGCCGATCAGGAAGTTCTCCTCCAGTGGATGGGCATCCTCGGTGGAACTCTCCAGGATGCGGATGCGCCTCGCGCCGGCCTTGTGGAACAACCGGATGGCCGCCCCGATCACGTCGGGGTGCGTCCAGCGCGTGAACCACGCCGGCCGGAACCCCGTGCGTTCGCGCAGCGGGCTGGACATGTTGATTTTGATGGCGACCGTCTTGCCGGAAACCAGCCCGGCGATGCCGCCAAGCTGCCCGAACATGGTCGCCATCACGGGCACAACGGCCGGCCCGTAGGACGAACACCGGCCCACTGCGACAGTGGCAGCGGACGCTGCCCGCGCCTTCCGGGTCAGAGCCCCGGCTGCGGCGGCGGCCAGCCATTCTCTGCGGCTCCATGGCATATCAGACCTCCAACTCCACCGCGGCATAATCTGAGAACTCGCCCACGGCAAACTCCACGCCCAGTTCCCCCCGGGAGGGCTTGAGGATCCTCTCCGACTCAAGGGTTGTGACGCGCGCCACCCGGTAGGGCGTGTCGAATCCCAGCGTCACCGGCAGCGTAGGACCCGCTCCGTACTGGATCAGATGGACCACAGCCCGGTCGCCCTTCGGGCTCGCCAGGCAGTAGCTGCCCACGTCGCTTCCGTTCCAGACGCGGACCACGTCCAGCCGGTGGCCCAGCAGGAGGTGCACCTGCCGGACCATCAGGTAGGGGTCGTACCAGGCGTCCGGCGGGACGGCGATCCACCCCTTGCCGGCTCGATGGAACTGGTACTGCATGCGGGTCTGGTCGGGGGGAGTGGTCACGATTCCACGCGGCGAGATCAGAAGACCGCCGGCCTCGGCAAAAGCCACCAGCCGCTTGCGCACCTCACCTTCCGGCGGACCCGGTTCAATGTACACGATCGCCTTCTGCTTGTCGAAGGAGGTGTGGGGCACGCCCTTGGGCAGCACCGCGCGGAACGCCAGTTGGCGCCGGGGAGCCATGTTCAGGAACTCGTAGCTCAGCAGTTCGGTCTCGCCCTCGAAGGTGGACACCACGGCCAGCGCGGCCACCGGTTCCCAGTTTCTCCACTCCGGGCGGCGCTCGAAGAAGTTGAGAGCGGCTGCCAGTCGCTTCCAGGCCTGGAGCGCTTCGCCGCTGCCGGCGTCCAGCCCCGCCACAAACCGCTCGTTCAATGTGATGACCCACCGGGCGCCGTGGGCGGCAGCCTCGGCCACCGGCCTGGCGAACGAACTCAGCGGGGGGCCCTGCTTGGCGGCGGGAGGCGCGTAGGTCAGCCACACGGGCTTGCCCGGCGCCAGGGTCCGCGCCATGTGGATGGTGCCGACGTTGGAGTCCACCCACGGAGCCCCCGTGGGACCGGCTTCCGCCACGTCCCGCTCCGGTGGCAGTACCCACGGCCAGACGCCCGCGCGCACGGCGATGCCGTCCGGGGGGCTGTCCTTCTCAAGCCTGATGAACTTCAAATCGCCGGTGGGAAACGGAGGCGGCGCCTGCCCCGCCAGGCAGTTGATGGGAGTGCCCCGGAGCAGGGCGAGCTTGGAGGGGTCCTTCCACTCGGCGGGCCAGCGAAACGGAATCAGTCCAGTCATCGTGAGGTACCCGTGGAGGCTCTAAGCCTTCGTCTCAAGCGCCAGGGGCACATCTTCCTTGGCCTGGTCGAAGTTCAGCATCCCGGCAACGACGCCGGCAAGGTTGGGGTTCTGCAAGGCCCACCAGAAGGCCTTCTGGTGGGCGTTCATGTGGCTGCCGGGTACCAGTTCGTTGACCGCCTTGACGCGCTCGGGGTTGGTCTGGCGGCGGTTCATGGGGTTCAGGATCACCCTGCTCGCCTTCATCGACATGACGCCAAAGTCCGCCTTCCTGGCCTTCTCGAGGACGGGGCCCACCCAGCGGTGGTTCAGGAAGTGATAGGCGACAAGCGCCATGGAGTAGACGCCCGTGTCTATGGCGGCCTCCAGGCAGCCGGCCGGATCGGTGTGCGCCGAGAAACCCAGAAAGCGGACCTTGCCCTGCTTCTTCATCAGCGCGAAGGTCTCGAGCACTTCGGGCGTGTTCTTGATCTCGTAAGGCGTCTCCACGCCGCGCATGAGGATGCAATCGACGTAGTCCGTGCCAAGCGCCTTCAGACTGGTCTCCAGGGAATTGAACATGAAATCCCTGATGTCCTTCCGGCTGTCGAGCTTGTCGCTGTACTTCTCGGCCAGCGCGTTGGCGATCATGGCGCTGCGGAGCCCGCCCGCCTGACCCATGAAGTACGGCCCCAGGTAGTCGGGATTCTCGAGGCCCCGGCGCTCGATCTCCTCGGCCACGCGGTTCCGGATCTCGGCCTGCTCGGAGTCCGGAAGGCTCTTGAAGAGGGCCTGATAGACCCTGGTGCGGTTGGGGAAGACGTTAATCTTGGTGTTCTGGAAGACCTTGTCGCGCCCGCGGGCCTTGATCACCGCCGCGTAGCCGGGCTCGCTGCGGTTCCCGTTGTAATGGGGGGCGGTGTCGAAGTAGTTCACGCCAAGGTCCATCGCCCACAGAACGTAGTCGATGTTGTCGGGGGCTATGTCATCGCCGCCGATTCCGATGGCGGAGACCATGCACCCCGTCCTGCCCAGGCGGCGATACGTCATCCCGGGCTGCCTGTTTCTCCACTCCCCGCCGGCGGCGGCCGCGGGCAGGCCTCCCGAAATGGCTGGAGTGACGGCCGCGGCTGCCGACATGGCCAGAAAACCGCGGCGGGGGACCTTATGACTATTGCTGGCGTCCATCGCTCTCTCCGTATGACAGATGCTTATGAATTCAGTGCTGAAGGAGGCCGCCGTTCGCCCGGCTTGACCTCCTCATCAGGCAGTATACTCGCTCCACTCCGAAAACGCGATCGCGGATTGAAGTCAGCGGACCGGCCTGTAGACTCCGCCGGCCTGCCGGTAGGCGGCAGGCGGGCGGACGCCTTTACCGAGCCGCGCGGCCGCGACGCCATCGAGCAGCGCGAGCAGGCGCTGGTGCGCCTCGGGCGGCAGGCGGGTGAGCTCGGGCTTGTCGCCTTCGTCGGCCCGCAGCCAGGCGTCGAAGTCCCGACAGTCCCCCTCCCCGTAACTTTCGACCAGGCCGCGCACGCCGCAAATGGTCATCGCGAGGGTGAGCGGCGGCACGGAAAGCGGACACACGGAGAGCACGGCGCGGCGATGTTCTCCATCGCGCAGGGCGGGCAGCAGCAGGTCGCGG
>JBBITL010000128.1:0-8831 GCA_037440765.1 Solibacteraceae bacterium
GCGGTCCACGTGGGATAGGCCTCTTGGCCTGTCGGGGCCGTACTCAGCAGCCTGCCAGTGGCTGGCGATTGACTGGCCGGGAGAGCCGGCCGTTCCTTGTGCCCTCTGCAACACCGTCCGCCGGTTCAATGTCAGACTGCCGGTTACCCCTTGACACCCTTGCGGCCCGGAGCTAGAATTCACTTGCAGGCAGACGCGGACGGGGTGCGCGATGCCGGATTCCCGCAAACGGCGTGACCTGGAACCAGGCGAGCGAAAAGCCATAGTGCTCGAGTTCGTCGCCGCCTCGGCGATTTTCGCACTCCTGCTCGTCGTCCTCTACATGGTTTTTACCTACAAGCCCGTCTGATCTCCAGGAGGGTCCCCGAAGATCCGGCGGACAAGCCGCATCGCCTCCTCGGGCGTGTTGATAGCGGCCTCCAGTTGCGCGTCCTCAACCGCCATGAGCATCCTGCCGAAGGCCGGCCCGGGCCTGTAGCCGGCACGGATCAGGTCGGCGCCGGTCAGCAGGCGCGGCGGGCGGAGCCTCTCCGGCGGCAACTCGCGCTGCCTGGCGCGGACGAACTCGTAGTTGTCGAGCCAGCCGTGGCTCGCCAGGCAGTCCAGGCGGTGCAGCTCGAGCAATTCCTCAAAGTGCGGCTGCCGGAGGAAGCGCCGCAGCGTGCTCTCGCGCATCTGCCGCACGTCCTTGAAGCGCAGGTGGTCGGCGATGAGCGCCTCCACGGTCCTGGTCTGCTCGATCGAGAACCGCAGCCGCTGCATGATGCCCACCGCCATCCGGGCGCCGAGCGCCGCGTGGCCGTCGAAGCGGATGCGATCCGCCACCCGGAATGTCGGCGGTTTGCCGATGTCGTGGAGCAGGACGCCCAGCGCCAGAGTGACCGCAGGCCGCCCCAGAAGGCCGAGCATGAGCAGAGTGTGAGTCCAGACGTCGCCCTCGGGGTGGAACTCTCTTGGCTGCTCCACTCCCTTCAGCGCCGAGACTTCCGGCAGCAGTTCCAGCATCAGACCCGATTCGTCCAGCAGTCCGGCGCCCCGCCGCGCGGCGCCCTCAGTCAGAATGCGGGCAACCTCGTCGCGCGAGCGTTCGGCCGAAACGATGCGGATCGAGGACGCCATGCGCCGAATCCCGCTCATTGTCGCTTCATCGATGGCGAAGCCCAGGGCCGCGGCCAGGCGCACCGCCCGCAACATTCTGAGGTGATCCTCGGCGAAGCGGTGGCCGGGGTCGCCGATGGCCCGGATGACACCGGCTTCCAGATCCGCGCGTCCACCGGTGAAGTCCAGAACCTCGCCGCTGTCAGGGTCGAGCAGGAGGGCGTTAACGGTGAAGTCGCGCCGCCGCACGTCAAGCCGGGGATCCGTCTCGAAAGCCACATGGCCGGGACGCCGGCCGTCCTGGTAGGAATGTTCGCTTCGAAAGGTGGCGATTTCGACCTCGGTTCCGCCCCGGCGCAACAGCATGACGCCGAAGTGCATCCCCACCTGCCGGGCATCCGGAAAGAGGCCCAGTATCCGCTCCGGACGGGCGTCGGTGGCCACGTCGTAGTCCTTGGGCTGGCGTCCCAGCAGCAGGTCGCGCACGCAGCCGCCGACAAGGTAGGCTTTGGCGCCGTGGGCCCTCAGCCTCCGCACCGCAGCCCGCGCCAGCAGCGCCGCTCTGGTGCCCGCCGCCTCCATGATCGTAGAATAAGCCATTGGAGCCAGCCAGCTAGCACTCTATGTCCACTGAAGCCGGTTCGCCGGCGCAGGCTGCCAAGATCGTAGTAGCCACCAGTGTAGCCCTGTCGTTCATCTCCTTCTGGCGAGGGGCCGCTATCGTGCTCAGCGACCTGGCCTCGACGATGTTCTACGTCGGCGGCATCGCGGAACAAGCCATCGGCAAGTCCGCTCCCTGGTTCATCCTCGGTGTGATGTTTTTCAGCTTCGCCGTGCGCTCCATTTACATGGAGAGTTGCAGCATGTTCGTGCGGGGCGGCGTGTACGTAGTGGTCCGGGACAGCATGGGGCCGTTCATGGCCAAGCTGTCGGTCTCCGCCCTGGTGGTGGACTATGTTCTGACCGGGCCGATCAGCTCGGTAAGCGCCGGACAGTATCTCGGGCGCCTGCTCAACGAAGTCAGCGAGCTGATGCACCAGGATTTCCGGATCAATGCCGACTACTTCGCGACCTTCTTCGGCGTGGCGGTGACGGCCTACTTCTGGCGGGCCAACGTGAAGGGAATACACGAATCCAGCGGCAAGGCGCTGCGCATCATGCAGATCACCACCGTGATGGTGGTGGCGCTGCTGCTGTGGTGTCCCCTGACCCTTCTGCTCCAGGACAAGGTAGAACTTCCGCCGGCCCCGGTGCCTTCCAACCTCCGCTTCACAGACGAGTCTCTGGGGTGGCTGCAAGGGACGTTCTGGCCGCAAGTCTGGCTGGTGGCCATGGTGGTGGCCTTCGGCCACTCACTGCTGGCCATGAGCGGCTTTGAGACGCTGGCCCAGGTCTACCGCGAGATCGCTTCGCCCAAGCTCAAGAACCTTAAGCGGACGGCGAACATCGTCTGCACCTACGCCGTGATTTCCACCGGCGTGGTGACGCTGTTCGCGGTGATGATCATCCCCGACGGCCAGCGAGAGCGCTACTACGACAACCTGATAGGCGGGCTGGCAATGAACCTGGCGGGGCCGTACGTGCTTCGCCTGGCTTTTCATCTTTTCGTGGTGGTGGTCGGGGCGCTGATTCTTTCAGGCGCGGTGAACACCTCCATCATCGGGGCCAACGGCGTGCTTAACCGGGTGGCCGAAGACGGCGTGCTGCTGGATTGGTTCCGCCGGCCGCACCGCCGTTTCGGCACCACCTCGCGGATCATCAACCTGGTGGTTCTTTGCCAGGTGGCTACGATCGTGGCCAGCCGCGGCAATGTTTACCTGCTGGGCGAAGCCTACGCGTTCGGCGTGGTCTGGAGTTTCTTTCTGAAGGGGCTGGGGGTGCTGGCCCTGCGCTGCCAGCGGCACGACCAGGAGTACAAGACTCCGCTGAACCTGCGCATAGGCGGAAGGGAGCTGCCCATCGGGTTGGCCGCCACGACCGCGGCGCTGCTGATGGTGGCTCTGGCCAATCTGTTCTCGAAACGCATCGCCACCATTTACGGCGTGTCCTTCACGATCCTGCTGTTCGCCATCTTCACTATCTCCGAGCGGCTCAGCCGGCGCAGGCTCCTGGCCGAGCCAAAGGGGCTGGAGAAGTTCAACCTTGAGATGCAGCCCCAGGTCGCCGCGGGCGCCCTGCACGCGCGGGCCGGCTGCGTGCTGGTCGCCGTCCGGGACTACAACCGGATGCCGCACCTGAAGCGGGTGCTGGAAAAGACCAACCCTCGCCGCCAGGACATTGTGGTGATGACCGTCCGGCCCGTGACAGCCGGCGCGGGCGAGTACGGCCTGGCGGACAACCAGATATTCAGCGACTACGAGCAGGAACTGTTCAGCAACGTGGTGACCATGGCGGAGAAGGAGGGCAAGACGGTCGAACTGCTGGTGGTCCCCGCCGTGGACCCGTTCGACGCCATGGTCCAGACGGCCGCGCGGCTGGGAGCTTCCCGCCTGGTGTCCGGGGTATCCGCTAAGATGGCCTCCGAGGAACTGGCGCGCCGCATCGGACTGGCATGGGAGAGGCTTCCCGAGCCCCGGCACGGCTTCTCGTTGGAGATCATCAGCCCCGGGCGGCCCTCGGTCTATGTGAACCTGGGGCCGCACCCGCCGCGCCTGTGGCCCGAGGATCTGGACCGGCTGCACGAGCTGTGGCTTAGGCTCACCGGCGAGTGGGGATTCGGATCAAGGCTGCACCACCGGGACGTGGTCGGCGCGGCCCTGCGGCGCCTGGAGAGGGACCTGTCCGGACCGCGGAAGGAGGAAGCCATCGAGGATATCCGCAGGGAGTTGCCCAGGAATTGAGGCTTCAGTCCCCTGGTTCAGCCTGCGAGGCCTTGGGATCGATAGACGAGAGCACCTCTTTGAAAAGCTGCTCCTTCTTCAGGTCCTTCCTGGAAGGCGGCGCTTTCCCGCGCCGGTAGTCGTGGTCGCTGTAGCAGGTCCGGCAGCGCACCTTGGCTGGGTCGCCTTCGAGCATGGAGACGATGGAGTGGTTCGTGATGCGCTTGCACTTCACACAGAAGTCGTCGATCTCGTCACCCAAACGAAGACCAGGCACTGGACGGTCCGCCTTTCGACAACTTTGGGCAGTATACCCGATTCCGCGCGGGGATGAAGACCCCCGGGGCGGCCGCGGCAGTCAATCCCGGCTCGGGGCCTCGATCTGGAGGCCGTTCTCCTGCTCCTTGTACTGAAGCTGGTAGAGCTTCCAGTAGATGCCGCGCAGGGCGAGCAGTTCCTGATGCGAGCCGGATTCGCGAAGCCGGCCCTTGTGCATCACCAGGATGCGGTCGGCGCGCTGGATGGTGGACAAGCGGTGAGCTATGAGGATCGACGTCCGCCCCTCCACCATGCGGGCGACGGCCTCGCGCACCTTGAACTCAGTCTCGGTGTCCACGCTTGAAGTGGCCTCGTCGAGGATCAGAAAACGCGGGTTGTGGGCCAGGGCCCGGGCGAAGCTGATCAGTTGTTTCTGCCCGGTCGAAAGGCCTGTCCCGCGCTCGCGCACAGGCTCGGAAAAGCCGCCTGGCAAGGAACGGATAAACTCCAGAAGATTCACCTGCTCGGCGGCCGCCTCCAGTGCGTCGTGCGAGATGTTCTCGGTGCCCAGCCGGATGTTCTCCCGGATAGTGCCGGTGAACAGGTATGGATCCTGCAACACGAAACCGAAGTGGCGGCGCAGGTTGCGAGGATCAAACTCGCGGATGTCGATGCCGTCCACGCGGATGCTGCCGTGCTGGACGTCGTAGAAGCGCAGCAGCAGGTTCATGAGGGTGGTCTTCCCCGCCCCGGTGTGGCCCACCACGGCCACGGTCTCTCCCGGCCCGACGACGAAACTCACGTCGCGCAGCACCCAGTCTTCGCCCTTGTACGCGAACCAGACACCGTCGAACTCGATGCGCGCCGCCCCGGGAGGCAGTTCGCGCGGCTGCGGCGGGGCCGCGATCACCGCCGGGGTGTCCAGCAGTTTGAAGACCCGCTCGGAGGCGGCCATCGCCGACTGTAGCAGGTTGTACTTTTCGCTGAGCCCCATGATCGGCCGGAAGAAACGCATGCCGTACTGGAGGAACGCCACCATCACTCCCAGCGTCAGGTCCCCGCTCTGTATCCGGAAGCCCGAGTAGGCCAGCAACAGCGCCAGCGCCAGCATCCCCAGAAACTCGACCACCGGGTAGAACCAGGCGTAGGCGAAGATCGTGTCCTTATACGCGTGCAGGTGATCGCGGTTGATCCGGTCGAACTCGCTGCGGGTCTTCCGCTCCCGGTTGAAGAGCTGAACCACCAGGATGCCGCTGACGTGCTCCTGGAGGTAAGAGTTGATCCGCGCCACCGCCAGCCTGATCCGCCGGTAGCCGGACTTGGCGCTGCTGCGGAAGACAACAGCAACCGCGACCACGAGCGGGGTCACCGCCAGCAGCAGCAGCGTCATGCCCGGGCTAAGCCGCAACATGGCCGCCACAACGAAGCTCAGCATCAGCAGGTCGCCCAGTATGGTCACCAGGCCCGAGGCGAACAGTTCGTTGAGCGCGTCCACGTCGGTGGTGACCCTGGTTACCAGCCGTCCGGCCGGGTTGCGGTCGAAGAAGGCGAGGTCCAGCTTCTGGAGGTGTGCCATCAGTTGCCGGCGCAGGTCGAACATGGCGTGCTGTCCGGTCCACTGCATGGCGTAAGTTTGCAGGAAGCCCGTGACCAGCCCCGCCGCCAGCACACAAAGGTAGAGAAGGGATATCTCAGCGATGCCCCGCAAAGGCTCGGGGGAAAGGTAGGGGTCCAGTATCCCCGCCGAACTGCCGGGCGCGGGCACGAGGTACTTGTCCACCGCGACCTTGGTCAGCAGCGGACCCAGCACCTCGAAGACTGAGTTCAACAGGAGGAAGATCAGGGCCAGGAAAGCGACGCGCCGGTAGGGCCGCATGTAAACCAGCAGCCTCCGCATCAGACGCGCATCGTATGCTTTGCCAAGGACCTCCTCTTCCACTAGGACCAGTGTACATTAGAGGTTCATGGACGGCGTTCTGGTAGTGGATAAGCCCGAGGGCTGGACCTCGCACGATGCGGTGAACAAGGTCAGACGGCTGGCGGGCATCCGGCGGGTCGGCCACCTGGGCACACTCGACCCGATGGCTACGGGCGTTCTGCCGCTGGTGCTGGGCAGGGCCACGCGGCTGGCCCAGTTCTACGTCCGCGCCGGTAAGACATATGACGCCGTGATTCGCTTTGGCCACGCCACCGATACTTACGACCGCGACGGGCAGCCAGCCGGGCCGGTGACCGAGCCGAGGTTCGGCCGGGCGCAACTGGAGACCGCACTAGAGGATTTCACCGGCCTGCTTCAGCAGACTCCGCCGCCGATCTCCGCCAAGAAGATCGACGGCACGCCGGCCTACAAGCTCGCCCGCAAGAACATACCCGTGGAGCTGAAGCCGGTCGAGGTCAGGGTCTATTCGCTGGATCTGTTGGACTTCGACGGCGCCGAAGCCCGCGTCCTGGTCCGGTGCAGCGCGGGGACCTACATGCGCGCCATCGCGCACGACCTGGGCCGCGCGCTAGGCTGCGGCGCGTTCCTCAAGAACCTGTGCCGCACCGCGTCAGGCGATTTCACTCTGGAGCAAGCGCGCGGCATTCCCGCGCTCGAAGCGATGTCCGGCGAAGGCCGCCTGGGCGACGCTCTGATCCCCGCCTCGCAGTTGTTGCCCCAGTTTCCGTCAGAGACCCTGGACGCGCTGACGGCAAGCCAGGTCCGCCAGGGCCGCGACTTCCGGGTTTCGCCATTCCGCGTGCGGCCCGCCACGCGCTACGTCAAGGCGCTCAGCGAGCAGGGAGAACTGCTGGCGATCGGCGAAATGAAGCTGCCCAACGTGTATCACCCGTTCCTGGTGTTCTGAGGTTCGCTCGCTCAAGCTCGCGGTTCCGTGCCGGCGTAGAGCCGCGAGCGCGAGCGCCGGGCGGGGAGGCAAGAAACTGTAAACGAACGGGCATGCTCGTTCGTATATATTAGGGAGATCGGACAGATTGCAGGGACCAGCACACTACGTGAGAGGCTTCATACTGTGGTGGCTGGTGTCGCTGTCCCCGCTGGCGGCGCAGACCGAGCTTGAAAAGGCCGTGGCCGAGTTCAAGGCCCGCTCGGCGAGCCTGGGGCTAAGGACGGACAGCGCCACGGTCAAGACGGGCGCCGTCAAGGCGGCCACCCCCTGGCGCGGACGGATCTTCGAGAACTTCCGCAACGACTTCCTGGACGCCATCCCCCACGAGGTGGCGCAGCGCGGGGGAACCAAGTCGGTGCTGCGGCGCAACCAGTTCGGCTTCAACGTCTCCGGACCTGTCCTCATCCCCTGGCTCTACAAGGGCGGGCGCAGGACTTTCTTCTCGTTCTCCTATGAAGGCGTGCGCGACCGAACCGCCCGCTCGTTCCTTCAAACCATCGCCACGCTGCCGGAGCGGACGGGCGACTTCTCGGCCACCGTGAACCAGGCGGGGGCCTTCCTGCCCGTCTACGATCCGGCCAGCACGCGCCCGAACCCGGATTTCGATCCGTCGCGGCCGGTCAGCCTCGACAACCTGGAGTACGTGCGGACGATCTTCCCCGGCAACCGGATCGACCCCGGCCGGCTGGAACCGGTCGCGCTCAAGGCACTGGAGTTTTACCCGGCGCCGAACACCGCCGCCGGCCCCTTCTTCCGGAACAACTATTTCCTGGTGACTCCGGAGACCAACAACGCCGATGGCGTGATCGCCAAGGTGGATCACAGCGTCCACGAGAAGCACCGGCTTTCGGTGAACATCAACGTCACAGACGGGCTCAGGGGCGCGGCCGCCCAGTTGCCGACCGCCGCCAACCCCGGCCAGCCGGACCGCAGATACCAGAACCGTTCGGTTACCGTCGAGCACATTTACACCGTGTCTCCACAGGCCGTGAACACCGCCAGCTTCAGCGTCGAGCGCGAGCTCTCCGCCAGCGGCGAACAGGGGGAGCCGGATTACGCAGGCAGGCTCGGGCTGCGCGGCTCGAGCGCGCTGGCCTTCCCGGCTTTTGCTTTCTCTCCCTACGTGGCGATGGGCCGCTCCTACCCGCGCTCCCGCTTCGCGGGGGTGTTCCTGAACTGGCGCAACAGCCTTTCCGCCAAGCACGGCAAGCACAGCCTGACATTGTCGGTGTACTATAACCGGGTTCAGTTGAACGCTTCCCAGTCGCCCTATCCCGCCGGCAGCTTTCGCTTTGAAGAGGGCTTGACCGGCCTGCCGGGCATCACCGGCACGGGGCACAGCTTCGCCAGTTTCCTGCTGGGCATGGCGGGGTACGCCGAGAAGAGCTACGTGGTTTCGCCCTCATACTTCCGCGCGCAGTTCGGCAACCTCTCCCTGCGCGAGCAGTACCAGGCCGCCAGGAGCCTGACGATCACCCTGAACCTCAACCTGAACTACATGAGCCCGCGCTTTGAGAAGTACAACCGGCAGTCAAGCGTGGATCTGGCGGCCATCAACCCGGTCAACGGCCGCCCCGGAGCTATGGTCGTCACCGGCATGAACGGAGTGGGACGGGGACTTCAACGCCGCCGCCTTACGCTGGGGCCCAGCGCAAGCCTCGCGTGGAACCCGCTGAACGACACGAAGACCGTGGTTCGCGCCAGCGCCTCCGTGGGCTTTGGCAACAGCCTGACGAGTTCGAACTGGGGAACACAGGCCTTCAACGCC
>JBBITL010000129.1:0-8378 GCA_037440765.1 Solibacteraceae bacterium
GGCGACGGTGCAGGAACGCTACTTTCGCGGGGATTCGGCCTGCGATGAAGAGACGACTGATAATGTAGAAGTACGCTCCCGCGCCTGCTGACATGAAGATCCTCTGGGTCAACCCGAATCTGCTGCACCCCACCACCAAGGGCGGCCAGATACGCACCCTGGAAATGCTCCGCCGGCTCCGCCGCCGCCACGAAATCCACTACGTGGCATTCGAAGGCCCCCACAACGAAGAGGGTCTCCGGCGAAGTCCCGAGTACTGCTCGCGTGTCAGCCAGGTGAAGCACGGCGTACCCAGCCGCCAATCGCTGGCCTTCGCCGGGCAACTCGCCGCGGGGCTCTTCTCGCCCCTTCCGGTCGCCGTCGCGCGCTATCGCTCGCCGGATCTCCGGCGCCTGCTGGCGCGGTTGCTCCACGAGGGCGCCTACGACACCGTCGTCTGCGACTTCCTGGTCGCCGCCGCCAGCATGCCGGACCTGAAGCGGGCCGTGCTGCTCCAGCACAACGTGGAGACCCTCATCTGGCGGCGGCTTGCCCAGCACGCCCGCAACCGCTGGGCTCGCTCCTACCTGGCAATGCAGGCCGGGCGAATGTTCCGCTACGAACGCGACACGTGCCGCGCCTGCCGGCGTGTGGTGGCTGTTTCTCCCGCCGACGCCGGGCACATGCGCTCACTGTTCGGGCTCGCCGATGTGCCGGACGTCCCCACCGGCGTGGACGTGGGTTACTTCACTCCGCCTCTGGCCGCGGAGCCCGTTTCGGACCTCGTCTTCATCGGCTCGATGGACTGGCTCCCCAACATCGACGGCGTGCGTTACTTCTGCTCCCGGATCCTTCCCCTGATCCGCCGGCGCCTGGCGCGCTGTTCCCTGACCATCGCCGGCCGCCTGCCCGCGCCCGAAATCCGCGCGCTGGCCACGCAGGACCCGCTCATCCGCGTCACCGGCACGGTCGCGGATATCCGCCCCTACCTGTGGGAGTCGGCCGTGTCGGTCGTGCCGTTGCGCATCGGCGGAGGAACGCGCCTGAAGATCTACGAATCGATGGCCGCCGGAGTCCCCGTGGTCTCCACCACGGTGGGAGCCGAGGGACTGGTCTACGAACACGGCGCCAACATCCTGATCGCGGACGACCCCCAGGCTTTCGCCGCCGCCTGCGTGGACCTGTTGCAGGATGTATCCCGCCGCCGCGCCATGGCCACGGCCGCCCGCCGGATGGTGGCCGAGCGCTTCTCCTGGGAGCGCGTCGCCGAGCGGCTGGAACAGATCCTGGTCGAGGCCTCCGGCTGGTGTCCTGAGTCAGAAGTCCGCTGATCAAATGCGCCCGCTGACGCGCGCGGTTCTGTGCTTTCGATGTCTCGCACAGGACCGCGACCGTGAGGGAGCGGGCTTGCAGGCCCACAGACTTCTGACTCGGCTAGAGCGCCAGCACCGCTCGGTCGATCTCCTCCTCGCATCCGGCCCCGCGGTCCTCGTGCATGGCCCGGGACATCTCGGCCAGCCTGCTGTGCCGCCGGTCGGCGGGATCGAACGCCGGGATGCGGATCCGGCTTGCCGCAAACGGCGTCCCGAAGCCGCGCCCGGCCGACGAGAACGACTTCACGAACCTTCGCACCGGCGCCGAGTTCATCACCGCGCACAGGTAGTGCGCTTCCTCGGCCGTGCCGGCGCCGATGAACGTAGTGGTCTCCAGCGGCAGCAGCATCTTCAGCCCGAGCGGCCCCTCCCAGTCCGAGATGACCGCCGCCACCAGTTCGGCCGTCATCCGCTTCCATACCACTTTGAAGGGCGCGAACGTCCCGGGCCCGACGTTGAACTGGCTGTAGTAAGGACGCTCCCTTTCCGCGTGGTACTTGCGGTAGAGCGCCCGCGCCAGCAGTTCATCCCGGAACCCCGCCAGGTATTCCAGTGTGCGGGGCCAGCGTTCCCTCATGACTTCCTCCGGATGCCCGCAGCCTCGGGCCGGGTCCTGGACCAGCAGTGCGTGGATCCCCGGAGCGGCCCGCCAGCGCCGTAGGTCCACCCCGCGCACGGCCGGGTACAAACAGTCCGGTTCTATGCGGCAGACCACCGGCTGGATCGGCTTCTTCCCCATCTCGGGCAGGTTGCGCACCTCCACCAGCCCGCCGCCGGCGCCGAGGACCTCCATCCAGAACACCCCGTACGGGTTGGCGTTCGCTCCCAGCATCGCCTTGTACGGATTCGCACCCGCCAGCCGCCCCAGTTGCTCATCGTCCTCAGCGGCGGTCAGCCAGGGACCACACACGCCGCCGAGCGGCCGCGCCTCCAGCTTGCGCCTGCGCATGCCGCGTTCCCACAGGTGGTATGGAACCGGATAGGCCGTCTCCACGCCCTTGGTGAGAACGATGACGGCCGTCTTGTTGGCCGCGTCCTTGAAGGGCCTCAGTCGCACAAAATCATGCACAGACCGCACCCCTAGCGCCTCACCCGTCTCCCCCAGCCGGAACCTGCGAAACCCCTCCCCCGCGCCCTTCGACTTGAAGACCTCCTGTGTGATGACAAAGGCCAGCGTGCCCCCGCTTCGCAGGTACCGGTCCGCGGCCACGTACGTGAACAGCATGGAGAGGTCCTTCTTGCCCCCCCCGAGCCTCGCCTCGAAGCCCTTGAGCGAGAACAGCCCGTAGCGTTCCCACAACGGCCGCGTCGCCTCGCGGTAGCCGGCTGGAAGATGATCCCAGCGCACCCAGGGAGGGTTTCCCGCCACCAGGTCGAAGGGCTCGCATCCGGCCGGCTCCAGTATGGCGTCGCGCTGGAACACGGGAACCTCGGCCGCCGTCAGTCCTCCCGCCAGATCACCGAGCGCCGCCAGGTAGTTCGACCTTGCCGCCTCAGCCGCGGCCGGGTTCAGCTCGAAACCCTGGATGCAACGCAGGATGCCTTCGCGGCTCTGTCCGCGGCTCCGGGCGCGCTCAATGGCGAGTTCCAGGAATACGCCCGGCCCGCAGGAGGGATCCAGCAGCCTGCATCCGGGCGCGCCGTCGTAGCCCGCCTCGTCCAGGACCAGTCCGGCCAGCCAGCGCGGTGTGTAGAACTCGCCGAGCGTCACCACGGGCGGCGCCCTCCACCGGCACAGAACCGCGAGCGTAAGCGAGCGGACGTCATCAGTCCAGGAAGTACGTCCGGTACAGCGTGTCCCTCTGCCTGGGCCTGAACCCCGCCTCGCGGATGATGCGGCGCAGCTCCTCCTCCGTCGCGCGGTGGTGCGCGCCCGCCGCCGAGACCACGTTCTCCTCGATCATGACGCTGCCCACGTCGTTGGCCCCGAAGCGCAGCGCCACCTGGCAGAGCTTGAGCCCCTGCGTCACCCAGGACGCCTGCACGTTGAGGATGTTCTCCAGGTAGAGGCGCGACACCGCCAGCGTCTTCAGGTACTCCACCGCCGTGGCTTCCTCGCGCACCGAGCGGCCCAGCGCCGTGTTCTCCTTCTGAAACGTCCAGGGGATGAACGCCGTGAACCCCCCGGTCTCTTCCTGAAGCCGCCGTACGGCCTCCAGGTGATTGACTCTTTCTTCCAGCGTCTCGCCGCACCCGAACATCATGGTGGCCGTGGTCCGCATTCCCAGCGAGTGGGCCACGCGGTGAACCTCCAGCCACTCCCCGGCCGAGCATTTCAGCCGGCTTACGCGGCGCCGCACGCGGTCGTCCAGGATCTCCGCCCCGCCGCCGGGGATGGAGTCCAATCCCGCGTCCCTGAGGCGCACTATCGTGTCCCGCAGCGTGATTCCGCTCACTTGCGCGATGTTCAGTATCTCCGGCGAGCTGAAGCAGTGCAGGTGAATCCGGAAACGCTCCTTGATCGACCCGAGCAGATCCTCGTACCACTCGATCTTCAGCTCCGGGTGCAAGCCGCCCTGCATCAGAATGCCCGTGCCGCCCAGGTCCAGCGTTTCCTGGATCTTGCTGAGCAGCTCATCCTTTGAGATTACGTAGCCTCCGGCGTGCCCCACCGGACGGTAGAAGGCGCAGAAGGTGCAGCCGCTCGTGCAGAAGTTGGTGTAGTTGATGTTGCGGTCTATGATGTAACTCGCCACTCCCTCCGGATGCAACTTATGCCGCACGCCGTCGGCGGCCATGCCCAGGCCGATCAGGTCCGGCCCGGCCAACAGGCCGGCGGCCTCCGAAGGGGACATCACGGCTCCACCATAGCAGGGCCCGGCAACCACCGCAGGAACAGTTCCAGCCCGCGCCGCTCCTCATCGCCGACGAGCAATGTCACGTTCCGCTCGAAGTACTCTCGCACCAGCGCTTCGGACAGGCCGCGTAGCGCCGGCTCCTGCCGCACGATCTCGTTCAGATTCGCCAGGCCGAAACGGCACGACGCCAGGAAGGGTTCCGCCAGCTCCGCAGTGACGCACTCCGGCCGGCCGCCCCAGACGGCGTAGACCATGGGCAGGCCGGTCGTCGCGGTCCACTCCTCGCCGAGGTCGAACACCTCGTAGCGAGACTGGCTCACGTCCACCCGCAACGCCGGATCGCCGATGATGAGCGCGGCATCGGCCTGTCGCAGCATGGCGTCCAGGTCGGGCGGGCGCGGCCTCAGCCGCGGTCTGGCGCCGTGGTTGCGCTCCAGCAGGATCCGCGCAAGCTGAACGGAGGTCCGGCTGCTGGTGTCCGCCGCCAGAACCCGGATCTCGGACCGGGGAACCTTGGCGACCAGCAGGATGCTGCGCACCGCGCCTCGGCTGGCGATGCCCGTCCCGGGGATCGTCGCCAGCCCCAGCCTCGGCAGTTCGGCCGATGGGACGATGCCGATATCGGCTGCGCCCGACTCCAGCCGGTCGGCGCACTGCGAGGGGAGCGAGAACTCCAGGTCGAACAGGTCCTTCTGGTCCCCATGCAGCATGCCCCACACCAGCGGCACGGTGTTCAGGTAGCTGACGGCGGAGACGCGCAGCTTCCGCCCGGACGGGTGACGATAGCCCAAAGACCTATGCTCTCACGCGAACCGCAAATCGCCAAGTCCTGGTACCAATGAGATTGCACCTCCTTCCGGGGACGTGTTACTCCTTGGTGTTGGTGTCTTTCGCGTCGACGCCGCAGGGAGGATAACTATGGTCTTGTCGAATCGTCTGCTGGCCTGCGTGTTCGCTGCGGCCCTGGCTCCGGTGGCAGTGGGGCAGGTCATTCTCAGCCCGGCTCCGTCCCGCGTCCTGGGCCACCCGCAGGCGAGTCTCAGGACGGTGAACCCCAATTTTGTCGAGGGGAAAGAACTCTATCAGCCTTTCGCCGTCGCAGTCGACACAGCCTCGACGCCCCCGATTCTCTACGTCGCCGACACGTTCAACAACCGTGTTCTGGCCTGGCGCAACGCCTCGCAGTTCGCCAATGGAGCCATGGCGGACATGGTCATCGGGCAGCAGGACTTCACCTCGACGAATCCCCTGGGGCCCGGCACCGAGTTCAACAGCGGGCTGTATTATCCGGCCGGCTTGGCCGTCGATGCTCGAGGGGATCTCTTTGTCGCGGACTCGGGAAACAACCGGGTGCTGCGCTATCCCAGGCCCTTCGACAACCCCCGCCCGGCTCTGCCGGACCTTGTAATCGGCCAGCGTACCCTCACCGCCCGCGACGCCAACAAAGACCCCGATACTGCTACCATTTCAGGCCGCACCCTCAGGCTGTTTCACAACAACGCGGTCTATGGCGCGATGCTGTTCGACCGGGACGGGAACCTGTTCGTCGCCGACGGCGGTAACCACCGCGTTCTTCGCTTCCCTGCCGGCCGGGTAGGGCCGGGCGCAGCCTTCACGCCCGAGGCGGACCTGGTACTGGGCCAGCCCACCTTCAATCGGCTGGATCCGCCTGCGCCAGCCAATAGCGGGGACCTGACTGCCATGCGCGCCCCTGTCGCCCTGGCCATGGACCCCAGCCGGCGGTTGTACGTGTGCGACGCGCTGCACCGCGTCCTGGTCTACCCCGCCCTGATGTTCAACGGCGCCGCCGCCGAGAGGAGACTCGGGGGAGTCCTCAACGCGCAAAACAACCTTCAGCCCCCCACACAGCAGAGCCTCAATGAGCCCAACGGCATCTTCTTTGTGGGCGATAGGCCGTACGTGGTCGACAGCCGCAACCACCGCATCCTGCGATTCAGCAGGTTCGAGGAGTGGCCGGGCGCCGCCGTACCCGCCGCCGACGGCCTCATCGGACAGGCCACCTACACGGACTTCCGCCCCAACCGCAACGCGCCCTGGCCCGTGACCGCCATCGGCCAGGCGCCGGCAGTCTCCTTCAATTATCCAACGGCCGCGGTGGTGGCGGCTGACGAGCTCTTTCTGGCCGACAGCGGTAACAACCGTGTGATCGTCCTGCCGGTTCCGGGCTCGACCATGGACGGCGCCATCTCCGCCAGGCGCGTCGTGGGGCAGTCGAACCTGGACGACGACGGCCCCAACCGCGTCGAGTCCCGCGGCTTCAATTTCGGCGACATGGCGGCCGGACTGGTGGGCAGACTGACGCCCGGACTGGCGGTGGATACACGCGCGAATCCGCCCCGGCTCTACGTCGCCGACACCGCGAACAACCGCATCCTCGGCTTCCCCGACGCCCGCACAGTTAAACTCAGCGACCCGGCGGCGATTATTATCGGCCAGCCCAGCGACAACAGGGCGGCCGCAAACTGGGCTCCCCAGAATGTGGGCACGCCGAGCGAGCACGGCTTGTTCTATCCTCAGGGACTGGCGGTGGACAGCGAGGGCAACCTGTGGGTCGCCGACTCGGCCAACGGCCGCGTGCTCCGCTACCCGCCACCGTCGTTTGAGCCAGGAGCGCCCCGCCCGGTAGCCAACCTGGTCCTCGGCAAACGCTCGTTCACCGCGACTCGTGAATCCGCGCCGGACCCCACGGCCGACAATTTCTCATACCCGGTCGGATTGGCCTTCACCACCGGCGGCCACCTGCTGGTTTCCGACGCCGAGTTCAACCGCGTGCTCCTGTTCATGAAGCCCGCCGGCGGCTTCATCTCCGGCATGCCGGCCGACAAGGTGTTCGGCCAGACCGGCTTCTTCTCGCGCACAGCCGCCGCCACCGACGCCAACCGGCAGAACTTCAACACGCCGCTGCAAATCTCGGCTGACTCCGACGACCGGCTCCTCATCTGCGACTTTGGCCTGAACCGGATTCTCATTATCGACAGCATCACCGAGCGAACCAGCGGCGCGGCGGCCGACGCTTCGATTACGAGTCTCGGCAGCGCCCTGGGGACCTTGCAGTCACCACGCGGCATCTTCTCAAGCCCGGCCACGGGGGAGACCTGGGTCGCGGCCAGAACTACTTCCAGGGGACTGGGGCTGCTGAGGATACGCCCCACCTTCACCGCGCCGGACTTCTTCGTGGGCGGCAGTTCCAGCGAGATCCCGCTGGGGGTAACCGCCACAGGCTCCGGTACTCCCCTGGTTGCCGTTTCTTCGCACCGCGTCATGGCCTACTCGCCCGCCTCCACAATCACCAACGCCTCCAACTACGAGCCTGAGATCGCCCCCGGCATGTACGCCACGCTGTGGCCTTTCAGCGGCTTTGTCTTCCCGGTGTCCACCACCGTCGCTCCCCGACTCCCGCTGCCCAATGAACTCTCCGACTTGCAGTTGCTCATCAATGGTGCGCCGTCGCCGCTGCACTTCCTCTCGCCGGGACAGATCAACTTTGTGGTGCCCAAGTCCTCGCCCACCTCGGGGAGCCTGGAGGTCCAGTTGGTCCGCAAGTCAACCGGCGAAATCCTGGCGGTCGGCTGCACACAGAACTTCAACCGTACCGGATGCCTTGATCCTTACCTGCCGCTCCAGGCCAGTTCCTACTCGGTGGGCTTTTTTACCGCCGACAGCTCCGGACGCAGCCAGATCAGGGCGCTTAACATCAGGGCCGGGGGCGGGTACTACGGAAACTGCACAGGAGATAACCTCGCTCCCTGCCTGAACTCCGCCTCGAACCCCGTCAAGGGAGGCGACATCCTGGAGATGTACCTCACCGGCGAGGGGCTGGATGTGGAAGGAGTCATGTCAATCCAGGACGGAGCCGCCCCAGGGCCGGGCCGAAACACCATGCGGCTGCCGCAAGTCTTTCTGGGGTCGGGGCGCAAGCTGTTGCCCGACTCCGAGGTTCTCTACTCCGGGCTCAACTCCGAGTACCCGGGACTATGGCAGATCAATATCCGGATCCCCAAAGGTGACGGCGCTCCCATCGGTCCCGCCGTCCCGATCCAGGTCATTTACCGCACCTCGGATTCCTGGCGCGTCAACAAGTTCTTACAGACTATCGCCGTGACCCAGTAGGGTCGAGCGCACCGTAATCCGTCCGTAGTTATGGGCTGGAGGGAGGAGGGGGGGCGCGATTTCGGGCCTGCGTGCCGTTATCGACGCGGCACGGACG
>JBBITL010000130.1:0-3336 GCA_037440765.1 Solibacteraceae bacterium
AGCTGTTACTCCCCGAGTTCACCTTGGATTCCGAGAGCACAAGCGTCGTCACGCTGCTCCAGACCCCTTTCGGAACAAGTATCAGCTTGCCCGACGCAATCTCATGGCTGAAAGTGCGCC
This sequence comes from Solibacteraceae bacterium, assembly GCA_037440765.1. GTDB lineage: Bacteria > Acidobacteriota > Terriglobia > Bryobacterales > Bryobacteraceae > DTKY01. The sequence goes on from JBBITL010000130.1 coordinate 121, forward strand.
GCAGGCACTCGAGATTGACTGGGTCCGGCTCGATGGCTACGACCTTAGAGGCCCCCCGCAGGAACGAGTGGTGGGTGAACACTCCGACATGCGCGCCGCAGTCCAGGACCACGTCGCCCCGGCGGACTGTATCCTGCCGGTTGACGCTTGCCATCCAGGCGTGCTCGGCCAGCAGGTAGGAGAGAAGCCTCTTGCCACCCCAGTTGTGGCCGGCGCCTCGCTTGATCCAGAAAGATCTCTCGGGCGATCTGACAAGTTCGATGTCGAGCGAATCGTCCTGCTCAACGGCCGCTACATCGGCCTGAAAGCCGCGATCAAGTTCCGCGAAGCTCCGGGCGTGGTAAGGCGCGAGCAACACCTTTCCCCAAGGGCAGGCCGGGGCGTTTCCCGTGAGCTTCGCCGAGGCCGCTTCAAAGCCGGCGGCAAGCGGGAGCCTCAACAGGCCGAACACCAAGACAGGGGTCGCCACCAGCAGTCCGATCAGGGCGAAGGGCAGCCGGCGCAACGCCGTGGATGACTTGGACTTCACGAGGCTCCTCCTCTTTTCACCGCGACACCGAGCGGGCCGCCGGTGCGGGATGGTCCGCTCCGCCCTGAGTGCACCTTGCCTCGACGCCGCGCCCCGCAACGGGCAGGCAACGCCTCGACTGGATTCGGGATTGGAGACTGCAACGCCTCTCCATTATTCAGCCAGTGTGAGGCCCGGAGGCTTTTCCGTCAATACCGCTATGGGCAGCAGTGGTCTGTTAACCGAGGTTAGCAGTGCGGTGCGGCTTTGGAATGAACGCAATAGCAGCGGGGGTTAGCATGTGCGCCTCCCGTAGTACTTCCTGCGGGGAAGTCCTATGGAAACCTAAGAAATTAGCCGAAAATCACCTAAGAAAGTCTGGAATCCCGGCTGAAATTCATGCTATATTTGCTAACCCATGCCACTGAGTCCGGCACCGGCCGTCCCCGCGGGAAGAATGCCTAACAGGCTGTCTTTCTGCCTGACGTTGCGCAAGGTCCGGACCGGAGGTCCCTCCTGAGAAAGGGAGCGCTATGATTCGCGTCTTGTTGTACACCGATGAACCCATGGTGGCACGCGGCCTGGGAACCGTGCTGGTGCCGTCCACCGGATTCGAGCTCGCCTCAGTATGTACCGGAGCCGGCTCGCTGATTCAGGAGGCGAGGGCGCACAATCCGGGCGTCCTTCTCCTGGACATGACACCGGAGCTGACGTTCGGAGTGCTGCTGGAGGCCCAGCGGCAACTGGCCGGAGCCCGAATTGTTTTGTGGGTCCGCAGCATTTCCACGGAATTGGCCTACCAGGCAATCGAGCACGGGGTGCGCGGCATTCTTAGGAAGACCCATTCGTCCGAGGTCCTGGTGAAGTGCCTGAAGATGGTCTCCGAAGGCGGTTTGTGGTTCGAGGAGACGCTTAAGGCCAGCTTCAACAGCATGCGGACCATCTCTCTGACCCGGCGGGAGAGCCAGCTCGTCAGCCTGCTCTCGCAGGGGCTTAAGAATAAGGAGATCGCCGCCACGCTGTTCATCTCGGAAGGGACGGTGAAGGTCTATCTTTCCCGGCTGTTCCAGAAACTCGGCGTCAAGGACCGCTTTGAGCTGGCGCTGTTCGGGCTGAAGAACATGCCGGGGGGAGAAGCGCTGGTCGAGGTGCCGCAGCCGAGGGCGCCGCTGCCCGAACGGAAGGATGCCGGGCAGGCTCAGTGGCTCCGTTCCATCGTGATGGAAAGGCCCCGGGTGAAGGTTCGCGGCGCGGGGGGAACGTTCGACTAGTCCAGGGAGCGTGGCATGCAGCCACTGCCTGCGTGGGAAGTAGCGGAGGACGAGAGTCTCATCGAGGCTGAGCCGGAGCCGCAGATCGAGATCTCCTTCTACCCGCCGCCCCTCCTGCCCCGGCGGCCGTACTGGTGCAGTTTTCTGGTTTCGGCGCTCCTGCACTGCGCGGCCATATTCGGCCTTCCGGTGCTGATGGATCTGCTGCCGCCCAGCGACGACGAGGTCTGGCGGCGCCAGATGCTGGCCATGCGCCCGCTCGAGATACGGGTGCCTGACCGCCTCTACCTGTCTCCCAAGCCGCCCGACGGGGCCGGCAAGCAGCCGCCGCGGGCGAAGCCGGATGAGCCTCCGCCCGCCCCGCGGGCCAAGGCGGAACTCCCCCCTCCCCCCGCCCCTGAGCCGGAGAGGCAAAGGGCGGCGCTCAAGCAGTTCCGTCCCCCCGACAGCGTGAAGCGCACGGACCACGATCTTACCCTGCTCCAGTCGCATCTCCCTCCGGAGCTTCCCCTTTCCGTCCAGGTCAAGCTGCCGCAGTTGGCGTTGCTCTCAGGCCCCGTGCTTCCGCGACCGGCCCCGCGGCGCTTCGTGGAGCCCGGCAGGAGCGCCGATCCAGGCGTGGTTCCCCGGGTGGATGCGCCGCCCATGCTGGCGACTCCGAATGACGCGAACCCCGACCTTGTAATCAGCAGCATGCTGACGGGACCGGACCAGGCCCTGCTCCGCCTTCCGAGGCCCAACGTTCCGGCGCGCAAGTTCCAGGCCCCCTCGCCGCTGCCTTCCGGCCGGGGCGCGTCCGTGGCCCCGACCTTGGGCGAACCGGTCAACATATTGGCCATGTCTAGCGACCCCGCTTCACTCCAGGACCGGATCACCATACCGCTGGGCAACCAGATCGGACGGCTTCCTGCGCTGCCAGGATTCGAGGATGCGCCCGGGGGCGAGGCGGGGGCAAGAGGAACTGGCGGCGGCGCCGGGGGGGTGGCTGGCGGCGCCGGGCAGGCAGGATCGCGCGCCGGGTCCGGCGGCGCCGGAGAGGGCTTGGGAAGCCGCACAACCATAGATGAGTTTCTGAAGGCCCTGGCATCGTTGCCGGACAGATACGCGACCCCGATCAAGATCGAGCACCCCTCCAACGCGGTGTTCGACGTGGTCGTTGTGCAGTCGTCCGCCGAGGAGGCTTTCCCGGACAGCGCCGGCGTCCTCAGCGGCAAGCCGGTCTACACCGCCTACCTGCAAGTCGGCGCGCCCAAGGCATGGATCTTGCAGTACTGCATCCCCAAGCAGGCGGCCAAGGAGCCGCAGGTGACAGGGAACGTGGTCAACATCGGCAATCCTTCGCCCCTCAAGGCGCCCTATCCCCTGGTGACCGTCCTGCCGCCCGCCACCATGCTGCCGCGCGAATCTGAACTTAAAGCAGTGTCTAATAAAATACGG
>JBBITL010000130.1:3346-8335 GCA_037440765.1 Solibacteraceae bacterium
ACCATGCTGCCGCGCACCGGCTACATTATTGTTCACGCATCGCTGGACGTGCAGGGCAGGTTCACAGGGCTGGAGGTGCTGCGCGCGCCGCACCCCAGGATGAAGGACTTGATCCTAGCGGAGCTCGCCAAGTGGCAATTCCGGCCCGCCGTGCGGGACGGGGCGCCGGTCGCAGTCGAGATCCTGCTGGCCATCCCGCCGCAGGACGTCTGAGCCGCGCTATCCAGCGGGCCGTTCTGGCATACTGAGAGAGTTTCTCGGGCGCGCCGTATGCCTTCTGCGACATCCGCACAATCACTTCTCGCCCGGGCGGCGTTCTGGCTCACCGGCGGAGCAGCCGTCTCGATCGTCTTCTCCATCGCGGCCTGCCAGATCCTGCTCGCCCTGGCTCTGATTGCCCTGCTGTTTTCCGGCTCCCGGCTGCGCTTCCCTCCCATCGGCCTGCCGCTTGGTCTGTTCATGCTCGGCACGGCGCTCTCGCTGGTCTTTTCAGCCGATCCGGTCTCGGGCCGCCCACAGCTCCGGAAGTTCTTCGTCTTTCTTATGCTGCTGGTGGTGACTTCCACCTTCCGCGAGTTGCCGCACCTGCGGCGCCTGCTGCTGTGCTGGGCGGGAGCCGGAGCGCTGTCCGCCGCGCGCGGACTGGTGCAACTTGGCGAGAAGTACCGCGAGGCGGTCTACGGCGGACAGAGCTTCTATGAATACTATGTGGGCGAGCGAATCACCGGCTTCATGAGCCACTGGATGACCTTCAGCGGGCAGCTCCTGATAGTGCTCCTCATGCTGTGCGCGTTCCTGCTTTTTTCGCCCTCGGCCCGCGGCAAGCTCCGCTGGTACGGCCTGCTGGCGGCGGCGCTAATCGCGCCCGCCATCGTGCTGGGCTTCACACGCAGCATCTGGCTGGCCGGCGGCGCGGCGGGTCTCTACCTGGTGGCTCGCTGGCGGCGGCGCCTCTTGTATGCGGTGCCGTTCCTGGTCGCCGCCGGGATCTGGTTCGCGCCGCCCGCCATCCGCAGCCGGGTGACGTCGATGTTCCAGCCGCAACAGGAGATCGACTCCAACCAGCACCGCATCATCTGCTGGCGCACGGGCTGGGCGATGATCAAGGCCCATCCATGGCTGGGGGTTGGCCCGGAGCAGGTGGGCATACAGTTCGAGAAGTACCTCCCGCCGGATATTAAGAAGCCGCTTCCGTCCGGCTGGTACGGGCACCTTCACAGCATATACGTGCACTACGCCGCCGAGCGCGGCGTCCCCACCGCGCTCATGCTGATCTGGCTGCTGGTGAAGATCCTCTACGATTTCCTCAAGGCGGTGCGAAGGCTGCCTCCCGGCCCCGGCGACGCGAAGTCCATTCTCCACGGGGCGGTTTCGGTGGTGCTGGCGATCCTGGTGGCTGGCGCGTTTGAGCTGAACCTGGGCGACAGCGAGGTCCTCACGATGTTCCTTGTGGCCGTGGCCGCCGGCTACGTGGCCCGGGAGCAGGCGGCCGCGCAGACTGCCTGAGCGGCCTCACCTGTTCACTCCCTCTGGGCCCGAAAGACGAACAACTCGCTCAGCAGGAAATTGGCGAGCGAGGCAGTGGCAATGGTCAGCACGTTGGCGATCAGGTAATGCAGGTGAAAGACGCCCACGAGCAGGCGCATCAGCACAAGGTTGGCGGCGATCGACACCAGGCCGGTGGTGAGGTTGAAGCGCACCAGCCTCGCCATCAGAAGCCCGAGACCCGGCGCCTGGCGGGTGCGGTCCACCCAGGTCCAGCGTTCGTGCCACCAGAAGTTCTGAAGCACGGCGACCTCCACCGCCAGGGCGGTGGCCGCCATGTAGTGCAGGCCGGCCACGCTCTTGAAGAGCACCAGAGCCGCCAGTTGCACGGCTACGCCGATCAGTCCGACCGTGTAGAACTTCACCAGCCGCTCGGCGAACTGGCGGACCCGGCCGGCCCGGGCAACCGCGCTCACGGGATGCGCTCGGCGCGGTAAAGCGCCACGGTGTGGCGGGTCACCGCCGTTATCAACATGAGGCTCATTCCGGCCAGGCCGATCAGCCCGCCCGCGTCGAACAACTGGAAGGAGATGCCGTTGAATCGCGCCATCGGTCCGCGAATGATCAGGGCGATGTTGCCGGCAATCAGAAGGAGCCGCAACTCAGTCGGGCTGAACTTCCAGAACGACAGGTGGAACGTGCCCAGAGTGTAGGCGGCGAGGTACACCTCGATGGAGAGCATGAAGTACACAATCAGCAGGCCCAGAGCGATCCAGGGGTTCATGTAGGTCGACAGTGCCAGTCCCACCAGCAGGAAGCACGTTCCGAGCATGTCCACGGCGTGATCGACGTAGAAGCCATACTTCGGCCGCTGCCGGTTCCGGACGCGGGCCAGCGTTCCGTCCAGGCTGTCGCCGAGCCAGTTCAGGAACAGGCAAACGATCACCACCACCAGACCCGTTCTGGTCCAGCTCGCCATCCAGTAGCCAACTCCGGCGCCCAGCATTGCGACAAGCCCCAGGGCGGTGAGGTGGTCGGGGTTGACAAAGCCAGGGGTGCGGCGTGCCATCCACACCAGGCACCGCTTCTCCAGGGGCGCCAGGAGACTCACTTGAGCACGTTCCGCCTCGTTGAACCGGCGTTCCTTGTCCATGTGCGTGCGCGGCCGACTTCTCATTGTGGCAGAATAGCCGGGATGGTGGTTTTTCGCCTCGCCGCCGCCCTGGGTCTGTGCTGGTGTTCCGCCCTGCCCGGAGCGGAGCTCAAGAAGACGACGCTCGACGACTTCGCGCAGTACATCCGGCAGACAGAGGCCCGCATCGCCGAACAGGTCTCGGGAAAGAGGGGTTTCCTGTGGACGGATGAGTCCCCGCAGAGGCTGGCCCAGGTCGGGCAGGGGCAGGTTGTCGCCCAGCTATACTCCGGCCGGCGCGCCCAGCCGGCGCGCGACGGCCTCATCCACGGCTGGATAGGGGCGGTCTTCGTGCCCGGCACAGACCTGAACAGGGCCCTGCAACTGCTGCGGGACTACGACGGCCACCACCGGATTTACCAGCCGGAGGTGATTGCCTCCAAGGTGCTCGAACACGACCAGGACCACTACCGCATCTTCCTCCGCCTCCTGAAGAAGAAGGTCATCACAGTGGTGCTCAACACGGAACACGACGTCCGCTACTTCCCTCTGGACAAGACGCGCTGGCACACCCGTTCCTACAGCACCAGGATCGCCCAGGTGGAAAAGCCGGGGGAGCCCGGCGAACGGGAGCGCCCGGTGGGCGACGACGACGGTTTTCTGTGGCGGCTGTACTCCTACTGGCGGCTTCAGGAACGCGACGGAGGGGTTTACCTGGAGTGCGAGGCGATCTCGCTTACGCGCAACGTCCCAACCGGGTTCGGCTGGCTGATCGAACCGATCATCCGCGATCTGCCCAAGGAGTCCCTTATCAAGACCCTGGAGGCGACCCGGCGAGCTCTCACACGTTAGGAGAGCCTGCTCAGTGCGAAGGCCTGTGCGCCGGCGGCCACCGCCTCGCTGGTGCCGAGCCGGCTGAGCCCCACCCCGGTGCGCTGGAGCGGATCAAACGCGATCCGCCGGCCCGAACCCGGCACCGTGACCTCGCGGCGCTCGCCGGCCAGGAACACCCTGAGCTGGCCGGGGTCCTCGAGGTTGAAAACCTGCTGCACCAGGCGGCGATACCCGCCGCCCCCTTCAAATCTGGCGTTCGCCGCCTCGACCAGCGCGGGCAGAAACAACGGATGGGCGGCCGAGATGCCGCCGCCAATCACGGCCAGCCCGTCCACCAGCGTCAGCGACTGCGCGAGCACATCGCCCGCCACTTCGCCCAGATGCCGGAAAGCTTCCACAGCGGCCGGGCGGCAGCCTTCGCGCCTGCCCATCCCTATCTCGAAAATGTCCTTCGGCTCCGGCGTCTCCTCGAATCTGATACCGGCCTGGCGGGCGTAGACGCGGCGCACTCCACGGATGCAGGCGCCTTCCTCCGCGTTGAGCTCCGGTTCCAGCTTGTTCCGCAGGAGCCACACCTCGCCGGCATTGGAGTTATCCCCGAGCAGCAGCTCCCCGTTGTGCACGATGCCCCCTCCGAGTCCGGTCCCCAGAGTCAGCCCGAACAGGTTCCTGTATCGCTTGGGGCTGCCCGCCTGCTCGAGCATCGCGTTGACCTGGGGCAGCAGTCCCGCGATGGCTTCGCCGTAGACGAACAGGTCGCCGTCGTTGTTGATGAAGACGGGGAGCTTGAATTCGTCCTCCAGGATGGGGCCCAGCGGAACGTCGGCCTCATATGCCGGGAGGTTGCCTCCAACGTGGGTGATGATGCCGGACGGGTAGTCGGCCGGCCCCGGAAACGCGAAGCTGATCGCCACGGGCGGCTCCGGCAGCAGCCTCTGGACATCGCGAAAGCCGCCGATGATGGCCGCGAGCGACCGGTCGAGATTGTCGGCATGCGTCGGCCGCGAGACGGGGCCGGCCAGCAGCCGGTTGCCCCGTATGGCCGAGAACTTGAGGTTAGTCGCTCCGGCGTCGAGCGTCAGGACGATGCGAGGATCCTGGCTGTAATCCATCCGCGGGCAGTGGCGCTCCTAGTTGTCGGCGGGCCGTCCAAGACGCCGTATCCAGATGTTCCTGAACCGTACAGGCTGGTTGTGGTCTTGCAGGCCCAGCGGTTCCTCGGCCGCGTGCGCCCTGTAAACGCCCACACGCCTCCACACCGTGGCGCCCAGGTAGGGCTTGTGATCCTGCACCAGCACGCCGTTGAAGTACAGAGTCACATAGGCGGGCTGGACCAGCGCCTCGCCTTGGAAGCGCGGCGCCTGGAAATGAATGTCGTAGACATTCCACTCGCCCTGCGGCCGAGCCGGGTTGACCATTGGGGGCCATACTCCATAGATGGAGCCAGCGCCGCCATCGGCGTAGGTCAGGTTCTGGTGGGATTCGAGGATCTGAATCTCGTAGCGCCTCATCAGTTCCACGCCGCTGTTGCCGCGGTT
>JBBITL010000131.1:0-8245 GCA_037440765.1 Solibacteraceae bacterium
CCGAGCGCTGCCACCGGCTGGCCCTGCTTCGCAGAGCGGGTCCGCGCCATGGGCGTGAGGCCCTTCTACAAGTACTTCGAACACAACGGCGTCACCGGCCCCAACATGGCCACGGTCCTCAGCGACCAGGGCTACGGGGTGCGCGGCCCGGTAGTGTTCTACAATCGTTCCAACGAGGCGGCGGCGCAGCTCAAGCCGGGGGATTTTGACTGGAAGGGGATATTCTCAAACGGGGTGCGCTGGTTCCACAGCGGCGGCATCTTCGCTTCGCTCTCTCCCACCACGTCCGGGGTAATCCTGGAGGGCATGCAGGCCGCCAGGCAGGCCGGCGCCGTGGTTTCTTTCGATCTCAACTACCGCGCCAAGTTGTGGAAGGTCTTCGGGGGCGCTGACCGCGCCGTGGAAGTGCTCCGCAAGATCGCCTCCCATGTGGACGTGCTGGTGGGCAACGAGGAGGATCTGCAAATGGGCCTGGGCATCCCGGGGCCCCAGATCGCCACAAAGTCCAAGCTCGACCCGGCCGTCTTCTTCGGGATGATCGACCGGGTGCTTAGGGACTTCCCGCAGGTGAAAGCGGTCGCCACGACTCTGCGCGAAGTCCATTCGACCAATCGCCACAGTTGGAGTGCGGTGGCCTGGATCGACGGCCAGACCTACACGGCGCCCACCGCCGAACTGGACGTCTACGACCGGGTGGGCGGCGGCGACGGATTCGCCTCCGGCCTGTTCTACGGCATGCTCACCGGCGAAGAGCCGGCCGAGGCTGTGAGACTCGGCTGGGCGCACGGCGCGTTGCTGACCACCACGCCGGGCGACACCACCATGGTGACCGTGGACCAGGTCCGCGCCTTCGCCAAGGGCGGCTCGGCGCGCATCCAGCGTTAGTGAGTCATGGAGTAGACGACGTAGTTCACGCCCAGGCGCAGGCCCAGGTCGGAGTACTCCTGCGGATAGCGCGGGTTGTCGGCGTGCTGCCAGGAGTCAGCCAGGTCGTTGTTGAAGTTCATCACCACCATGACGCGGCCACGGTCGTCCAGAATGCCGCGCCAGGCCGGGACGCTGCCGTCGGCCCGGTACGGGCGCCCGTCCCGCACCATGCTGCGCCAGTTGCCGACCTGGTACTTCCTGTTGATGCTGTAGACGGCATGGAAGATGGGGTGGTCATCCTCGATATCCACTATGGGGCGGTCCGGGAAGACCCGCTTCATGCCGGCTTCGAAGCCCGCCCACTCCTGGGTGCCGAAAAAGCTGTCGCAGACCATGAACCCGCCGCGCAGCAGGTACTCACGGAGCTTTGCCGCCTGGGCGTCGGTCAGGTCCCAATGGCCGACCATGGCCGCGTGCAGGTACGGCCAGTGAAAAATGTCGTCCCCGTCGTCCGGATTCACCGGCTGCTCGACGCTGCGGACATCGACGCGCGTCAGCCGGCGCAGAGCCCGCGCGAAGAAACGGTCGCCTTTGGGATAGTCGACGGTCCAGTTGCTGCCGCCCCCGGTCCAGGAACCGCCGCGGTCGCCCCGGGAGGGGTACATCAGGCGGCCCAGGACAAACTCCGTCTTGTCCTGGTAGTCGGGCGGGATGGGGGCTTCCGTGTCGGCTCCTTCCATGGCGTAGTAGACGCGAAACGGCTGCTGGGCCGCCAGCAGGACGCACAGACCCGCCCCCAGACCGGCTACCGCCAGGAACACGCGCCGCTTGCGCCCCATAAACTTCAAGACGAAACCGGCCGGGCAGTGGTAACAGGGGCCATGCTTCGGATCAGGTCTGTTCCTGTTCCTGGACCGGCTTGAGCCGCCCGGCAAAATCGTCACAGAACTTCTTGTACTTGGGGGCCACCACGGTCTTGCAGTAAGGGTGTCCAGCGTTGCGCTGGAAATACTGTTGGTGATAGTCCTCGGCCCGGCAGAAAGCGCCGGCCGGGACAACCTGCGTAACGACCGGCCAGCGGAAGGCGCTCCGCGCGGTCAATTCCCGGATCATCAGACGCGCCGCACGCTCCTGCTCCGCAGTGTGGAAGAATATGACCGAGCGGTACTGCGTGCCCACGTCCTCGCCCTGCCGGTTCAGCGAGGTCGGGTCGTGGACTGAGAAGAAGACCTCCAGCAGGTCGCGGTAGGAGATGACCTCCGGATCGAACCGGACGCGCACCACTTCGGCGTGACCCGTGGTGTCCGAGCACACTTGCTCGTAGGTGGGGGACGGGGTCGAGCCGCCCGCGTAGCCTGACTCGGTGGACTCGACGCCCCGCAGGCGGGCGAACACCGCCTCCACGCACCAGAAACAGCCGCCCCCGAACGTCGCCTCTTCCAGCGTCGCCACAGTCCCCCTTACTTGTCCGTGAGGGCGGCGACACCCGGCAGATCAATGCCGGAGAGGAATTCGAGCGACGCGCCTCCGCCGGTCGAGATGTGGCTGATCTTGTCGGCCACGCCAGCCGATTTCACGGCCTTCTCCGAGTCCCCGCCGCCGACCACCGAGACAGCGCCGCTTGCGGCCACGGCCTTGCCCACGGCCACGGTGCCCTTGTCGAAAGGCGGCTTCTCGAACACGCCCATCGGGCCGTTCCAAATGATGGTCCTGGCCGTGGCGATCTCCGTTGAGTATGCCGCCACCGTGCCGGGGCCGATGTCCAGACCCAGCATGGCTTCCGGGATGCTCTCGACCACCTGGCAGGCGGCGCCCTCCTTCAGCTCCGCGGCGACGACGTGGTCCACCGGCAGCATCAGTTTTGCGCCCACCGAGGAGAGCAGCTCGCCGGCCAGCCCTACTTTGTCGTCCTCCACCAGGGACTTGCCCGTGGGCTTCCCCTGCGCCTTCAGGAAGGTGTACGCCATGGCGCCGCCGATCAGCAGCTTGTCGACGAACCTGGACAGGTTCTGGATCACCTCGATCTTGTCGGACACCTTGGCGCCGCCCAGGATGGCGATGCAGGGCCGCTCCGGGTTTTTTGTGGCCCTGGTCAGATACTCCAGTTCCTTGTCCATCAGCAGCCCGGCGGCCGCCTTGGGGACGAACTGAATCATGCCCGCGGTGGAGGCATGCGCGCGGTGGGCGCTGCCGAAAGCGTCGTTCACATATAGGTCGCACAACGACGCCAGCTGCCTGGAGAAACCGGCTTCGTTCTTCTCCTCCTGCGGGTGGAAGCGCAGGTTCTCAAGCAGCAGAACCTCGCCCGGCGCGGGCAGCATGGCCTCGACCTCAGGCCCGATGCAGTCCGGCGCCATCTTCACGGGTTTTCCGAGCAGCTCCGCGAGCCGCACGGCGGCAGGCGCCAGGCTCATCTCGGGATTCGGCTTGCCCTTGGGCCGGCCCAGATGGCTGGCCAGCACCAGCCCGGCGCCCTGCTCCAGCGCGTACAAGATGGTTGGCAGAGAGGCCTTGATCCTCTTGTCGCTGGTGATCTCCTTCCCGCCGGGAGCGAGAGGAACATTGAAGTCCACCCTGATGAAGAGCCGTTTACCCTTGAGATCCAGATCGCGAATCGATAGTTTCGGCATGTAATCCTCTTGAAAAGACGATGTTAGCACGCCTCCGGCGCACCCGCCCGGCTACAGCCCGGCCGCCCGCCGCGCTTCTATGAGCGCCCCCATGGCGGGCTTGTGGAGCGGAGGGCCGCACGTGCAATCCACGTCCATCTCCACCAGGGCGCGGAACCGCTCGGCCAGCAGCGTGTTGCGGAAGGCGCCGCCGGCGTAGGCCACGCGCACCGGGTCGCCTCCGTGGAACAACTGCTCGCGGACCGCGGCCGTAATGGTGGCCAGTTGCTGAGCCGCCCCGTGCACGATCTGCCGCGCCACGGCGTCCCCTTCCAGAACAGCCTCGTCCACCAGCGTGGCGAAGGACGCCACGCGGTCACGCGGGTAGTCCGCCGTGTAGAACAAGTGCATCAGTTCGTTTGCTGAGAGGGCGCCGGTGGCGTGCAGCAGCTTGCGGTGCAGGCATGTGGCCGGGCCCCAACCCTCCTCGGCGCGCAGCACGGCGCGCGTCGCCTGCCGCACGATGTCAAACGCCCCTCCCTCGTCGCCGAAGATGTAGCCCCATCCGCCGGCGCGCGCCGTGGCGCCCAGGGCGTTGCGTCCAAAAGAGATGGAGCCCGTTCCGGCCATGGTGATGATGCCGGGCGCGCCCGCGGTGGCCCCGGAGAGCGCGATCCAGGCGTCGGTGGTGACCAACAGTTTGGCTGCCACCACTATCTCGGCGACGAGTTCCCGTTTGTCGTCGGGGCCGCCGCTGAACCCCAGACAGGCCGACTCGAACCGCAGCGCGGCCCGGTCCAGGCCCGCCTTCAGGCAGGCCGCCTCAATGCAGCCCGTGAGGGCGCCGACGAACTTCTCCCGCCCGTCGCCGGAGCGGACATGGTTGCACGGGCCGGCGACTCCCGTGCCAAGCACCTTCCCGGTGTCGTCTCCTATGATGGCGGTCGTGCTGGACTGGCCACCATCAACGCCAAGGAAGTAGCGGCTCACCGGGCTTCCGAGTTGAGGTGCCGGACCGGCGCAAGCAGAGCGTGGCGCTGCATGCCGCCTCCTACCTGCCGCCTGCCTGGTCGGCCGTCAGGAAAGCCGTGGTCTTGATCCCGGATACGTCAAACCGCTTGCGGCAGCGCGGATTGGGGCACACGGTCTTGTCGTCCAGCAGCACCATGTAGCTCTGGGCCTTCTTGAACAGCAACCGGTCCCGCTCATCAGCGCCCTGCGGGATCGCGTTCTTCTTCGTGCGGACCAGCCAGCGGAGCTGGTGAGTATTGGTGGAACGGCAGAAAGGGCACTGCAAGGCGGCGGGCTTGCTTGTCGTCGACTCGGTAAAGAGCTTTCTCTCGTCCATCAGCGGCGCCAGAGCTGTACCGGCGTCGTCACGCCTTCCACACCAGCCAGTCCTGCGATCCGGTCGGCTCCCACTCAGGCGCCTCGCCTTCGCCGGGCGATTCCTGTTTGACTTCGGCCAGGTAACACTTAGCCATCACCGCCGCGTGGTCCTTGGCCTTGACGGCGGTAAACTGCCGCGTCCCTTGCAGTATCACTTCCGGGGAATGGACGATGGTCCTCCATTCGTCAAACTCAGAGACCACCAGCAGGGTCAGTCCGTGATATCTCGCCTTGAAACCTGAAAGCGGCCGGAACATGTGAGCCTCCCGATCTGCATGTATGAGCATACCTTCTTCCGTGTGCCGGTACAAGAGTCTTGCGACTGCCGGCGGCAACTACCGGCGGGCCAGGTTGTGCGCTCCGCCGGCAGCCAGCATCCCGGCCGAGGTGTAGTTGGCCAGACGAAAGGCGCGCGCTATCCAGGGATGCCTGCCGCCCCACTTCTTCACCACCAGAACCTCCGCCACCGCCAGCCCCGCGAACATGCCGGCCTTGCGCCCGGCGCTGGTCGCCGTGAAGCGGCCGCCATCGGCCAGCAGGCGGTTGCGCTCCGGGCGCTGCCAGCTCGTCCAGGCGTCGAAGCCCGAGGCCGCGCCGTGAACTGCCAGGGAAGCCGCGAGGCTCTTCCATTCCACCCTCTCGCCCGGTTGCAGGGGCGCCTCCTCCCTGAGCTGCCCCAGAGGGGCCTCCGCGAGCGCCGCCGTTGCCAGCAACGCCGGCATGACCGAGAGCCGGGCCGCCTTCCATATCTGTCTCATACTCAGTAGCATCCCCTAGTGGCAAGCCTCGGCCAATAGAGCGGCATACGGTGTTGTACTGTGCCGGCCAGGGTTTGTACCGCCGGGCCTTAGAACGAATGTACTCAGGTGTTTGCGCTGTCCGGCGCGCTGCCGGCCGGGCTGCTGCCGGATTACACTTGAGCTGTGGGGCCCTGCCATGCCCAAGCGACTTAGCGAGGTCGAGGCTGTCGCCGCTGCCGGCAGCCGTGAGGGAGCGCCTGAGGCCCAGGCGCTGCTGAAGGCGTTCCGGCTGATGCTGTTGTCGAGGCGGCTGGACGACCGGGAAATCCTCCTGAAGCGGCAGAACCGGATCTTCTTCCAGATCAGCGGAGCGGGGCACGAGGCTGTCGGCGTGGCCGCGGGATCCGTCTTGCGCCCCGGACGCGACTGGTTCTACCTTTATTACCGCGACCGCGCGCTGTGCCTGGCACTGGGCATGAGCGCTCTCGACATGATGCTGGCCGCGGTCGGCGCGGCCGACGACCCGTGCAGCGGAGGGCGCCAGATGCCGTCGCACTGGGGCTCACGCGAGCTGAACATCGTGACCTGCTCCTCCCCGACGGGAACGCAGTTCCTCCAGGCCGTTGGCTGCGCTCACGCCGCCCGCTACCTGAGCCCCGGCTCCGACGAGGTGACTCTGGTCTGCTCCGGAGACGGCGCTGCCAGCGAAGGGGAATTCTGGGAGGCAATGAACGCGGCCTGCCTGGAACGCTTGCCGCTCATTTTTCTGATTGAGGACAACCGTTACGCCATCTCGGTCCCGATTGAGAAGCAGACCGCCGGCGGCAGCATATCGCGCCTGCTGGAGGGCTTCCCGGGCCTGCTGCGCCTGGAGGTGGACGGCACGGACTACCTGGCATCTCTCGGCGCCATGTCAGAGGCGGCCGCCTGGGCGAGGGCGGGGAAGGGGCCGGCCCTGGTCCACGCCCACGTAATCCGGCCCTACTCGCATTCTCTGTCGGACGACGAGCGCCTGTACCGGACCGAGGCGGAGCGCGCTCAAGAAGCCGCCCGCGACCCGCTGGTCACGTTCCCGCGGTGGCTGCTGTCGGAGGGCATTGCCGAGCCCGTAACGCTCCAGCGGATCGGCCACGAGGTGGAGCAGGAGGTTCAGCGGGCCACCGACACGGCGCTGAAAGCCGCAGCGCCCGCCGCCGATTCGGTTTTTCGTCACCTCTACTCCGGGCAGGTGGATCCGGCTGCGGAGAGCTTCTCAACCGAGCCCGACTTCCGCGGCGCTCCGCGCACCATGGTGGACGCCATCAACCTGACGCTGGCCGAGGAGATGCGCCGCGACTCCAGGGTCATCGTGTTTGGCGAGGACGTGGCGGACTGCGGCCGGGAGGAGAACCTCGGAGAAGTGAAGGGCAAGGGCGGGGTGTTCAAGGCCACGGCAGGTCTCCAGACCGAGTTTGGCACGCCGCGCTGCTTCGACACGCCGTTGGCCGAGGCGGCCATCATCGGCCGCGCCATCGGAATGGCCATACGCGGCCTGAAACCGGTGGCCGAGATCCAGTTCTTCGATTACATCTGGCCGGCCATGATGCAGATCCGCGACGAGCTGGCCACTGTCCGCTGGCGCTCCAACAACGCTTTCTCCTGTCCTGTGGTGATCCGCGTGGCCATCGGAGGCTATCTGACCGGCGGCGCCATCTACCACAGCCAGTGCGGGGAGGTCGAGTTCACCCACATCCCCGGACTGCGGGTGGTAATGCCCTCCAACGCTCTGGATGCCTGCGGCCTCTTGCGGACGGCCATCCGCTGCGACGACCCGGTGTTGTTTTTGGAGCACAAACACCTCTACCGCGAGCCCTACAACCGCGCGCCCCATCCCGGCGCCGAGTACCTGGTTCCGTTCGGCCGGGCGCGGCTGGCGAAGTCCGGCAGCAGTCTTACAGTAGTCACCTACGGAGCGCTGGTTCAGAAGGCGCTGCTGGCCGCCTTACAGATCGAGAAGCACAACCCGCAGTGGAGCATCGAGGTGCTGGACCTGCGCAGCCTGGCTCCCTACGACTGGGACGCGATACGGTCCTCGCTGCGCAAGACCGGCCGCGTGCTGGTGGCGCACGAGGATTGCCTGAGCTGGGGCTACGGCGCCGAGATCGCCGCGCGCATCGCCGGCGATCTGTTCGACTGCCTGGACGCCCCGGTGGGACGCGTCGCGGCCAAGGACACCTGGGTGGCCTACAACCCTGAACTGGAGGACGTCATCCTGCCCCAGGTGGACGACCTTGTCCGCGAATGCCAGCGCCTGCTGGCCTACTGAGGGCCCAGGTTCCAGCTACTATTGCCGTTTGCCTTCCTACTTGCCCAGCATGAAGCTCAGCCGCATGAAGGCGCTGTCTTGAAGTTCGATCTCCTGCTGGTCGCGCAGGTAACCCTCACGGACCACAGCCACCACGTGCTTCCCGGCTGGCAACTCGAAGGTGGCGGGCGTGGTCTCGGCCCGGCGCTGGCCGTTGACCAGAATGGCGGCGCCGGGCGGGTCGGTCGTCACCTGCACATGGCCGGCGAGTTTCGCCATATAAAGAAACACATTAGCTTCCTCGGGCAACTGGAAGAT
Organism: Solibacteraceae bacterium; assembly: GCA_037440765.1. GTDB lineage: Bacteria > Acidobacteriota > Terriglobia > Bryobacterales > Bryobacteraceae > DTKY01. Next base: position 8,208 of record JBBITL010000131.1, read on the forward strand.
TTTCAAGGCTGTTCTGTATCCTTCAAGGCTTGCGGAAG
>JBBITL010000132.1:0-3153 GCA_037440765.1 Solibacteraceae bacterium
CGCGGTGACCCTGGAGAGCTTCCGCAACCAGGCGCGGCAGCGCTATGGAGCCGACGCGGACGCATTCCTGGCGCTCTACCCCGCCGCCAGCGACCAGGAGGCCGCCGCCGCGCAGGCGCAGGCCAGCCGGGATCAATCGCTTGTCTCCATGTATCTATGGGCCAGGCAACGCTCCAAGACCTCCAGGACCAGGGTCTTCCTGTACCTGTTCGACCACGCTTTGCCCGGACCCGATTCCGCCCGCTATGGGGCCTTCCACACCGGCGAAGTTCCCTACGTCATGAACACGCTTTACGCGTCCCAGCGCCCGTTCACCGATGCGGACCGCAAGATCGCCGGCATGATGTCCTCATATTGGGCCAACTTCGCCGCCCATGGCGACCCGAACGGCAAAGGACTGCCGGTGTGGCCGGCGCAAAGCGACAAGGCCGTGATCATGCAGTTGGGTGACAGGAACGAGGCCGTCCCGGTTGCCGGAAGCGCAGCCAGACAGGCGTTCTTTGAAGCCTTCCTGACCCGGCCGTAGCGCGGCGGGCGCTTGCGGTTGCGGCGGCCCGGGCGGCCGCACGCCGGGGATGTTGCAATAGACTGGTTAGGCCGGAGCATCTGTTCAGGCGATCTATATATTCAGGAGGAATATGCTGTGAAGCGCAAGACGTGGCTGGCTGGCTTGGGGGCGGCGTTGCTGAGCGCAGTGTGCTCCGCACAGAGCCTCACCCCGAAGTGGGAGGAGTTGACGGCGGAGGACTTCGTCAAGGCGATCAGCCAGGCCAGGGGTGTATGCCTGCTGCCGGCCGGCGTCATCGAAAAGCACGGCCCGGCGGGCCCGCTCGGAGTGGACATGCTGAACGTTCGATACTCCGCGCTCACCGCCGCGGCGCAGGAGTACGCGGTGGTGTTCCCGCATTATTACGTGGGTCAGATCTTCGAGGCCAAGCACCAGCCCGGAACGATCGCCTACAGCGCCAGGCTCCAGATGGACATGCTGGAGGAAAGCGTCTCGGAGATGGCCCGCAACGGCTGCAAGAAAGTGGTCCTTGTGAACGGGCACGGGGGAAACACCGCGCTGTTCCAGTACTTCATCCAGACCACGCTGGCGTCGCCGAAGGACCACGTCGTCTACCTGTACACGGGCCAGGGCGGCGCTGCCCAGCCGGTCCCGGCCGCGGCAAAGCCTTCCAGGCCCGGCGTTGACGGGCACGGGGGAGAGTCCGAAATAGCGGTAGTGATGGCGTCTACGCCGGGGTCGGCTTATCCGGAGCGCTCCGGCAGACAGTCGGGCGCGGACCAGAAGCGCCTTGAACTGCCGCCGGGCGTAAGCACCGCCATCGGCTGGTACGCCAGCTACCCGCATCACTACCAGGGCGACTCCTCGGGCGCCACCGCCGAGCGCGGCGAGGCGCTGAACAAGCTCGGCGCCGCCAGGCTGGCCGCCGCGATCAAAGCTATCAAGTCGGACGAGGCCGCCCCGCGGCTGCAAAAACAGTTCTTCGACGAATCAGCGCGCCCGCTCGAAACCAGGCAGTGAACGGCGCGCAACCGCCCGGTCCGGCCGATCAGGTTACAATAGCGCGAGATGGCTCCATCAAGAGTCGACCGGCTGCTCGCGAAGATGGAATCCGACTGGGACCGGCGCGCCCGCGAAAACGCGCGCTTTTACGTCGCCACCGGACGCGAGGACTGGACCGAGGAGGAGTTCTTCCGCTCCGGAGAAACCACGGTCGCCGAAGAGATCCTTACCGACATGATCAACATCTGCCAGGGCAGGAGTCCCGGCGAGATGAGGGTCCTGGAGATCGGATGCGGCGCCGGCAGGGTCACCAGGGCGCTGGCAGGGCTGTTCGGCGAGGTCCACTCAGTGGACGTGAGCGGCGAAATGGTGGAGTTGGCCCGCAGCGCGCTGGCAGACCGCCCCAATGCCCACGTCTACAAGAACAACGGCATGGACCTGCGCGTAGTGCCGGAGCTTCCCTTCGACTTCGCTTTCTCCAGCATCGTCTTCCAGCACATACCCAGCCTGGAGGTCATAGAGAGCTACCTCAGAGAGGTGCACCGGCTGCTCCGCCCCGGCGCCCTGTTCAAGTTCCAGGTGCAGGGATGCCCCGGCGTAAGGACGCGGCCCGACGACACCTGGCTGGGAGTCGCCATCACCGAGCAGATGGCGGTGGACATGGCGCTGCGCTGCGGCTTCGAGCCGCGCTATCGCCACGGCGCCGGTGAGCAGTATTTCTGGCTGTGGTACTTCAAGCGCCCCTGAGCCGCGCCCTGGTGTCCCGAGTCAGAAGTCCGTGGGCCTGCCAGCCCGCCCCCTCGCGGTCGCGGTTCTGTGCAACACCTAGAAAACACGGAACCGCGCGCGCCAGCGGGCGCATTTGTTCAGCGAACTTCCGACTCGGGACACCGGCCTTTTCCCGAGCCCTTGGCCTGGCGTGACCGCCGCTGCTCCCAGTACTTCTTCATCCGCTCGGAAACCTCGCGCCGCTCTTCCGGAGGCATGCTCTTCCGGCCCCGGCGGTTTCTCCTCTGAAGGCCCTCCAACTTCAGCGCGGCGGCGCCGGACTTTGTCGTTACCAGCTCCTCCAGGGAAGCGATGGCCTCCTCCAGGCGCTTCTTCTCCGCATATAGCTCTCGGATTGCCTTATGGAGATCCATGCCGTCGCCCGGCGCAGCGCCCCGGCGGTAATGCAGCTATGGTAATACGAAAACGGGGCGGGCGGGCGCCCGAGCCCGGAGCCCGCCCTGTGGCCCTGCTGAAGCCGCGCTAGTTGTCGGAGAACACCGGCGGCTTGGCCGGAACCGTCCACATGTAAACCGTGTGGCCGTTCGTCTCGACGGTGTGCTCCGGCTTCCAGTCGCCCATGTCGAAATCGTGCGACACGATCCGCGTGCCCGGTTTCAACTTCAGCAACCGCGGCCGCAGCTTCACGTTGAGGGAGGGGAGCAGGTAGAGAGTAACGACGGTGGCATCGCTGAAGTCGGCCTCGAACAGATCCTCGAGCCTGAAGGTCACCTTCCCCGTCATGCCCTGCTTAGCGGCGCTCTCCTGCGACTCCTTGATGCGCACGGGGTTGATGTCGATGCCTGTCGCGCGGGCGCCGCGCTTAGCCGCGCTGATGACCGTGCGGCCGTCGCCGCATCCCAGGTCGTAAAGCA
>JBBITL010000132.1:3163-7962 GCA_037440765.1 Solibacteraceae bacterium
CCCGGTCCGACCTTGGCGAGCTTCAGCATTTCGTCGACCACTTCCTGCGGCGTGGGCACAAACACCACGTCGGGCTCGCGCAGTGGCTTCTGCTGCGAGAACAGCAGCGTGATGCTCAGAGCCAAAAGCAAAACCAACAGACCGTACTTCACAGATCGCATACTGATTTGTCCTTCCTTCCTGATCGGGCGCGCGCAGCACGCACGTTGAAGTTTCACAATGTAGTCCGGGTTTGAATCAAGACATCCCGTATGCTCGCAAGTATACATCATCCGTTTCCACGGCAGTGTTCCGATATACTCGAACTGATGCCGCGGGGGAGGTTCGCATTCGTGACGGTGGCGCTGGCGGCGGGGCTGCTGGCGGCGGACGGAATCCCGCCGGAGGAGTACCAGGCGCGGCGAGCGGCGCTGCGAGCCTCGCTCCCGGGCGGTGTCACGGTGCTGTTCGGCGCGACCAGCACTGAGGCCGGGGAACTGCGTTCGGGCTTCGCCCAGGAAGCGAACTTCCTCTACCTGACCGGCTGGCGCGAGCCCGGCGCCATCCTCATGCTGACTCCGCCGGACGGGGAAGCGCTCTTCCTGCCGCCGCGCGAGCCGAATCGCGAGAAGTACCACGGCCGCAGGGCCTCGGCAATGGACCAGGGCATCGGCGCCCGGACCGGTTTCAATCTGGTCTTTCAGACGGACGCGTTCGAGGACAGCCTGTCGCAGGCGCTGAGGGCGAACCCCAGAGTATATACGCTGACCGGAAGCGCGGCCGGCGAACGGCTGAAGTCCCGCCTTTCACCGGTGGAGGTGGCTGACGCGTCGGCAGCCATCGGAAGGCTGCGCCTCAGAAAGTCTTCGCGCGAAGTGGAATTGATCCGCAGGAGTCTGGAGGCCGGCGCCGAGGCGCACCGCGCGGCCTGGAGGCGCCTGAAACCGGGCCTGTTTGAATACCAGGTTGCAGCCGTGGTCGTGGGCTCCTACATGGGCAGCGGCTGCGAGCGGAGCGCCTACGCGCCTATTGTCGCTTCCGGGCCCAACGGCACCGTGCTTCACTATTCCTCCAACCGGCGGCGGATGGCGGCCGGAGACCTGGTGCTGATTGACGCCGGCCCGGAGTGTTCAGGCTACGCCGCGGACCTCACCCGCACGCTGCCGGTGAGCGGCCGGTTCACCGCCCGCCAGCGCGAGCTATACGAGGCAGTGCTGGGCGCGCAGCGGGCCGTGATCCAGGCGGTGAAACCAGGCGCCTGGTTCGAACCGGACGCCCCCGGCAGCCTCACGCGCGTCGCGCGGGATTACCTCGACGCCCACGGCACAGACTCAAAGGGCAGGCCGCTCGGCAGGTATCTCAACCACCTGGTCGGCCACCACGTAGGGCTGGAGGTGCATGACGCCGGTTCCCTTGCCACCTCCGGCCCTCTGCAGCCCGGCAATGTTATCACCATCGAGCCGGGCATATACATCGAGGACGAAGGGATCGGCATACGGATCGAGGACATGGTGCTGGTGACGGAGAAGGGCGCCGAGGTGTTGAGCCACGCGCTCCCCAAGGACCCGGCCGCCATCGAGAAGGCGCTTTCCAGGTAGGCCCAGAATGCGGCGGCCCGGGGTGCGGATGACCAGATACGCGGGCTTGCTCGTCCTGTCGTTCCTGGCGGCCATGCTGGCTGGCTACACCCCGCTGGGCAGGCAGATCGACAACGACGTGTACGACTGGATGTTCCGCCTCCAGAGGCCGGCGCCGTGGAGCCCGGAATCCGTGATTCTGGCGATTGACGAGGAATCGTTCCAGCGCCTGGGTGGAGTGCGCGCCCTGCGCCAGATGCTGGCCGAGGCCCTGGAGCGGCTGGCGCCGCTCTCTCCCAAAGTAGTGGCGGTCGATTTAACCCTGGCCGACTCGGGAGATGACACCGAAGACGCCCGCCTGGAGGCCGCCATGAGCCGCACCGCGAACCTCGTGCTGGCGGCCGAAATGATGCCGCGCGGGGAGTCCTGGCAGGACCCGCTCCCGCGCTTCAGAAAGTATGCCGCGGCCGTGGGCCACGTGCATGCGGCCCAGGACCAGCTCGACGGCGTGAACCGGCAGGTCCCCATGGAGAAGGTCGCCGGGCAGGAGCGCCGCTGGGCCATGGCGCTGGAGGCCTACCGGCTGAGCCGCGCGTCCGCCGCAATCATAGAATCCCCGGAGGACCTCCAGGTGGGCGGCCTCCTGATCCCGGCCCGGAGGGCCGACGCCCGGGCCGTCTACGTGCGCCGGCTCCCGGCCGCCAGTGACGGAACGACGGACATACCGCGGGTTTCCGTGCTCCAGTTGATCCAGGACGCGCGCGCCGGCCAGGTGCTGAGGGACAAGGTCGTTCTGATCGGCGTCACCGCGCAGTCCGCCGCTCGGGACCGGCTGATGACGCCCTACAGCGCGGAGCGTCCCATGCCCGGAGTTGAGATCCATGCCAACGCCTTCGAGACCCTGGCCGGGCGCCGCTTCGTGCGCCACGCCCGGGACACGGACGTGGCTCTGGCCTGCGCCGCCGTGGTGGTCCTGGCCGGCCTCATATTCGGCCTGTTCTCCGGCTGGGCGGCCTATTCGATGGCTTTCCTTCTGCTGGCTGGGGCCATGGCGCTTCCGTTTCTCATGTTCGCTCGCGATGTTGTGTTCCCCGCCCTTGCTCCCGTGTCGGCCGCGTGGCTGTCGGTGGCCGCCGCGGCCAGCAGCCAGCACTTCTCCGCCAGGCGGCGACTCAGGCGGGCAGAGGCGGACAAGACCCGCTACCAGCAGGCGGTGCAGTTCGTCACGCACGAAATGCGCACGCCGCTGACGGCCATCCAAGGCTCCAGCGAACTGATGACCCGCTACAACCTCACCGACGACAAGCGCAAGCAGATGGCGGACCTGATCCACTCCGAATCGCGCCGCCTGGCGCGCATGATAGAAACGTTCCTGAGCGTGGAGAGGCTCTCGGCCGGGCAGATGGAGTTGAGACGCGAGCCTGTAATGCCGTCGGAGGTCGTGCGAACCTGCCTGGAGCGGGCGCGGCCACTGGCCGAACGGAAGCAGATCAGGCTGGAACTGCTGCCCGTGGATGACGCCACCCTGGCAGGCGACCGGGAACTGCTGGAGTACGCCGTATACAACATCCTGACCAACGCCATCAAGTACTCGCCGTCCGGCACGCGGGTGACGGTGGAGGGCATCCGGCGCGAGCCGAGCTTCCTGCTCTCGGTCCGGGACCAGGGCATCGGGATGGACAGGAAAGAACTGGAGAGCATCTTCCGCAGGTTCTACCGCACCAGGAAGGCGATCGCCTCGGGCGAAGCCGGCTCCGGCATCGGCCTCTCGATCGTGGAGCAGATTGTCACCCATCACGGAGGTAGAATCGAGGTCGAAAGCTCGCCGGGGAAGGGATCATGCTTTACCCTGGTATTGCCGGCGCCGGACGGAGCCGGCGGGACAGAGAACTGATCGCATGCAACGCCTGCTGGTGGTAGAAGACGACGGAGGGGTGAGAACCACCATCTCCACCTTCCTTGAGCTGGAAGGGTACCGGGTCGAGGCGGTGGCCTCGACCAGCGAAGCCCTCCGGCGTCTCCAGCAGGAGGGGTATCCCATAGTGTTGTCGGACATCTACCTGGACGAGCGGACGGGACTGGATGTTCTGGAGGCCGCCCGCGCCCGCGACCCGGAGTGCCGCGTCATCCTGATGACCGCGCGGGGAACCATGGAGACGGTCATGGCGGCCACGCGCGGCGGAGCGTTCGACTACATCGCCAAGCCCTTCGAGCTGGACACCCTTCTGGCCGTGATCAAGAAGGCCGAGGAGAGTCTGGCCGGAAGGCCCGCGGATGACGAGACCGACATCGAGGACCTGCCCGAGTCCGAGATGATCGGCAGCTCGTCCCAGATGGTGGAGGTCTACAAGGTCCTCTCACGGGTGGCGCCCACCGATGCCACGGTCCTGATCGAGGGCGAGACGGGCACCGGCAAGGAACTGATCGCCCGCATGATCCATCGCAACAGCCCCCGCGCTTCCCACCCATTCCTTCCGGTGGACTGCGCCTCGATCGCGCCATCATTGCTCGAAAGCGAGCTGTTCGGAGCCTTGCGCGGCGCCTATACCGGCGCCGACCGCGACCGCATGGGAATATTCGAGGCCGCCAACCGCGGCACCGTGTTCCTGGATGAAGTCGGAGACATCGAGCTTAGCTTCCAGCTCAAGCTGCTCCGCTTTCTTCAGGAGCGTGAAATCCGGCCGGTGGGCTCGGCGCGCTCCAAACCGGTTGACGTGCGCGTGATCGCAGCCACCAACCGCAACCTCCAGAAGATGGTGGAAGAGGCTCAATTCCGCGAGGACCTGTGGTTCCGCGTCAACGTGGTGCGGCTCGTGGTCCCGCCCCTGCGCGAGCGGACGGGTGACGTGCCCCTGCTGGCCCACTATTACCTGAAGAAGTACAACCAACGCTACGGCCGCTCCACGCGCCTCGCTGAATCCGGACTGAGGGTATTGCAGGACTGCACCTGGCCGGGGAACGTGCGCCAGTTGCAGCACATGATGGAGAGGCTCTCCATCCTGGCCCCTGAGGGCCGCATCGATGAGGCGGTGGCGCGGGGCGCCATCCGCGCCACCGAGCCGCACGAACACGCCGGCGAAACCCTGGCCGAGGCGGAGTCCGATCAGATACGGAAAGTACTTGCCGCGACGGGCGGGAACAAGAGCCGGGCGGCCAGGATTCTGGGCATCGAGCGGAAAACCCTTTACCGGAAGCTGGAGCGGACGAGCTTTCGGCAGGAGGCCTAGCAGGCTGCTGAAGAAG
>JBBITL010000133.1:0-7837 GCA_037440765.1 Solibacteraceae bacterium
GAGCAGTTCTGCACCCATAGGGTGAAGCCCTTCCAAACCCGATACTCCGCCCGCAACCCCACACCGCCGGCCTCCGACTGCTCCGGCTCAACTCCTTGCGGACGGATTGCGGACAATGCCACCGCTTGCGATGCGGGATAATGAGAGCGAAATAGCTTGAGCTGCCGCACAACAGGGAGAATCATGGCGCTGGACCTCGGCAGGCGCCGCATCGGGCTCGCACTCAGCGACGAGCTCGGCCTGACGGCGCAGGGTCTTGAGACTCTGGAGCGAAAAGGCATCCGGGCGGACCTGGCGAAGCTCTCGCTGCTGGCGGCCGAACGCGGCGTCACACTGATCCTCATCGGAAACCCGATGCGACTGGACGGCGAGGAGGGCGCGCAATCCGCCTGGGCTCGCGAGTTCGCCGGCAAACTGCGCGACCGCACCGGTCTGCCGGTCCGGATGTGGGACGAGCGGCTCACAACGGTGGAGGCCGAGCGCGTGCTGCGACAAAGCGGCATAAGCCAGCAGCGGCGGAGCGCGGCCGTGGACCGCCTGGCGGCCGTGGTTCTGCTCCAGAGCTATCTCGACTCCATCGAGGCGTCCGGCGGGCCGGGGGTCGGGGCCGGATGAAGGTTATTCGCCTGCTGGCGGTGCTCCTTACGGTGGTGATCGGCGGCGCGGCCTGGCTCCTGTCTACGCCCTACCAGGGTTTCAGCGGAGAGGCCCATGTCGATATTCCCCGCGGCACCAGCAGCGTGGCGATGTCGCGCATCCTGTCCGATGCCGGGGTGATCCGCTACCGCTGGCAGTTCCTGGCGGCGCGCGCCGTGAAGCCCCACGCCAGGCTCCAGGCCGGGGAGTACCTGTTCCTCCGGCCGGCCACCCCCTGGACCGTGTTCGACAGGCTGGCGCGGGGTGACGTGTTCTTCCACCAGCTCACCGTGCCGGAAGGGAACAACATGTTCGACATCGCGGCCTCGCTTGACCGGTTGGGAGTGATCGGCGGAGCGAGGTTTCTCGCGGCGGCGCGCGATCCTTCGCTCATCAGGGACCTCGCCCCGGAGGCCCCCAGCCTGGAGGGGTTTCTCTTCCCCGACACCTACCGGATCACGAAGCACGCCACCGCCGCCGACCTCTGTCTCCAGATGACCGGGCGGTTCCGGCAAGCCTGGGCGGAACTACAGACCGCGGCGGCTCCGCTAGCCACCGCGACGCTCGCCTCGCTGATTGAAAAGGAAACGGCGCAGGCCGCCGAGCGCCGGTTGATCGCATCGGTGTTCCACAACCGTCTGAAAGCCGGTATGCCCCTGGATTGCGACCCCACCGCCGTCTACGCCGCGCAACTAGAGGACCGCTGGCGTGGAGCAATCTACCGCTCCGACCTTGACAGCAAGCATCCATACAACACCTATCAGCATGCCGGCCTGCCTCCCGGGCCCATCGCCAACCCCGGCATAGAGGCCCTCAGGGCCGCCCTGGAACCGGCCGAGACCAGGTACTTCTACTTCGTAGCCCGCCCCGATGGGAGCGGGGCGCATACTTTCTCGGAGAAACTGGAGGCGCACCAACGCGCCGTCGTCAAATACCGCCGTGAAATCAGGAAGGCCGCCCAAGCGGGCGATTCTGGCGCAGTATCTCGAGGCTCGGCCGCCGGCGCCGCTCGCTGAGGCCGAGTTCCACCAGCTCAGGGAGCGGCTCGCGCCCATCTCGGAATCCTACCTGCGCAAGTTGCTGCGGGCAAGCGGCGTGAAGCTTGACCCCGTGGTGGAGGGCGTCCGCCAGACCTCATTCGAGGAACTGGAGAGGACGCTCGCGGCGCTGGCCCGGGCGTGCCAGGAAGCGGTCGAGGCCGGCGACGAGCAGCGCGCCGCCTCCTGCCGTAGGGCTGTGCTGACCGGCAAAGACCACGCGCGGCTGGCTGCCCGCCGCTCCGCAACCTCCGGCGAGGCAAGGAAGATCAAAGAAGAGATGGCCGCGTGGATGCTGCTGTGGCTTGAGAACCCGGCGCTGTTCCCAGCCTGGCTGAAGCTGCGGAAGAAGGCCGGCCCTAGCGGGTGATCTTCCCCAGGATCACGGGATGGCGGGCGCCGGTGGCCGAGGGCAGGTTGGACGGGCGGCCGCGCCAGGTCTCGTAGCCGAGCAGAGCGAAGGCGATGGCCTCCTTGGCGTCGGAATCGATCCCGAAGTCCGAGGACGTGGCGATGGCCGCTTCCGGCAGCAGCGCCGCCAGGTGCTGCATGATCCGGGGATTCCGCGCGCCTCCGCCCGAGACGATGAGTTCGTCCACCCGCATCGGCGCGAACCGGCGGACGGCCATGGCCACCGAGGCGGCGGTCAGGGCGGTGGCGGTGGCGATCAGGTCGGAGAGAGGCAGCCCGGTGGCCAGGAGCCTGGCCACGAACTCGCGCCCGTACTCTTCCCTGCCCGCGGTCTTGGGAGGGCGGCGGCGGTAGTACGGATCGGAAAGCAGCTCCCCGAGCAGTTGCTTGTCAACCCGGCCCTTGGCCGCCAGCCGGCCGCCCTTGTCGTAGCGCGCCTTGCCCTGCGTGTGCTTTGCCGCGAGCGCATCTATGACCATGTTGCCCGGCCCGGTATCGAAGGCGACGACCTGCCCCGGCGCGCAGCCCGCCGGGATGACGGTGACGTTGGCGATGCCGCCGATGTTCAGCGCCACGCGGCCGCGCCGCTTGTGCCGGAACAGCAGGTAGTCCACAAACGGGACCAGCGGGGCGCCTCGTCCGCCGGCGGCAATGTCGCGGGGGCGAAAATCGGAAACCACCGGCGCGCCGAGGCGCTCTGCGATGATGGAGGCCTCGCCGATTTGCAGTGTGCTTGCAACCCTGTGCCCCAGGTATGGGACCGGCCGGCCTTCGTGATGGATGGTCTGGCCGTGGCAAGCGACAAGGTCCGGCCGCAGCTTGCCCTTCATGACGGCCCTGGCGTACAGCTCACCCAACAGGAAGTGGAGCCGCGCAATCTCAGCCGCGCTCGACGCCTCGATCAGCGCCTCCCTCAGCCTCGCCGGGTATGGCGCCGTCCAGAAGGCCTTGACCTTGAAGCCGCTATCGTCTATGTCCACCAGCGCCACGTCGATGCCGTCAAGCGACGTGCCGCTCATGATCCCTGCTACCAGCATCGGTTTTGGAGCACGTTGGCGGATGCGCCTCACCCCGCCAGTGTACCTGATGAAGCTCTGTTCGCAGCGCGGCCCGGGCGAACTGAGAGTCTACGGCGACCGTTAGCGGCAGCGATGGAGAAGTACCCCATCGGGGTCTGCTGGTTTGGAGATTAATCCCGCGTATTCCGGAAGCCTGGATCCTCTTCCAGCTCCGGCACGACCAGCCTGTTTCAGGCGATGTTGATGAGATTGAGCAGCTCCGGCTGGCGGTCCAGTGGAACGGAGTACTTCTTCTCGATTTTCTGACGGAAGGTCGGGCCGGCGTTGTAGGCGCAGAACGGATAAAGCTGGCCGTCGGGCGCGGCGTAGTGGATGACGCAGCGCTTCACCCGCTCGACGTCATAGTTGTAGGCGTCCATGAAGTGCATGCTCGCCACCATGAGCGTCTTGTAGGAGAACTCCTTCTTCTCCATCTCGCCGCGGCCGTACTTGTGGTCGACCAGGCCCTGCAAGGTCTGTAGAAACCGGTCGAAGGTGAGCCCGGCGGGCGCGTGGTCCTCGTGGTAGTGCTTGCGCAGGGAGTTCCAGGCGGAAATCTTGGACCACAGCTTGATTCGCTGGCTGGCCGTCTTGCGCGCCAGCATGTCGATGGCCTGCACCATGGCGCCCACGTCCACGAACCGCGTGATTGGCGTGGCCCGCTTCTGCTTGTCCACGAACAGATACGTTCCCATCGAGCAGTGCGGGTGCGGGGTCAGCGTGGGAGTCTCCTCGCCGCGCAGGGCGCTGATCAGCTTGGAGAACGGCGAGATGAAGGACAGCGGGAACCAGTCCTCGTAGGGCTCGCAGATGCCCGTCTGCGCGATCACGGAGTGGGCGAAATCGGACTGCGTGAACCGCTTCTGCTCCAGCTCATGGCGGGAGATCCGCCCGCAGAAGCTCACCGGCTGGAAGCTGATGGCGCTGACCACATCGATGTTCTCGATCGCGGTGCGAATGATGTCGCCGATCTGATGATCGTTCACCCCCCTGACTATGGTGGGAACGAAGCAGATCTTCATGCCGGTCTTGCGGACGTTGTCGATGGCCCGCATCTTCTTCTCGTACAGCGCCTCTCCTCGCGTCCGCAGGTACACGTCGTCGCTTACGCCGTCGAACTGGAGGTACAGCGTGTGCAGGCCGGCTTCCTTGGCCTTTTCGGCGAACTCCAGGCTGGTGAACATCAGGCCGTTGGTGGCGGTCTGGATGTGGCTGAACCCCATCTCGCGCGCCATGCTGAGAACCTGGAGGTACTGCGGGTGGATGGTGGGCTCTCCGCCCGAGAACTGCACCACCCTGCCGGCCACGGGCCGCTCTTCGCGCAACGCCCGGAGCATCGTCCGGACGCCTTCCAGATCGGGCTCGTAGAGGTATCCGGCGGTGTTGGCGTTGGCGAAGCAGACCGGGCAGGTCATGTTGCACCGGTTGGTCAGGTCGACGTTGGCGAGCACCGTGTGGCTGGTGTGCATGGAACACAGGCCGCACTGATCGGGACAACTTGTGGCGTCCGGGACGGCTGGGTTGGCGACGCCGCGGCCGTCGCCGAAGGTCCATTCCTCCATCTTCAGGTAGAGCTTGACGTCGCTGTAAAGGACGTCGCGGAATTCGCCGTGTTCGGCACAGGTCTTCTCCATGTAGACCTTGCCGTTCTCCTCAAAGAGCACCGCCTCCAGTTTCGCGTTGCACTCCGGGCACAGAGAGGTTGTCATCTTGGGCAACCCTCTGGGGATCCGCCGGATGGGCGACCCGCTGTGGGTGGTCTCCGGCTGGAGAATCTCGAATTCCTTGCGCTTGGCGGGGGCGAATGTCGTTGTGCTCACGCTGCGGGCCTCCTGACCGTACTACAGGGCTGAAACTCCGATTCGGAGCCTAGCCAAGTATAGCCAGGTGATTACAAACAAACCACTTATTTGATCCGAACGGGCCTACCGGGGGGTTGTACGGCGAATATCCGAGGTCGAACGGTGACCGGTCCTTGACGGCCGCGCCCCGCTCCTATACATTGTCCGGCATGGCAGGCGCAGCGAAGCCGGTGTGCTCGGCCCTGGTCAGACGGGCGGCCCTGGAGTGCGGGTTTGAGCTGGCCGGTGTTGCGCGGGCGGAGCCGCTGGCCGAGGCCGAGTGGCACGAGGAGTGGATCGAGCGGGGATACGCCGGCCAGATGCGCTACCTGGCCGGACGGCGCCCCTCCGCCCGCACCCACCCGCGCCGGCTTCTGCCCCACTGCCGCTCAGTGATCTGCCTGGGCAAGCTGTACAACACGCCGCGCCCCTACTCTACGGACTTCGCCGGGTCCGGCAGGGGCTGGATCTCGCGCTACGCCTGGGGTGAGGACTATCACCGCGTCATGCGCAGCAGCACCGAGCGTCTGGCGGAGCGGCTGAGTGAAGCCTCCGGATGCCGGTTTGAGTGGATGGCGCTGGCGGACACGGCCCCGGTGCTGGAGAGAGCCTTGGCCCGCCGCGCAGGCCTGGGCTGGATCGGCAAGAACTCCTGCCTGATCAACCAGCAGCTTGGTTCCTGGTTCTTCCTGGCGGAGTTGCTGGTGTCGCTCGACATAGAGCCGGACCAACCGGCCCCGGACCGCTGCGGGTCCTGCACCCGCTGCATCGAGGCCTGTCCCACAGGCGCCATCATCCCCACTGATCGTGAGCAGGGGCCGGCCTGGACCATAGACGCCCGGCGCTGTATCTCATACCTGACCGTGGAGTTGCGCGGCGGCATCCCGCCGGAGTTGCAGCCCGGTCTTGGCCGGCACGTGTTTGGCTGCGACATATGCCAGGACGTCTGCCCCTGGAACCGGAAAGCCCCGGTCACGGGCGACCCGGCCTTCCAGGCCCGTCACTTCGCCCCCGGCCTGGACGAACTGGAGCGCCTGGATCAGGACGGCTTCCTCCGGCTGTTCGTCGGCACGCCCGTCACCCGGACCGGCCTGGACGGTCTGCGGCGGAACGTGTCGGTTGCCCTCCGGAACGAAGCCCGCGGGAAGTTGGACGAGTAGGCGCGCATCGGGCGGCGCCGGCTGGCTTCCCTCCATGGCCGCCCCCGCATGCGGAGGAGTCGCGGCTGTTTCCACCGCTTCGCGGGGATAAAATAGAGGAGGATGAAGCTCCCTGTGGCGGCGTCGCTGCTCCTGCTGGTGCCTCTGAGCGCCGGGAGCCCCAGGTTCTCCGTCGGCCTGGAGCACTTCTACAATCTCGAGTACGAGGAGGCCATCGCCGAATTCAGAAGGGACATTGCGGCCGACCAGGCCGACGCGGCCAGCCATAACCACCTGGCCATGGCCATCCTGTACCGGGAGCTGCATCGCACCGGGGCGCTAGAGAGCGAACTGGTGAGCGGCACAAACCCCTTCCTGCGGCGGGCCAAGATGAATCCCTCCGCCGAGGATCAGAGAGAGTTCAACAAAGCCATCGAAGACGCAATGAGTCTGTCACGAGCCAGGCTGAGCCGGGAGCCCAGCAACAAGTCGGCGCTCTACACCCTGGGGGTGGCCCACGGGCTGCGCGCCAATTACAACTTCCTGGTCCGAAAGGCCTGGATGGACTCGCTGCGCGACGCCACAGCCGCGCGCAAGCTGCACAGCCAGGTGACCGAGATCGACCCGGCGATGACGGATGCGCGGCTGATCCAGGGGGTCCACGACTACGTGGTAGGAAGCCTCCCCTGGCACATGAGGGCGCTGGGATTTCTGGTGGGCTTCCGGGGAGACAAGAAGGCCGGCATCCGCACGCTGGAGGAGGTTGCCGCTCGCGGAGACCTGAACCGCGTGGATGCCGAGGTGCTGCTCTGCGCCATCTACCGCCGCGAGCGGCTGCCTGACAAGGCGGTCCCGCTTCTGGAGAGCCTGACCGGGAGATTCCCGAGGAACTACATATTCCGGCTGGAGAAAGCCCAGATGTACTCGGACCTGGGCGACGGCGAGCGCGCGCTGGCAACCATCCAGAAGATGGAGGACCTCAAAGCCGCGGGAGAGCCTGGCTACGCGGACCTGCCACCGGAGAAGATCTACTACGCGCGCGGCACCGTACAGTTCTGGTACCGGCGACTGGACGACGCGCTGGCCAACATGCAGCGGGTTGCCTCCAGGGCCGACCAGCTGGACCTCAACACGGGCACCTACGCCTGGCTGCGGGTGGGGCAGATTCACGACTTGAAGGGGCAGCGGCCGCAAGCGGTCGAAGCCTACCGCCGGGTGGTGCGGATGGCGCCAGAATCGGATGCGGCCAGACAGTCCCGTCAGTACCTCGCCGGCCCGTATCGCCGCGAGCAGGCGGGGAGTTGAGCGCGGCCAACCGCCGCTACTCGATGGTTATCCTGACTGGCTGGACGTAGTCCTTGGCCGGATTGGCTGCGGTGCCGGGAGTGCGGATCACGAGGCCGAAACGTCCGGGCTTCACCGAGGCCGGCACTCTGAACTTGACGGCCGTGGCCGATTGCTCGGTGACCTCCACCTTGAAGTCGCTCTTCTGGTCGGTCAGGAAAAGCTCCGCCACGTTTTCCTTGTCCAGGTGCTCGCCCGACGCGGTGACAACGTCGCCGATCTTGGCGGACACCGGCTCCACCGTGGTCATGCGGGGGAAGTTGGCCTGCGCCGGCAGCAACATGGGAAGGGCAAGAACAACGACCGCCACTATCGCTCCAACAGACAACCTCATCTGCGGTCCTCCAACCAAATGCTATTCCCAACCGGAG
>JBBITL010000134.1:0-4423 GCA_037440765.1 Solibacteraceae bacterium
AGCAGTAGAAGCCCGAGTCGGCGCGGGCGTACACCGTGCTCACCCATGGCGGCAATACGGCGTGGCCGAGACCAGGAAGTTCGCCGTGCATTGCTGGCCCGCGGCCGGGTCGACGTAGCCGTTGGGCTTCTGATCTCTGCGAGGCAACCCTGGGCCGGTCTCAGCGAACCGGGCTGATCGGCCTTCCTCGGAATTATGGAGCGTTGCGTCAGGGATGCAACAGCTTTTTCCGGTAAATTGCATGCAATTCAGCAAGTCCTGTGTAATCAACGCTTAGCGTTGACGTATCAAGGGAGTATCGAGGCCGGTCAAGAGGGCGGGACCGGAGCGGGGGATTGGAGCCGGCAGGCGCTGACGGGCCAGCCTCTACCAGAAGTGTGCGGCCACCACTCGCGGCTCACCTGTGCTGCCGGGCCCCGAACTGGTCGGCAGCACCACGCTGGCGGCGACAACAATCTGGATGTTCTTTCTGTGCCAAAGGATGTCGGCAGCAGAGCCGGCACCGAGAGGCCGCCGGTCCGGTCCTTCCACAGCAGGGCAGGGCGGGCCCCGGGCTCAATTACATAGGACTCGCTGATGACGGGAACTGGAATGCAGACGGGACCGGGCGACTTGAGCACAGGCCCCCAGAACCTGTCGAGAGCGGACGCGCCGGGCGCCCAGGGCCGCCAGAGGCACAGGCAGAGCGCCACGAGGCCGGCAATCCCGGCGGACCACGCCAGCCGCCTGCGGCAGAAGCGCGTTCGAGGTGCGGTCTCCAGAGCGGCGGGGAGTTCCGGCGGCTCCGGAACCTCCTCAATCACGGGGCTGTAAGAGCCGGGCGGCAGCACGATGCGGACCCTCGAGGGGCGGTTGTCAGTTTCGTACTACTCGATAAGGCGCTTTCGCACCTCCCCGGCCGTCACGCGGACGATGGGCTCGGCATTCGTGTCATAGTCCGGTTTGCGCCCGAACACCTCGACCCCGATCCGCCGCTCGCGCAGAGCCTCGGTCAGACCTTTCAGCTCGCAATCCACGATGTAGCGCAGGAAGGCCGGGTAGCGCCGGCTCTTAATTGAACAGCGGGTGTGCCAGCAGGCGATCCAGCGCCTCCCGCACCTCGGCTGCCGGAGGGAGGGGCCCGCGCAGTGACTGTGCGCCGTTGGCCGGCCTGTCGGTCATGCTGACATTGTACGTCGAGGTGGCCGCTCTGCCGCGACGGCGGGGGCGTGATATATTGGAGTCTGTTGAGCCACCGGTGGGCGGCTAGCTCAGCTGGGAGAGCACGGCGTTCGCAACGCCGGGGTCGTGGGTTCGAATCCCATGCCGTCCACCAGACGCCCCTGGCCCGCCGCAGGCTTCTTCCCGTACGGTGCGAGTCCCCCCAGGCCTAGGGCCTACTTGGCGGCCTTGTCCAGGGCCTGGCGGATGGCGGCGAAAATGTCGATAGGGACGGGGAACACCACCGTGGTGTTCTTCTCCTGCCCGATTTCGACCAGCGTCTGCAAGTAACGCAACTGGATGGCGGCCGGCTGCTTCTGAATCAGCTCGGCGGCCATGGCCAGCCGCTCGGCCGCGGAGTACTCGCCCTCGGCGTGGATGATCTTGGCGCGCCGCTCGCGCTCGGCCTCGGCCTGGCGGGCGATGGCGCGGATCATCTGCTCGGGCAGGTCAACCTGCTTCACCTCCACCATGGCGACCTTCACTCCCCACGGGCCGGTGTGCTGGTCGAGCACCGATTGCAGCCGCACGTTCAGCTTCTCCCTCTGGCTGAGCAACTCGTCCAGTTCCACCTCGCCCAGCACGCTGCGCAGCGTGGTCTGGCCGAGCTGCGAAGTGGCGTAGAGGTAGTTGGCCACCTCAACTATGGCCCTGCTCGGGTCTATGACGCGGAAGTAGATGACGGCGTTGACCTTGACGGTCACGTTGTCACGGGTCACCACATCCTGGGACGGCACTTCCAGGGTTTCGATCCGCAGCGACAC
Organism: Solibacteraceae bacterium; assembly: GCA_037440765.1. Lineage (GTDB taxonomy): Bacteria > Acidobacteriota > Terriglobia > Bryobacterales > Bryobacteraceae > DTKY01. Next base: position 1,965 of record JBBITL010000134.1, read on the forward strand.
GCGGACCATCCGGTCGACGGGCGCGAAGACCAGGATGATGCCGGGCCCTTTGGGTTGGGGCAGCACGCGCCCCAGCCGGAAGATGACACCTCGCTCGTACTCGGCCAGTATCTTGATGGAGCTGAGCAGGTAGAGCACGATGATTATCAGCGCAATCATCGGAACGGAAGGCATGGGCATCTCCATGTTGGCAGCCTATTCCGGGTCGACTTTCAGCACAAGACCCTCGACGGAAGCGATTCTTACCCGGGCGCCGGCTTCCAGCGGGTGGCTGGCGACGGCGTCCCAAAACTCCCCGTGAACGAACACCTTGCCCGTTGGGGTAAGAGCCGTGTGGGCGACGGCGATCGAGTCCACGAGTCCGGCTACTCCGGTAACGACCTTGTTGGCCCTGGCCCGCAGCACGAGCGAAAGCAGGAAGACGGTGATCACGGCGAACGGCAACGTGAGCCCGATGGCGGTCACCAGGCGCACGCGCATTTCGGGCAGCGGACTGTCGATCAGCAGCACGGCGCCCAGAACCATGGCGACCGCGCCGCCCGCGCCCAGTATGCCGTGCGAGGCGAACTGGGCCTCCAGCACAAACAGCGCCACGGCCAGCAGCAGCAGCGCCGCCCCCAGCCAGTTGATGGGCAGCACCGACAGGGCGGCCAGCCCCAGCAGGGCCAGTATCGCCCCGGCGACGCCAGGCAGGATCAAGCCTGGGGAAGAGAACTCCACATACACTCCCAGGGCGCCGAGCACGAGCAGGATCAGGGCCAGATTGGGATCGCTGAGGGCCTTCATCATGCGCTCGCGCCAGGAGGGCTCATAGGCGACGAGGGTCGCGCCGGCCAGGCTCAGCTTGTTCCTGCCGCCGTCGAAACGCGTGACCTCACGCCCGTCCAACTGGCTCAGCAGGTCGGCGTCGTCACGCGCCAGCAACTCGACCAGCCGGCCGTCGAGCGCCTCCTTGTCGGTGAACGACTTGCTCTCGAGCACGGACCGCTCGGCCAGCGCGCCGTCGCGCCCGCGCTTGGCGGCCAGGCTGCGCAGCAGCGCGGCGGCGTCGTTCTCCACCTTCTTCCGCATGACGGCGTCCATCTCGCCGGCCATCAGAACCGGCGAGGCGGCTCCCGTGGTGGTGCCCGGCGCCATGGCGGCCACGTCTCCGGCCAGCAGCAGAAAGAAGCCGGCCGAAGCGGCGCGCCCTCCGCTGGGCGTGACGTAAGTGACCACCGGGACGGGCGACGCGATGATGCGTTCCACCGAACGGCGCATCGCCTCCATGAGGCCGCCGGGCGTGTTCAGGCGGATCAGGACAAGGGCGGCATTCTCCGAGCGCGCCTGCTCGAAGGCGTGGGTGAGGATTTCCACGGTAACCGGGTGCACAACGCCGTCGATATCGACCGTCACAACACGCGGCGCGGCCCCCGGCAGAACCGCCGCGGCAAGCAACAGCAGTATGACAACCCTGGCCATCGGACCACCCTAAATATATCACTGAGCGGCCCAAGAATACAGGTTTCGCGCTACAATATCGGGCGCACATGGCGGAAACCGGCGCAGGGCAATGGGTTGGCTGGCGGGTGGAGGACCCGCCCTGCACCGTCGAGTTTCCCCGTTCCGTGATGGAAACGGTGCGCAGCGCCGCCATGGAAGGACTGCACAGGCTGGCCAGGGGAGGGCTGGAGGTCGGCGGGCTGCTGCTGGGAGTGAGGGACGGCAGCGCGGTGCGCATACTGGATACGCGGCCCGTGGCTTGCGAGCACGCTTTCGGCCCGTCGTTCACTCTCTCCCCCAGGGATGAAGCAGCCCTGGGCATGCAGATTGCTTCCCTTACTCCGGAGCCCGGCGCGGCCGGGCCCACGGTGGTGGGATGGTATCACACGCATACCAGGAGCGATATTTGCCTGAGCGACACCGACCTGGAGATATTCGACCGGTACTTCCCCGAACCCTGGCAGGTAGCGCTGGTGGTACGACCCGACAAGCTGAGGCCGGCCCGCGCGGGCTTCTTCTTCCGCGAGCCGGACGGGACCCTGCGGCGGGAGTCCAGCTACGGGGTGTTCGAGTTGCAGCCGGTTTCCATGGCGCCGAAACCGGAGGGCGAGGTTCAGCCCGCGCCGGCCGTGGATCCTCCCAATCCAGAGGTGGAGCTTCCGGTTCCGGGGTTCGCCCAGGCGGCCCTCCGGCCGGACCGCCCGCGCCCCAGATTCTGGCTGCTGTTCGCGCTGGCCTGGTGCATCTCGGTGGCCTCCCTGGTCTTCGCTCTGCGGGACTACTGGCTGCCCGCGCCGGCGGCGCCGGCCGAGCCCGTGCCGGGCGCCCCGGACCCCGCCGTTGTCGAACTGACCCGGGAGCGTGACCAACTGGCGGCCGAGGTCCAGAAGCTTCGCGCCGATGTCGACCGGCTGACCGTGGAGGCCGCCAGCTCGCATGCCGTCAAGCCCGCCCCGAAGAAGACCGTCCCGAAGAAG
>JBBITL010000134.1:4523-7700 GCA_037440765.1 Solibacteraceae bacterium
GGCCGCCAGCTCGCATGCCGTCAAGCCCGCCCCGAAGAAGACCGTCCCGAAGAAGGCCGCCCCGAAACAGCCTGCCAGGTGAGCGAGGCCGTCACTTTCCGCCCGGGAACAGGGTGTAGCGGGCCGGGACCAGCGAGAAGTACTCCACGAACTTGGGCTTCTTTGGTCCCCCCGCGCTGCTTTCGGTGAGCAGGGTCTCGGCGGAGGCCAGGAAGCGTCTGCCCAGCTCCGAATCCCACTTCACCGGTTTGCCGGCCGCCAGCGACTCATGGATCCCTTTGTAATCGTTGGGGAAGACGCTGTGCACGGAGTGGCCGAGCAGCTTCTCCACCTCCTGGGAACTGACGACATCCCGTTTGCCAACACGGTTCAACACGACCTCGACGACGTTGGCCATGTCGATGGAGCGCAAGAAGCTGAGCTTCTCGCGGGCCAGGTGAAGGGAGGGAAGCTCGGCCGTGCAGACCAGAAACACCTGCCTGGATTCGCGCATCACCTCGACCGAGTACTTCTCAAGGTTTCCCGACAGGTCCAGGCAGACGGCCCGGTAGTGGCGCCTGGCGAAGTCCAGCAGGCTGCGAATCTGCGCAGCCTCGATCCGGAAGCCCGGGTTGATCTTGCCCGCCGGCAGCACGTCCAGGGCGCCGCAGGAGGACACGATCTGGCGCCAGAGGTTTTCGTCGAGCTGGAAGGCGTTCTCGGCGGCGTGCGTGACCGAGTACGGGTTCTCCAGCTTGAGCATGAAGCCGATCATGCCGCTGTTCAGATCGAAGTCCATCAGCAGCACGCGGCTGTCCGGCGTCCGGGCGAGCGCCGCGCTCATGTGCACGGCGATGGTGGAGGTTCCCACGCCCGCTTTGGAGGGCAGAAACGAAAACACCTTGTCGGTGATGTCGGCCGAGCGGGGCGCGCGTTCGGCCGCTTCTCTGACCCGCTCCAGGCCGACCTGGACGGCCGCGGGCTCGAACGGCGATTGAAGGAACTCCCTGACGCCGGCCCGCATCATTTCCAGCAGGACGTCCGGGCTGGATTGCTGGCCCACGGCGACTACGGGCACTGCGTGCATGTGGCCCTCCACCGCCCGGGCCACGGCGGCGGCTTCGGTTACGCTTTCCACGCTCAGCAGGATCAACTGCGGGGTGAGGCTGCGCAGCAGCCGCACCATCTCGCTATCGGTGGGGTAGTGTTCCAGTACGCGGACTACGGCGACCGGCAACCCGTTCAGCGCAGGTTGCAACTCGTCGGTAAGGCTCCGGCTGGGGCTGATAATGACCGTCCTGAGGATGGCCGCACCTCCTTCAGGCTTACTCTCGGAGGAAGCGCCGACTGCGACAATCCGCGTTACACCCTAGTTGGACGGGGCGGGCTCACTGGCAGGCCACTCACCGGGCAGCCGGTCCAGCCTCAGCAGAAAGCCTGAGCTGCTGCCGAAGGGGCCGCGCTTGCGGCTGCCGTCAGTGACCGGCAGGGTGCGGGAGTAACTGTAGCCCGCGACGTAGATGCTGCCTTCCGGATCAGGAGCGATGCTTACGCCCACATCCTGGTTCGTTCCGCCGAAGTAGGAGGAGAAGATGAGGGCTCCTATGCCCGGCGTCGAGGTATCCAGCACTGAAACGAAGGCGTCGGCCATGAGCGAGCGCCGCTCGCCCGCCGGCGGGGCGCCCATCACAGGCAGGTTGTCTGACAAGGTGTAGCCGGTGAGGGCGACCTGGCCCCTTCCGAGCAGCGCCAGGCCGTAAGCGGTGTCCGTGCCCGACCCGCCGAAGTAAGTGCCGTAAGTAACAACCTGGCCGGCCGGGCGAGAGAGGTCCACGCGGAGGAGGAAGGCGTCCGCGTCGCCCCCGGCGTGAGCTGACCGGTAGGCGTCCAGCGTCACCGGCAGGTCCCGGGACAGGGTGTAGCCCGCAAGCCAGAGGCCTCCGGAGGCGTCCATGGCCATCGACTGGGGGAAGTCCAGGTCGCTGCCACCCAGGTAGGTGCAATACTCGAGCGCGTCCAGCCCCGCCTTGTTGAGATTCAGCCTGGCGATGAACGCGTCGGCGCCGCCGCCGAGCAGGCACTGGTGGCAGCCTTCGGTAAAGGGAAAGTCATCCGACATGGTGTAGCCGGAGATGAACACGCCGCCGGCGGAGTCCACGGCCACCCCAGTGGCGACGTCCGTGCTCCTTCCACCCAAGTACGTGTTGAACAGGAGCGCCGCGCCCTTTTCCGCCGAAGGGCTGATCTTGTAGAGGAACGCCTCGTAACCGCCTCGGTTGGCTGGCTGCACGGTGGGGTCCGCCAGCGGATCAATGTTAACAGACGAAGTGTAGCCCACCACGTAGATCATTCCGGCCGCATCCACGGTAAGGGCCGTGGGGACCTCAAGCTTCGTGCCCCCGAGGAAAGTGCCGAAGACCAGGGAGTCCTGGCCCGAGGCTGCTGGATCGATCTTAACGGCGAAGGCGTCCTGATTATTGGTTCGCATGGGATTCTGGCCGCCGCCAAGCTCCGTGGAGACAGCGTTCGCCGTAGTGGGAAAGTCAGATGACAGTGTGGAGCCGGTGGCGTACACCGCTCCGGTGTCGTCCACCCAGATGCTGCCGCCATAGTCCCGGCTTCCGCCTCCCAGGTAGGTCCAGTAGAGGAGCGTGGGAGCGCCGTGGGCGGGCACCCGCAATTTGGCCAGGAAGGCGTCCGAGGCCACGCCCCGGCCCGACAGCGGCTCGTTCTGCGCCGGAAGCTCCACCGGGGAGATGGTGCTGCCGGTCAGCCACAGGCTGCCGTCGGGGCCATAAGCCATACCCGTTATCGAATCCCCCTTCTCTCCTCCGAAGAAGCCGGCATAGACGAGAACCGGGTCGATAACCAGCGGCCGCGTCCTGTCATACCGGCCGAGCCTGAACCGGACTTCACGGTTGCGCGCCACGAGGTAGTCGCCCTCCACCGTAACCCTGCCCGCCGGAGTGTCCTGGTAGATGAAAGGTCTGGGCTGCAAGATCTGCCTTCCGCCCAGTTCCATGACCAGGGCGCCGTCCCTATCCACCGAGATCGAGTCCGCGCCCTGGAACCGCAGGCGGATGCGGGAGGGGTCGGCGCCGGGCGTTACCACGAAGTCGTACTCCAGCTGGCGGCCTGCGCTGCGGTAGACCAGATCGATGCCGGGGTACACCTGGCGGTAGCGCACGCGGGCGTACT
>JBBITL010000135.1:0-7553 GCA_037440765.1 Solibacteraceae bacterium
GTCCCGGGGCACCCAACCGTTGTGCTCGTTGGCCCGGCCGTAGCGCTCCCGCCAGAAGTAGAACTTGCTGGCCGCCACCCCCAGCCAACCGATGAACCGTCCGGCGCCGGTCTCGCCGGCCTCCGGCCAGCGCCGGTTTCCTGCCGTGCGCCGCGATGAATCCTGCCAGACGTGTCATGGTCACCGTATCCGCCCAGGCGATCCTGTTCAGGCGCATGACCTCCCGGGCGGTGGCAGGAAATTGGGGGTCTCCGGAGACCTCCAGGGGCAGGCCCCTGGCTACGCAGATCAACACCTCGCCGGAGTCCCGCCACACTGGACTCCAGAACCTATCAAGCGCGCTGGGCCGGCTCACCACTGCCCGCCCCAGCCATGCCACCAGGCCCAACAGGACTGCGGCGGCGATCAAATACCCCACCGCTCGCGCCCGCCGGGGCCGCTCAGCGGGCGCCGTACGGGGCACGGCCAGAACCGCCGGCTCAAGGCCGCCTTCCACCGGTCGTGGCGTCCTGCGGAAAACAGGCACATAGGACCCAACCGGGAGCTCGATATGGATCTCGCTGTCCCGGCCGGGCCCCTGATAGTAGTCCGCCAGACGCCGGCGGACCTGTCCGGCAGTCGTCCGGACCACCGGGTCTGCGTTCGTATCGTAGGCCGGGTCCCGCCCGAAGACCTCCACTCCCAGCGTGCGCTCCTTCAGGCCATCGGTCTTCCCCTCAAGCGCCTGGCTGACGACATAACGGAGGAAACGAGGGTACCGCCGGCTTATCCGGAACTGCGGCGTGTCAAGGATGCGGTCCAGTTCCGCCCTAACCGCATCCTGCTCCTTGCCGCTGAGCGGGGTCCAGTAACCCTCGGCTGGTTTGGGGTGAGCAGCCTCTGCGTTCGGCAACGGATCGCCCTCAAGATGTCCGGAACGTGGCGATGGCCGTCTGAGCGTAGCAACAGGTGGCAGCGTGGCCCAACCCTTGGTCACTCAATAACATACAAGGGCCATTCCGCCGGTTCAGAACGGCGGCTCCGTGGCCGGCGCTACAGTAGCAAGCCGGCCCGAAGTCGCGGTCAGGTCGCTGCCGCGCCGTGCCGGGCCGTGAAATACGCGTTCTCCTTGACCTCGTCCTTTATGCGTGGGAACATCCCCACGCAGACAGAATCCACCGGCTTCATGCTACTGAAAGCCTGCTTGAATGCCTCCTCGGCGCTGCGTACCCGCCCGGCCGCCATGATCTTGAAGGCGCAGCAGGGCTTCTTCGTCTGCCGGAAAAAACTGTACATCCGCGGCGGGTCATCCTGAAGGTAGACCTCGGACGGCATTTCCGGCAGCTCACCGCCCAGCAACTTGCGCAGTTCCTGCGGCGTGCGGCGGCGGTTGTAGACGCAGCCGGCGTAGAAGTCCACATCCCAGCCGGCCTCCTCGACCATGGCCAGCACCTCCGGAATGTGAGTCCCCACCCCGACCATCTGCACGCCCAGATCGCGGAGCTTCTTGCAGTAGTCCCGGATGGTCTCCATCTTGCCGGCCCGATATGCGTCGTCGGTGCGTTCGCCCTGCACCCAGGCCGCCGCGGGCTTGACGGCCTTCCACAACTCGGCCGGGTCGTCAGTGGTCGCCTGCGCTATCAGGTGCATCCTGCCGCCCTCGCCCACGTACCGCTCCCAATCGGCCTGGGCCCGGCCCATGTGGACGTAGTTGTAGGCGTTCACGCCGAAACTCTCGCACCTGCGGAGGACCTCCAGCACCCTGGCCTGCGTGTACCATTCCCGCATCACCGTGCTGAGAATGTCGTTGAAGTGGCCGAAGCCGAGGAAGGTGTTGACGCCCGCCACCAGCCTGCTGATCTCAAGCTTGCCGAACCTGATCCTCGGCACCTTGATGTCGGAGTCGGGGATCGACGCGATCCTGCTGGTTAGCCCCTGCGCCGGCAGCGGGGATGCTCCGCCCGCCAGACCGGCTGCCAGGCCGGCCGTGGATTGAAGGAAACCCCTGCGCGTTTTCGGCACGCCCCCTCCCAGCACACAGGATAGCAGGCGATTGCCGGCGGGGCTACAATCGTACCCATGGAGGCCTCATGGAGCGGACCATTTCCTTCGCACTGAATGGCAGGTCCACGAGTCTGACGGTGGATGACGAGCGCACGCTGTTGTGGGTGCTGAGAGGCGATCTGGGTCTCACCGGAACCAAGTTCGGCTGCGGCATCGGCCTGTGCGGCGCCTGCACGGTGGTGGTGAACAAGCATGCGGTGCGCTCTTGCGTCACGCCGGTGAAGGAGGTGGAAGGCAAGCAGGTGCTGACCATCGAGGGCCTGGGAGACAAGCAACTGCACGCCGTACAGCAGGCGTTCGTGGACCACCACGCGTTCCAGTGCGGCTTCTGCACGCCGGGCATGATCATGAGCGCCTACGCTCTGCTGATCGAGACCCCGCGCCCCACCCGCGATCAGATCGTCGGGTGCCTGGAAGACAATCTCTGCCGGTGCGGATCGCACCCGCGCGTCATCCAGGCTGTCGAGCAAGCCGCCAGATGAGCCGGCGTGGCCTGCAACACATCGCCAGGCAGGGCCAGGCCCGGATGGTGAGCCTCGAGGGCAAGGCGTCCACGGCGCGCACGGCCCGCGCCGAGGCCTGGGTGGACGTGGGCCGTTCCATCGCGGGGCTGCTCAGGCGGAGCGGCGGCCTGGCCAAGGGCAACGTCCTTGAGACCGCGAGGCTCGCGGGCATAATGGCCGCCAAGCGGGCCAGCGAATTGATCCCCCTGTGCCACCCCCTTTCGCTCGATGCGGTGGAAGTGGACGCCGCGCTCGCCGGAAGCCGCGTGCGCCTGGAGGCGCGCGTGGCCTCGGAGGGCAAGACCGGCGTGGAGATGGAAGCCCTCACGGCGGCGGCGGTCGCCGCGCTCACCGTCTATGACATGGTGAAGTCAGCCGGCAAGGGGGTCGAGATAGGCCCGATCCGGCTGCTTGAGAAGACCGGCGGCAAGTCCGGACGCTGGACCGGCGGCGGAGCGGGGAAGGCCTGAGCGGCGCTGAAGCCCCGAGTCAGAAGCTCGCTGAACAAATGCGCCCGCTGACGCGCGCGGTTCTGTGCTTTCGAGGTGTTGCACAGAACCGCGGCCGTGCGGGAGCGGGCTTGCAGGCCTGCGGACTTCCGGCCCCTAGGACGCCCGGCCGCCCCTAACCGTCAGCACCGGCACATCGCTTTCGCGCAACACCCGGTCGGTGACGCTGCCCAGCATGAGCCGTTTCAGCCCTCCCCGGCCGTGCGTCCCCATGACGATCAGGTCCGCCTTGGTTTCCCCTGCCGCCTTGTGGATGGCGTCCACGGGCAAGCCCTCCACGACCAGGAGTTCGACCATGCCCTCCACGCCCGTGTCCTTGACGAAGCCGCGCAGGGCGGCTTCCGCCTCCTGGAAGGAACTGCGGAATTGCTGCTCCAGTTCGGCGAGCTTGCTCTTGGTGAAGTAGGGCGGCGCGGTGAAGGTGTTGGCGTACAGGACCGTCAGCCGCGCATCGAGGCGGCGCGCGAGCTCCGCCGCGTACCGCAGCGCATCGGCGGAGAGTCCGCTGAGGTCAACCGGACACAGAATATGGCTCAGTGGCATCGGGGATTCAGCCTCCACGTCATAGGATTCAGATGCTGGAGCAACGGTGACCGAAAAAGGCCTTTCCCACCCTCTTGTCCCCCGATGTATACTTTCACGTGCACTGGTTCGGAACTGGAGGACGGCCGTGAAGATCGTCGAGATTCCCGCCCGCAAGCTGGACAGCAAGGCATTCATCAAGGAGAAAGTGCAGGAGATTTCGGACACCGTAGGCGACGGCACGGCCATCACCGCCCTGTCAGGAGGCGTGGACTCCTCGGTGGTGACCATGTTGGGCCACCTGGCGCTCGGCGCCCGGCTCAGGACCTGCTTCGTCGACAACGGCCTCATGCGCAAGGACGAGCCGCAGACGGTGGCCAGGCTGTTCCGCCGCATCGGCATCCGGGTGGAGTTGCTCGACGCGCAGAAATCCTTCTTCGACGCCTTGAAGGGACTGCGCGACCCTGAAGAGAAGCGGGAGGCCATCACCCAGACTTTCTACAAGAAGGTGTTCGGCCAGCTCGTCAAGACGAGCGGCGCGCGCTACCTGTTGCAGGGGACCATCCTGACGGACATCGAGGAGACCGTGGCGGGCGTCAAGCGGCAGCACAACGTTCTGGAACAGCTCGGCATAGAGCCGCGCGAGGCCTTCGGCTACAGCGTCATCGAACCCGTGGTGCAGCTCCGCAAGGATGGGGTGCGGAAGCTGGCCAAGGCGCTGGGGCTGCCGGTTTCCCTCTACAAGAGGATGCCGTTCCCCGGTCCGGCGCTGGCCGCGCGGGTGGTCGGCGAAGTGACTCCGGAGAGGATCGAGATCGCCAGGGCGGCCACGGCGATAGTGGAATCCGAGCTGAGAAACGTCAAGGCGTTTCAGTACCTGGCCGTCCTGCACGAGGATCAATTCGCCGGCATGCGGGAGGGCAGGCGCGAATTCGGCCGGCAGATCGAGGTCCGCTGCTGGAGCAGCGTGGACGCCCGCACCGCCAAGCCCGTGTGGCTGCCGCGCAGGGAACTGCAACGGCTGGCCAACCGGCTCACGCGGGAGGTCCCCGGAGTGGTCAGCGTGACCTACAATATCGCCTCTAAACCGCCCTCCACCATGGAGGCCGTCTAGCACGCTGTGTTAATCTGAAGGTGCAAAAACGCATCAGGAGCAGATTTGTCATGTTTGGATCCTTCAGGCCGCGGTGGTTTCCGGTCGTCGCCTTGCCCCTTCTGGCCGCATCTCCGGCTCTTGCCCAGCTCAAGGTAGCCGTGATCGCGTCCCAGACGGCCTTGTCCGAGACGGCCGAGATCAAGAAGGCCCAGCTCGATCTGGAGGCCAAGTACAAGCCCCGTCAGGATCAGATAGCGAAGCTCAACAAGGAACTGGAGATCATCAACAACCAGTTGAGCCTGGGCGACAAGCTCACCTTGCAGGCGCAGGCGGACCTTACCCTGGATGGCCGGCGCAAGCAGCGCGATCTCCAGCGCCTGACCGAGGACCTGGAGGCGGAGGTCGAGCGCGACAGAGGCGACATCGTGACCCGCAGCAGCCAGCGCATGCGCCTGGTCATTGAGAAACTGGCCCAGGAGAAGGGCCTGGACCTGGTCGTCGAGGCCGGGACCACCCTTTTCATGAAGCCCGAACTGGACCTGACCAAAGAAGCAGTGGCCGCCTACGACAAGGCCCATCCGGCCAAGTAGGGGACCCGTGATCACGTCGGCCGCTCGCTAACGCTCGCGGTTTGGTGTCAGCACGGAACCGCGGCCGCAAGGGAGCGGCGCAGATGAATCCCATGCCCGGCTATCTGGAGACATACGGCGCCGGCGAGGAGAAGCGCGAGCGGCTGCTGAAGAGACTCGCCCTGGTTGTGGCCGTGCTGGCCGTGGCCGGCGGGACGCTCTATTTTGTCTTCCGAAACTATCGGGAGACCCGGCAGGCGGAACAGTTCTTCGATTTGCTGCGCCAGAAGGACTACACGGCGGCCTATGCCCTGTGGGGCTGCACGCCGGACACTCCGTGCCCTCACTACAGCATGGACAGGTTCATGGAGGACTGGGGGCCGTCGAGCAGCCACTCCGACCTCGGCGCGCTCCGGATCACCAAGGTGCGCGGCTGCTCCTCCGGAGTGATTATCGAGAGCGACTTCGGAGGCGGCGTCGTCGAACATCTGTGGGTGGATCGCGCCGGGCGCAGCCTCGGATTTGCTCCGTTCCCCGTCTGCAACCCGCGCTACGTGCCCAAGTAGCGGGCCGCCTTACATGTCGATCGGGGGCGCATCCACCATGGCGGCCTCCGGCGGCAGTGTCACGGCCCGGGCCAGGCGCGTCTGAGCGTCGGCGACGGAAGTCCCCAGGTCGCGGCCCCGGATGTTGGCCTGCACCACCAGGCGGCCCCAAACCGCCCAATCCTCTCCTCTTGGCAAGGCTGAGAGTGGTCCCCTTTTTCGCCGCCCCAGTGGTTCCCTTTTGCTCCGTCCTTGACACCTTTTCGCAGATCGCGCCGTAGATCGCGACCTTCCAGTCAATGCCTGCAGCATCCGCTGTTCTTCGATGCGCTGCAAGCATCCCTTCAAAAAATCGATCTCCAATGCCTGGCGGCCGATCTTCCGCTCCAGCTCCGCCATGCGGCCTTCCGACCAGCGGCGGTTCCCCCCGCCCGGAAAAGCATTCCCCGGACCCTGGCGGACCTCACGCCGCCAGCGATGTAGTGCGTCCGGGTTCACTTCCAGCGCTCGCGCTACCTCCCCGACCCCAATGCCCTGTTCCAGTTGCCGAACCGCCGTCAGCTTGAAATCCCGTGTGAACCGCCTGCGCGACAATCCCATGACTCATCTTCTCCTTTCGCTGCAAAATGAGTCTTAACTGGGTGTCTCAGTTTTGGAGACAAGTCCACCCAGCTGCTACACCTTGGCTAGATATTCACAGCCCTTGAAGCATGCACGGAGGATTTTCTGCGACTTGGTGCATATTCCGGGGCATGGCGATAGGGTTTCCGGGCTCATGTCGATAAGGATTCCGGGATGATGTCGATAGCGATTCCGGGATGATGGCGATAAGGATTCCGGGGCTGCCGATAAGGTCGGCCGGGCCCGGAATGGCGATCGCCATGCCCGGAACGGTTTTCTAAAACCGGCTTCACGAAGCGCGCTGGACAGACCCGCGGTGGTCTGATCTCCACTGAGAGGTGGAGGAACCAGATTGCCGCAGAAGAGGTTGTCCATGCGCAAGATTAAAGAGGCACTCAGACTTCATTCCCTCGGACTCAAACAGCAGCAGATCGCCGCCAGTTGTCGCATCTCCCAGAGCACGGTTTCCGAGTACCTGCAAGCCGCCCAGGTGACCGGGTTGCACTGGCCGGATGTGGCTGGCCTGGACGAACGGGAACTGGCCGCCCGGTTGTTCCCCGAGCGGGTCGCGGCCACGCGGCAGGCTCAGTACCCCCCGCCGGATTTCGCCGCCATTCACCAGGAACTGCGGAGCCACAAGCACGTCACCTTGCAGTTGCTCTGGGAGGAGTATCGCCAGGCCTGCCCCAACGGCTATCGCTACAGTCGCTTCTGTGAGCTGTACCAGCGCTGGCGCGGCAAGCAGGACCTGGTTCTGCGGCAGCAACACCGGCCCGGAGAAAAGGTGTTCGTGGACTGGGCCGGCGACACGGTCCCGATCTATGATCCCAAGACCGGCGAGCCTCGGCCCGCCTCGATCTTCGTAGCCGTGCTGGGCGCCTCCAGCTACACCTTCGCCCAGGCGCATTGGACCGAGACCCTGCCGGACCGGACGGCGCGCACATCGACGCCTTCGAGTTCTTCGGCGGCGTGCCGGAGATCGCCGTCCCGGATAATCCCAAGACCGGGGTGAACAAGGCTTGCCGCTACGAGCCGGATCTGAATCGGACCTGCCAGGAGATGGCCGCGCACTACGGCGTAGCGGTGGTGCCCGCCCGTCCTCGCAAGCCCCGCGACAAGGCCAAAGTAGAAGCCGGTGTTCTGCT
>JBBITL010000136.1:0-7530 GCA_037440765.1 Solibacteraceae bacterium
CCGGTAGCCCCCACAGCGACGCCTGTCAAGATGTAGTTCGCTTGACGCTTACGATCGACTTTGGGAGTATTTTCCCGAAGTTGTTCGGCAGGCTCGGCCGCGGGCTCGATGGCCTTGGCGTTCTCCACAATTGTTTGGAGCTGCTCGCTTGTGCCGCCGGCCTCGATCCAGTCCCACAGATCGCCTTTCGCCGGCACACCCGGCAGGCGGATGATTTTGACCTCGGTCACATGGCGTGCCAGCGCTTCAGAGACGACTTTGCCGTGCGTTTCGCCCTTATCGTCGCGATCCACCACGATCCGCACGCGCTTACCGGTGAGCGGCCGCGTATAGTCGCCGCACCACTTGCCCTCACCGTCGGGAGAGCACGTGGTCACGATGCCGAGATCGGCGGCACCCCGGTCGGCCGCCTTTTCGCCGTTCACGATGAAGATCTCATCCGCTCCCGCCAGGGTATCCAGGCGATAGAGGATTGGATGTTTGCCTGCTTTCTTCCTGGCGACCCAACCGCCTTTGGAGGAGAGGGCATATTGCCGGAAGGTCTTGTCGTTCTGCTTGTCGATGAACCGGACCTTCACATGGGAGAACCGGCCATCCGCCTCGAAGTACGGGTAGATGGCACTGTGCCTCCAGCCATGCGCGGCTTCGACCCTCGCGATCCGCTCCTGCAGACAGCCGTGCTGCCAGCCGGGCCGCGTAGTAGGTGGAGATCTCCGAGGGAGTCAGGTCGCCATGAGAGGTGGCCGAGACGCTCACGGCTTCTCCTTCACAACCTCACGGATGGTCCGCCGCTGCACCCGCATCATCACGAGCATGGTCGTCTCGACGTCCGGATCATCACGGCGCGCCGGATCGGCCAGGCGCAGCAGGTGCTCGATGATGTTCTGCGTAGTGACGCTTGTCGTCCCGCACCGGGGCGCACGAATCCTTTTCTGTTTCACGTTGGGGTTTCCTTGACGGCGACCGCTGGGAAGCGGCGCGATTATGCCGTCAGGATGGGAAGGGCAAAATGGGGAACCGCCGTTACTCCATTTACTCCATTAAGGACGGCGGCGAAAAACGGGCACGAGGAATCAGTGAGTTACGTGGCCAAGAATCAACGCCCTGGACGCATAAGTCTTTTGTTTACAAACGGCGCCCAATTTCCCAAGCTGGACGTCGCGGGTTCGAGTCCCGTCTCCCGCTCCAGGACCCCGCGGGGAAATCACCTCCTGAGTTGGCGGGCGGGGGTGTGTCGCGTGTTAAGATGGCGCCCAGTGGCCAGGTTTCTTAAGTGGTGTCTGATACTGCCGGCGATGCTGCCCGCGGCGGCCGCCGCCGACCTTGAGGCCGCGGCCAAGGCCGCCGCCGGACTGCCGCGGCTGCACAGCCTGCTGGTGAGCCAGCGGGGAACGCTGGTCCTGGAACGCTACTACCGGGGCACACGTCCCACTTCGGCCGCCAACATCAAGTCTGTGTCCAAGAGCGTGCTCTCGGCGCTGGTCGGCATCGCCATCGAGCGCAAGCTGATCCCGGACGTCAAGGCGCCCATCGCGTCCTTCTTCCCGGACCGCCTGGATGCCGCCCGCCGGGCCATCACCATCGAGGACCTGCTCACCATGCGCTCCGGACTCGAATCAACCAGCATCCGCAACTACGGCGCCTGGGTGCAGAGCCCGGACTGGGTGAGATACGCGCTGCGCCGGCCCATGATCGGCCCGCCCGGCGGCGATATGATCTACAGCACCGGCAACTACCACCTGCTGTCGGCCATTCTGACCAGGGCCTGCGGAAAGAGCACCTGGGCCTTCGCCAACGAGGTCCTGGCCAGGCCACTGGGCTTCAGCTTCGCGGAGTGGCCGCGCGATCCCCAGCGCATCTACTTCGGCGGAAACGATATGCTCATGACGCCGCGCCAGATGGTCGCCTTCGGCGAAATGTACCTGAACCAAGGACGCGCCAACGGCCGGCAGGTGGTGCCGCCGTCCTGGATCGAGCAGTCCCTGGTGCCGCGCACCCGCTCCAACTGGAGCGGGCAGCTTTACGGCTACGGGTGGTGGATGCGCGAACTGGCGGGCCGGCAGGTATTCTATGCCTGGGGCTACGGAGGACAGTTCATTTTCATCATTCCGGAGTTGGAGACGGTCGTGGTGACCACGTCAGTCCCGACCCCTGGCGACGAGCGGCGCCGCCACACGCGCGCCGTGTATGGAGTGGTGGAGTCGCTGCTTGGGGAATAGCCGCCAGTCGGACGGACCAGCGGCACGGGCGGGGGGACTCCCGGACGGCGTGAAGTCCTGCCAATGTTCCATTGTTAGCGGCGGAGCCCGATGCGCATCCTGATAGTGGGCGGCGGCGAGGTCGGCTACCTGACCGCCCGGCGGCTGAGCCGGGAGGGGAACGAGGTAACCATAGTCGAGCCGGATTCCGAGAGGTGCGCGCACTTGGAGGAATCGCTGGACGTCCGGGTCGTCCGCGGCAGCGCCTCCAGCGTGGATGACCTGCGCGAGGCTGGACTCAAGCAGGCCGAGTTGCTGATCGCCGTCACCGGCAGCGACGAGGTGAATCTTCTTGCCTGCCTGATCGCGCAGGGCGAGTCCGCAGCGCTGCGCCGCGTCGCCAGCCTGCGCACTCACGAAGCGGACCGCTGGCGGGCGGTCTGCGAGCAGGCGGGGCTGAGGATCGACCTGATCATCCATCCCGAGTCCGAACTGACCTCGCGGATACTGCGGGTTCTGCGCATGCCCGGTGTGTCGGACATCGTCGACTACGCCGGAGGGCGTGTGAAACTCTTCGGCATGAGTGTCGACGAGGGCAGTTGGGCCGCCGGCAAGACGCTGGCCGAACTGGACCGGGCGGGGCCTCCCAGGAACTCGCTCATCGCCATGATCTTCCGCGGGACCGAGGTCATTATCCCGCACGGCAGCGACGTGCTCCTGCCCAACGACCAGATATACATAGTCACGCGCTCGAGCGACCTGGACAAGGTTATCGAGTTCATGGGCCTGCATGCCAGGGAGGCGCTGGAGCGCGTGATCATCCTCGGCGGCAAGCAACTGGGCATCTGGGTGGCGCAGGAACTGGAGAAGATGCGCGTGGACGTGAAGCTGTTCGAGCGGGACTCGGCGCGCTGCCATAAGATAGCCCAGATGCTGGAGTCCACGGTTGTGGTGCACGGCGACGGCACCGATGAGGCCACGCTCACCGAAGAGAACGTAAAGGGCGCGGCGGCCTTCCTGGCCTTCACGGCCCACGACGAGGACAACATCATCGCCTCGCTTCTGGCCCGCAGGCTGGGGGCGCAGAAGCTGGTGGCCCTCATCAACCGGTTGAACTACATCCCCATGGCGCACCGCCTGGGCATCAGCACCACTATCAGCCCGCGCCTGCACATCGTCGACCGTATCCTTCAGTTTGTGCGCAAAGGCCGTGTGCTGTCGGTGACCACGTTCCGCGAAGAGGAGGCGGAGGCCATTGAGCTGGTGGCGTCGCCGCAGTCCCGCTACGTGGGCAAGAAGCTGAAGGACGTGCGGCTGCCCCGGGGCGCGATTGTCGGGGCCATCGCCCGGCCGGGAGGGGAAGTGACGGTGCCCCGGGGCGAGGAGTCCATACAGGCCGGCGACAGCGTGATCTTCTTCACCCTGGAGCGCGTGGTCCGCGAGCTGGAGTCGGCGTTTCTGCGCGAGCCGGAGCGGAGGCCGCGTTGATCCGCTTCGCGGCGCTAGCTCACGTCACGGGGCTGGCTTTGCTGGGGCTTGCGGCGGCGATGATTGCGCCGGCGGCAATCGCTCTGGCTGACTCGAGCGACGACCTGAGGCCGCTGCTGTACAGCCTCCTGATTACCGCCGCGGCGGGCGCGCTGCTGGCCTGGAGATTCCGCCTGCCGTCGACCGAGCTGACGCGGCGCGAGGGAATCCTGCTCGTCACGGTGATCTGGTTCTGCGCGGCGGCCTTCGGCGGGCTGCCGTTCTACTTCTCCCACCATTACCAGGGGTTCACGGACGCGTTCTTCGAAGCGGCGTCCGGATTCACCACCACCGGCGCCACGGTGCTGCCGCTGGTCGAGGCGCTGCCCCGGGGCTTGCAGTTCTGGCGAATCCAGTCGCACTGGCTGGGTGGGATGGGGATCGTCCTTTTGGGCATCGCGATTCTCCCCCTGCTGGGAGTGGGGAGCATGCACCTGTACCGCGCGGAATTCAGCGGCGCCAAGTCGGAGAAGCTCAAGCCCAGGATTGCGGAGGCCGCCATCGCCCTATGGAGGATCTACGTTGCGCTGACGCTGGCCCAGTACGTGGTCCTGAGGCTGGCCGGCGTGGGGAGCTACGAAGCCGTGTGCCACGCCTTCTCCACGCTCGGCACGGGAGGGTTCTCCACGCGCACAGACAGCATCGCCGGATTCCGGCAGCCGGCCGTCGAGTACATCGTTATCTTCTTCATGATTCTGGCGGGGAGCAACTTCGCCCGCCAGTACCAGCTCTGGGTTGAACGCAAGCCGCGCGCGTTCTTCTGGGACGTGGAGATCCGGGCCTACGCCGGCGGCATCGCCGTAGGGACGGCGGTGATTCTGGCCACGCTGCTCGGGCACGAGGGCTACTCGCTGGAAGCCGCGTTCCGGTCCTCGCTCTTTCAGGTCACGTCCATAGTGACGACGACAGGCTTCGTGACCGACGACTACGAGAAGTGGAAGCCGCTCGCGCAAATCCTGCTGCTTGCCCTCATGTACGTGGGAGGCTGCACCGGCTCTTCGGCGGGAGGACTCAAGGTCTCGCGGGTGGTGCTGCTGCTGAAGGTGGTGATGCGTGAGTTTAAGGCCATTGTGGAGCGCCGGGGGGTCTTCGCGGTAAGAGTGGGTGGACAGGTGGTTCCGGACGCCTCGATCCGCAGCCTGCTCAACCTGGTCTATCTGGCTCTCCTGGTGAACTTCGCCTCCTGCTTTCTGCTGGCGGCGATGGGCGTGGACCTGCTGACCACTATTTCGGCTGTGGCCGCGTGCATGTTCAATATAGGGCCGGCGCTGGGCTCGGTGGGGCCGATGGAGAACTACGCCCACCTGCCGGGCGGGGCCAAGTGGGTGCTTTCCTGCTGCATGATCGCCGGGCGCCTGGAGTTCTACACCATGCTGGTGGTGGCCACGCCGGCATTCTGGAGGAAGTAAAACGGGGCGTTACATGCGCTGTAAGAAGTAGTTGTGCCGCTTCTCGTGGCCCATGGTGGTGATGGGGCCGTGGCCGGGGATGACGGTGGTGTCGTCGGCGAGCGGCGCGAACTTCTCCCGGATGGAGACCAGGATCATGCGCGGGTCGCCGCCGGGCAGGTCGGTGCGGCCGATGCTCTCGCGGAACAGCGTGTCGCCCGCGATCAGTTTTTTCTCCGACGGAATCCACAGGCCGATGCTGCCGGGCGTGTGCCCTGGCGTGTGCAGCACGGTGAACCCGGCCGCGCCCACGCGGATCACGTCCCCGTCACGCGCCGGGAAGTCGATGCTGGCGAGTTCGGGCGGGTCCAGGCCCAGCCACATGGCCTGCGTTTCGATCTGGCTGTATGTGGCGCAGTCGTGCTCGTTCATGTACACCGGGGCGCCGGTGGCCTTCTTCAACGCCGCCGCGGCGCCCGCGTGATCGACGTGCCCGTGGGTGATCACAATGGATGTGACCTTCAGTCCGTGCTGCCTCACGCGCCGGAGGATCTCCGGGACGTCATCTCCGGGGTCGATGACCATCGCCTCCAGCGTCGCTTCGTCTCCGAAGATCGAGCAGTTGCAGGCCAGCGGCCCGACAGCGAGCATCTCGTGGATCAAGCGTTGCCTCACGCCTGGTAGCCGGCAAACTGCTTCAGCAGCACCTCGGCCGCCCAGGAGGCGGCCTTGCCCACGACCTCGGCGCACTGGTTGTTGACCTTGGGCCTGATGGTGCTGCACAGAACGTCGCCGTAGGTTTCCACGAACCGGTCGTGCACCTGGAGGATCAGCTCACCAGCCAGCGGCGCCTTCCCGCCGATATTCGCCCGGGTCCGGCCGCAGACGCTGCCTATTGCCAGTCCGCATCCGGTGAATGCTCCGCAGCTTGCGTTCCTGGTTCGAGTGGCGCCCCCGCTCAGCGGTGCGGTGGCCATGAAGAGCCGCTCATCCTTAGGCACGAAGGGCACGCTGTCCTGAATCGCCGCCAGCGAGGCCTGGGCGCAGTTGCCGAATCCGGACTGGTAGTCGAGGCCAAGCTGGTAAGCCTTCGCGATGATCTCCTTGCCCCGTCCGCCGATGTCGATACGATCCTTCTCGGTGAGAGCCGTGAGGCCGGAGACGGCGTCGGCCGCGCTCGATCCAGCCGCGCACAGGGCGGTGGCAGCGCACCCTGTAACGGCAGCCAGAACAGCGCGCCTGCTTCCTTCAGGTTGACTGGTCATGATGTCTCCGTTCCTCACATTAGCACGCCGGCTGTAGTAGGCTCACGACATGAGTAATGTGGTGCAGGCCTCCGCTTTTCTGGGAGCCGTGCTCATCTACCTCTGGTTCCTGGCGATACCGCTGCCCTGGACCGGCGTGCTCCTGCCGGCCGCGGTGGCTGTCTCCTGGTGGAAGCGGGCGCTGACGGCCACCAGCCTGGGACTCGGCTGGAGAGGCTTGGCCGCTTCATTCAGGGCATGGAGAGCGCTGTGGATCGTGGCGGCGCTTGCGTTCGTGGGTCTGGGATACGACTCGCTGTTCCGCTGGGCGGCTCTGGAGCGTGGCGCGCTCTACTTCGCCTGGAGCGCGGCGCAGCAGGTGGTATACCAGTCGATGACTTACCTGCCGCTGCGGCATCACCTGCGGAGGGTGGCGCCTGCCGCATGCCTGGCGGGGCTGGCGTTCGCGGCCGTGCATGCTCCGAACCCGGTGCTCGTCCCGGCTACGCTGGCCTGGGGCGCCGTCTCGAGCCTGCTGTTTGAGCGCTGCCGGTCCGTGTGGGGCCTGGCGCTGATGCAGGTGATGCTCTCCTCGATGCTGATGCGGGTGACGCCCCGTGAGTTGCACCATGGTTTCCGGATCGGCCCGTTCTACTGCCTGGAGGCCGCCGGGACGTTTGCGCCGCCTATAGGGCTGGGCGCGGACGCTCCGTGATGAGGCGGCAGGCGTTTCCGGAGGCTTCTACGGACGCAAGGAGCGGACGATCTTGCGCCAGCGGTCCACCTGCTCGCTGGCGGCGCCTTCGAATCTGAACTCCACGCCGAGGATGCCGCTGGGGTGGGCATACCGCACCACGCCGAACTCGGCGAAGCCGAAGGCATCGATGCGGACGTTCAAGGACGTCCCCACCGGAGGGCCCCCGCCGGGAAGGCGAAGCCGCAGACCTCCCTCGGAGACGTCCAGGCAATAGGCGCGCTCGAACAGCATCCCCCGGCCGCGGGCCTCCCAGTAGAGGTCGACATAAGCTTTGGCCGGGCTCCTGTGGTATCGGCGCGAATCCAGACGGGGCTTCACAGGCACAACCCCTATGATAGTCAACGGCGGGCTGTCTCAGGTTTGGCGTCCCCAGGGGGGATTCGAACCCCCGTTACCGCCGTGAAAGGGCGATGTCC
>JBBITL010000137.1:0-7423 GCA_037440765.1 Solibacteraceae bacterium
AGTCAATCCACAGGGTCTGCGGCCGGTACTGCTCCACCAGGTCTACGGTCCTGCCCAGCCAGTCGTCCATGAAAGCCTCGGTGGGCTGGGACTCGCTGCCGAAGCCGGTCCTGCGCGGATATCGCGGCCCGTAGAGCCCGGCGTAGACCGGCTCCCTCACATCGGATGGAAACTGCATCCCGCCCGCGTAGTACCACCAGTTCTCGGCGCGGTGGCTGGAGACGCCGAAGACCATTCCGTGACGGCGAACCGCGCCCGCCAGCGCGGACACCACGTCGCGTTTGGGCCCCATGTTGACGGCGTTCCAGTCGCTGAGGGTGTTGTTGTACATGGAGAAGCCGTCGTGATGCTCGGCGACCTGAACCACGTAACGGGCGCCGGCCCTGCGGAACAGCCGCGCCCAGTGGTCCGGATCGAATCGAGCCGCGGTGAAGCGCGGGATGAAGTCCTTGTAGCCGAACTTGATCTGCGGGCCGTAGGTCCGGACGTGGTGCTTGAAGACCGGGCTCGACTCCAGGTACATGTCCCTCGGGTACCACTCGCTGCCGTAGGCCGGCACCGAGTAGACTCCCCAGTGGACGAAGATCCCCAGCCCGGCCTCCCGAAGCCAGTCCGGAGTCTGATGGGTCCCCAGTGAATCCCATGAGGCCTCGAACGGCCCTTGCGCCACGCCGCGGCCGGCTTGGGCCAGGAGCGCCTGCAAGCGGCTGTCGTAGGAACTGACCCGCGCGCAGCCCGAGAGTATGAGTGAGAAAAGCAGCCCCGCTATGGCAGCACCGGAAGATGACACTGATCGAGCGCCTCGGAACCAGCATACCCGAGTCACTCCCGCCCGAGGCGGACACTATCCGTTCCTCCGTGCTAGCGTAGAAAGCAGAGGGTCTGGCCTCATGCAGCCGGCGGGAGACATAGCCATCCGGGCCGCTGATCTTTCCAAGCGATACCGGAGCGGAGACGGCGATCTGGTCGTCTTCTCCGGTCTGTGCCTGGAGGTGCGGCGCGGGGAGATGCTGGCCATAGTGGGGGAATCCGGGGCCGGCAAGTCCACGCTGCTGCATCTGCTGGGAGGACTGGACCGTCCGTCGGAGGGCTCCATCCACTTTGGGGGGCGCGACATCACCAGGCTGGGTGACGCCGGCCTGGCGGACTTGCGGAACCGGTCGATAGGTTTCGTATGGCAGATCCACTACCTGTTGCCGGAGTTCACCGCCCTTGAGAACGTCATGATGCCGCTGCTGATCCGGGGCTTGTCCCGGCTGGAGGCGGGAGCGGCCGCCATGGAGCGGCTGGAGGAGGTCGGCCTGCGCGCGCGAGCCTCCCACCGCGCCGGCGAACTGTCCGGCGGGGAGCAGCAGCGCGTGGTCCTGGCCAGAGCGCTGGTGGGCAACCCCGAGATCCTTCTGGCCGACGAGCCCACCGGGAACCTCGACCACGGCACCGCCGGCAGGATCTTCACCCTGCTTGAGGAGTTGCACCGCGCGCACCGCCTTACATCTGTCTATGTGACCCACAACCTCTCGTTCGCCAGCCGCTGCGACCGGGTCCTGAAACTTGAGGGAGGCACGCTTGCCCCGTGCCTGCTGGAGGATGGGAAAGCCCATGTTTGAGAGATACACGGAGAAAGCCCGCAGAGTCATCTTCTTCGCCCGGTACGAGGCCAGCCAGTTCGGAAGTCCCTACATCGAGTCCGAGCACCTGTTGCTGGGCCTGCTCCGCGAGGACAAGGCGCTGGCCAACCGGTTTCTGCGGTCGCACGCCGCCATCGAGTCGATCCGCAAGCAGGTGGAGGCGCACACCACGACCCGCGAGAAGGTCTCCACTTCGGTGGACCTGCCTTTGAGCCACGAGTGCAAGCGAGTGCTGGCTTACGGCGCCGAGGAGGCCGAGCGCCTCAATCACAAGCACATCGGCACGGAACACCTTCTGCTGGGCCTGCTGCGCGAGGAGAAGTGCTTCGCCTCGGAAATCCTCCACGAGCGTGGGCTGCGGCTGTCGCAGGTGAGGGAGGAGATCGCGCGCAGCAGCTCGGACAAGATGACCTCCGGCCGGCCGAAGGAAAGCTCGCTGCTGACCGAGTTCAGCCGGGATCTTACCCAGTCCGCCGTGGACGGCGCCCTCGACCCGCTGATAGGCCGGGAGAACGAGCTGGAGCGGGTGATCCAGATCCTGTGCCGCCGCACCAAGAACAACCCGGTCCTGATAGGGGAGCCCGGAGTCGGCAAGACCGCCATCGTCGAGGGGCTGGCCCAGCGCATCGCGGGCGGCGAAGTGCCCAGCTTCCTGGCCGACAAGCGCATCCTGGCCCTGGACCTGTCCCTGATCGTGGCCGGCACCAAGTACCGCGGCCAGTTCGAGGAGCGCCTGAAGACCATCATGAAGGAGCTGATGGAGAACCAGAACGCCGTCATCTTCATCGACGAGCTTCACACGCTGGTGGGCGCCGGTTCGGCCGAAGGGTCGCTCGACGCCGCCAACATCCTGAAGCCGGCGCTTTCCCGCGGCGAGGTGCAGTGCATCGGGGCCACCACGCCCGGCGAGTTTCGCAAGTCGATCGAGAAGGACAGGTCGTTGGAGCGCCGCTTCCAGGCCGTTAAGGTGACGCCGCCGGCCGAGTCCGATGCCATCAAGATCCTGTTCGGAATCAAGGAGCGCTACGAGAAGTTCCACGCCGTGGCATACACCGATGAGGCCGTGGAGACCGCCGTCTACGCCTCCAGCCGGTTCATCCCCGACCGCTTCCTCCCCGACAAGGCCATCGACCTGATCGACGAGGCCGGCGCCCGTGTCAAGCTGCGCCAGACCACGCTTCCGGACGAGGTGGCCGAGATCCAGAAGCGCATAAAGTTCATCGTGCACCGCATGGAGACCGCCATCGCCAGCCACGAGTTCGAAAAAGCGCGTTTCTATTCGGACGAGGAGCGCAAGGAGCGGGAGAACCTCCGTAAGCTGCGCGACAAATACAACCTGGACGACAGCTCGACCGGCATAGTGACCAAGGACGACATCGAGGACGTCGTGGCCCGCTGGACCGGCGTCCCCATGACAGCCATTCGCGAGGAGGAGGTGGCCAAGCTCATCCGCATCGAGGAAGAGCTGCACAAGCGCGTCATCAGCCAGGAGAAGGCCCTGGGCGCGCTGGCCCGCGCCATCCGGCGGTCGCGCGCGGGCCTGAAATCGCCCAAGCGCCCGGCCGGCTCATTTCTTTTTCTGGGACCCACCGGCGTGGGCAAGACCGAGGTTGCCCGCGCCCTGGCCGAGTTTCTGTTCGGCAGCGAGAAGTCCCTGATCCGCTTCGACATGTCCGAGTTCATGGAGAAGCACTCGGTGTCCAAGCTGATCGGCTCGCCTCCCGGCTACGTCGGCTACGAGGAGGGCGGCCAGCTCACCGAGCGCGTCAAGCGCGCGCCGTACTCGGTGATCCTGCTCGACGAGATCGAGAAGGCCCACCCCGACGTCTACAACATCCTGCTCCAGGTGTTCGAGGACGGGCAGTTGACCGACGGCATCGGCAACACCATCGACTTCAAGAACACCATCATCATCATGACCTCCAACCTGGGGGCGCGGCACCTGGAGAAACGCACGCAGTTGGGATTCTCGGCTCCCGGCAAGGAGGGCGTCCCGCCCAAGGTCGAGGACATGGTGATGGGCGAGGTGAAGCGGGCCTTCAACCCCGAGTTCCTCAACCGGCTGGACGAAGTGATCCTGTTCACCTCGCTCACCGACGACGACCTGCTGAAGATCATCCACCTGCTGGTGGAGCAGATCAACCAGAACCTGGCGGCCAAGCAGATCCGCATCCAGCTCGCCCCGGAGGCGGCCAGGTACATCCTGGAGAAGACCTGCGGCGACCGCAGCTATGGCGCGCGCCCGCTGCGCCGCGCCTTGCAGAAGTACGTCGAGGACCCCCTCAGCGAAGCCCTCATCCAGGGCACGCTCGCGCGCCCCGCCGACCTGGAGGTGTACCTCGGCGACACCGGCCTGTTCTGCCGCCCCATCCGGGAAGTTGAGGAGCAACTCGTCGGCGCCGGCGGCCCGGAGGAGGGCCCTCCCCCCGGCACGCCGCTGTATACCTTCTGACACAGCGCTTAGGGGCCGCCCTCCGTCCGCTCTCATTGTAGGATGAGAGCTGTCATGACGCGCCCGGAAGCGATCGAGGAAGTGACCCGCCGGCTGGTGGCGTTCTTCCGGCCCATCCGGATCTACCTGTTCGGTTCGGAGGCCCGAGGGGAGGCCGGACCGGACAGTGATCTCGATTTCCCGGTCGTTCTGCCGGACGACAGCCCCAAGGAGGTTCTGCGCGCCACGGGAATACACGCCGCGTTATCAGGAATCCCTTACCCGGTGGAAGTCATTCCATGGCGGCAGGCCGACTTCGACGGACGTGCGCAGCACGTGGTCGCATCCCTTCCCGCTACTGTAACGCGCGAGGGCAGGCTTCTCTATGACTCCCGCCGACTGGCTGCTTGACGAGACTCGCCAGTGGGTACGGCGAGCGGAAGCCGGCTTGCGGGCGGCAGCCCTGTGCATAGCGGAGCTGCCATCAGAGGCTCTCTTTCGCTGCCAGCAGGCGGCCGAGAAGTATCTCAAGGCGTACCTCGCCTGGAACCAGACAGCCTTCCGCAAGACGCACGAACCGCGCGAGTTGGGGAGTCGCTGCGTCGAACTGGAGCCGGCACTGCGCGAGGCTCTCGAGCCTGCCTGCGGCCTCTCGAAGTACGCCTGGACCCTTCGTTATCCGGGCTCCCCGTACGAGCCCGAAGTCGGCGAGGCAGCCGCAGGCCGGGCTCTGGCTGAGCAGGTGCGCGCGACTGTCAAGCTGAGGTTGCCGCCCGCCGCCACAGAGTGATGGCGGCCAGCGTTGCGTGCCTTGCATGCGAACAAGGGCTCGCCGCGGGCGAGCCCCCGTGTCACCCTACTGTAGGTTCGGGATCGCCGAGTAGTATCGCAGCGGAGACGGGCTGCCGTCCGGGTTGGCGATGGCCACGGCCAGCGAGCGGTCGGTTCCGGGCGTCGTCGTAGCAGGGACCTCGAAAGTGACGACGTACACTCCCACCACGCCCGGCAGCGTCTCGGCGGAGACCACCCGCACGCCGCCGTGGTTCAACGCCACCACGAGCGGCGCGAGGACGTTCTGGTTGGCGATGCCCGCCGAGTTGGTCGCCAGGGGCGGGCTGGTCTGCCCCAGCCCTCCGCAGATCACCCGGAGGATGGTGCCCCGCTGCGCCGGGCTGTCGTAGGTCACCGCGGTGCCGTCCAGCCGGGTTACCAGCGCGTAGCGCTGCCCGCCCGGGCCAACCCCCTCGAAGATGCCGGGCTGGTAGGTCTTGACCTCCACTCCCGTGACGGTCGTGGTGCCGCCTCCGGCGTTAACAGTCACGGAGGTTGGAGTCCCCGGCGTCAGGCTGAAGGGCGCCTGCACCACCACGAACTCCTGTCCGTTGATGTTGTTGACGTGGTAGATCGGGGCCCTGGTCGACCCGAACAGGACCTCCACCCCCGCCAGGGTGGTTGGAAGCGACCCCAGCAGGAAACCATTGTTGGCCACCACGGTGCCCTGAACTGAGGGGGCAATCCGCTGCCCGTAGATGGCGATGATCCCGCCCGGGGTAACCCCCGGATCGCCGCTGATGGCGTTGCGTATGTTCTGCCGGCTGACCTCGGGACCGGGGGGCACGACCGTGAGGTCGAACGTCACGGTGAAGGTGAAGGCCGTTGCCCGCACCACCACGGCCCCCGCCGTGGCGCCCGCCCTTAGCGCCGCCGACGCCCGGCCGTTCGAGCCCGTCACTACCGTCGGGTTCCCCACGATCGTGGCAGGCGAAGGTGACTGCGGCGCCCTGGACCGGAGCGCTCTGCTGGTCACGAAGTTCCACCACCAGGGCGGCCGCGAAATCCTGGTTGATGACTGCGCTCTGCCTGTCGCCGCCCACCTTGGTCATGGAGGAAGCCGGGATCCCGACGTTCAGGTTGAACGTGACAGTGAACCCCGACAATGCCGCCCGAATCACCACGGGTCCCGGTGTGGCGCCCGCCGTTACCTGGACCGACGCACGGCCGTCCGCCGCCGTAACCGCCGAGGAACTCTGGAGAGCCGCCGCTCCGCTGACGACCGTGTAGGCCACCGTCAGGCCGGCGGCGGGCTGTCCCTGCGTGTCCCGCGCCAGCACCACCAGCGGAGCCGTGAATTGCTGGTTGACGAGCGCGTTCTGCCCGTCTCCGCTGACGAGCGCCAGGCTGCCGACGGGGATGTTCACGGTCAAGCTGAACACAGCTTGCGCGGCGCCGGCCCGCAGCCGGATCTGCACTTGGCCGCCGGTCGTGCCGAGCCGCACCTGGGCGCTCACCCTCGCTGCGGCATCGGCCGCGCTGCTGGAGCTCACGATGGTCGCGGTCCCGGGCGTTACCACTTCCCACGTCACGGGCGTCCCCGGGAGCTTGTTCCCGAAGCCGTCGCTGATCTCGGCCGAGAGCGCCACCGGAAGCAGCGCGTTCGGCCCCCCGGTCTGGTTGTTTCCGCCCAGAATCGAGACCAGGTTGGGGGGGCCCGGCGTGATCGTCAGCACCGTGTACTCGCCGCCGGCATCCCTGCCGCCGCCGCCGGCCCGGACCCGGATGGGAACCGGTCCGCCCACCACGCCGCCCATCCGCACATCGCAGACGGAAACTCCGGTCGAGCCCGAGAGGGCCGTATTGCCTTCCCCGACGCAGGCCGCCGTGGGGTTTTCCGCCGGGTCGAGGTCGGAAACAAGATCGACGCCCACGTTCGGAATGCCCCGGCCCGTGTCGGTCCCGCCCACGGCCAAGGCCCGGATCTGGATCGCACCCGCCAGAACCTGGCCGGCCTGCCCGGTCAGCGTCCGGTCCGCCGCCGGCGCCAGCAGGTTGTAGGTGGGCCTGGCCGGGATGCCGGGCCTGATCTCCGGAATCGTCGTCACCACGAACGTTACAGGGTTGAAGCCTGGAACGCTGGCCGTTACGTACGACGTGATCCAGGAGGTGGTCGGCGGCGCTATCACCGGACCGGAGTACGTGGCTTCGGCGATGCCGCGAACGTCAGTCACGCTGGCGCCTTGGTGAACCATGCCGCTACCGGATGCCAGCGCCCAGGTCACGGACGTTCCCTCGATGGGCCTTCCGGCCAGGTCGATCAGTCTCACTCTAAGGGGCTGTGGGGTCGGGAAGCCGCGCGGCACCACCTGGCCGTTTCCGGAGTGCATCACCAGGCCGCTGGCGCCGCCGCCCCCAACGACGTTGATCAGGAACTCGATAGGGTTCGTCATCCCCTGAACGCTCGCCCGGATTATGAGGACGCCATCCATGGCGGGAACCGTGACCCTTGTGAGCGCGTAGCCGTCCGTGCTCGTCCGCGCCAGCGGAGTCTCGAAGGTCACGCCCGCGGTGTCGGTCGAGAACTGCACTT
>JBBITL010000138.1:0-7372 GCA_037440765.1 Solibacteraceae bacterium
AAACCGCCTCCCTGTTTTCAGACGATTACCGGCTAAAAGCGCAAACATGCGCTAGACGTAGCTCCGCACGAGCAGATTCACCAGGATCATCAGAGCCGCGAACACGGGCAGCACCAGCAGCGCTTTCTTCAGCCGGCTGGGGTCGTCGCCCGCGATGCTGCCGATGATGCTGCTGCTCACGGCGAGGCCGATCCAGCCGAACGTGATCGCCAGGCCCATGGCGGTCGAGGTGCCTACCTTGAATGCGTCTCCCACCATGGCCAGCGTGGTCGGGAAGACCGGAGCCATCGCCAGGCCGGCGCAAAAGACGGCCACCCAGGCGATCTTCGGGCTGCGGGTTTGCAGAACGAGCCACGTGGTCGCCACCATAAGCGCCGCCGAGGCCAGCGTGACCGTAGAGGCAGGCACCGTAATCAGCACCGGCGCCACCGCCACGCGTCCGAGCAACAGGCCCAGCGCGAATCCGAGCGACAGAATATTCAACGCGCGTCCGTCCGGGATGCCCTGCGCGATCAGGTGCCGCGGCAGCCAGTTCCAGACTCCGACCTCGGCCGCCACGTAGAGGAACAGCAGCAGGGCCAGCAGCCACAGCAGGGGCTGGCCGAGCAATTCCCCCGCCTGCGCGAACTGGAAGCTGCGCGCCCCGCTGGGCGGCGGGATGGGCGCGAACACGTGCACCACCAGAGTCAGCGTGGTCAGCCCCGCCACCAGGTAGCAGAGCCTGGTTGAGCTGCGCGAGAGCAGATTGGCCGATATGAACGGCGTCGCCAGGCCGCCCAGCCCGAAGAAAAGGTTTAGGAAGTTCAGGGTGGCCGCGCGGTGCGCCTCGCTCACGTCGCTGGCCAGGGAGTTGGCGCCCGTGACGATGATCCCTCCGCCGAGTCCGAGCAGCAGCATCAGGCCCAGGACGGAGCCGTAGCCCCTGGACTTCGGCAGCGCGTACAGCGCCGCCATGACCAGCGCCAGGCCCAGCACCAGGCCCGGCTTCTTGCCGGCGTTGTCCATCAGCGGCCCCACCGACACCGAAGCCACGATCAGCCCGAAGGCTTGCGCCAGCGCGATCTTCCCGTTCTGCCTGGGGCTGAGCCCGAACCGTTTGGACAGGTCCGGCAGGATGGTGCCGAGCATGGCGGCGATCATCCCGTAAACGAAGATCGCCAGTATGGCGGCGAAAATCAGCATCTGCAAGCCCTGGAACCAGATTACGAGTAACGGATGCGCTCGGTCTTGGTGTCCCAGTAGACCTTCCGGTTGTTCCTGTAGGAGAGAGTCGCCATGTGGCCGGGGATGGCCGCCAGGTGGCCCTCGCGCGCCGGCGCGATGACCTTCTCCTTGCCCCTAATGGCCTCCAGGAAATTACGGATGTGGCGCTCCACGCTGGGGTTGTCCATCGGCTGCTTGATGTGGACCTCCTCGCGGTCGGCGATGCGCGGCACGGCCTTCACAATGGACCGCTGCGGGTAGAAGTGCAGCTCGGTGCGGTTAAGCACCTCGATCATGCCCTCGCGGCCCATGAACTGTTCGCCGTAGCCGAAGTGGTCGTTCTGGAAGAAACAACTGTAATTGATGTGGAACTTGTCGGCGTACTCGAAGATGGCGCTCAGGGTGTCGGGAGCTTCACGGTCGTCGGGGGGGCCCCAGGCGTAAATGCCGCCAGAACACATGCAGGAGACCGGCACCGTCTTGTTGAGGACGAAATTGGCGGCGTCGGTCTGGTGAACCAGCAGGTCCGTGGAGATGCCGCCCGAGTAATCCCAGTAGTTGCGCCAGTGGTAATACCGCCTCGCGTCGAAGGGGCGCTTGGGGGCGGGGCCGAGGAAGCGCGCCCAGTCGGTGTTGGACGGATCAGCGCCCGCTGGGATTGGCGACCTCCAGGGGGCGGGCAGGAAGCTGGGCGGAGCCGGGAAGTTGCGGTACCAGAAGGCGCGCACGTAGCGGCATTCGCCGATCATGCCCTGCTGCACCATTTCCCGGGCTCTCTCATAGTGAGGGTTGCTGCGGTTCTGCGTGCCAACCTGGAGGATCTTGCCGGAGGCTTCGGAGGCCTTCACGATGGCCGCGCCCTCTTCGATGCTGTGCCCGATGGGCTTCTCAAGGTAGATGTGCTTGCCGGCCTTGATGGCGTCCATGGTCATGGGGTAATGCAGATGCTCCGGCGTCATGATGAAGACGGCATCTATCGACTTGTCCGCCAGCAACTGCCGGTAGTCAATGTAGGTCTCCGGGGAGTTGCCGGCCATGTCTTCGACGCGCTTCTTGCCGCGGTCCCGATACCCCGCATACGTGTCGCAGATGGCCGTGACCCTAGCCATACCCTTGGCCCCGAGGAAGAGCCGCTCAAGGCTGTAGTAGCCGCGCGAGCCGACTCCTATGACGCCGAGGTTGATCACCTCATTGGCGGCTCGCGCTGAAATGACGGCCGCCGAACCTGCCACAAAACTCCGACGCGAAATCCGATCGATCATGAATTCACACTCCCCAGTACATGGTACTACTACGGCAGATGCCCAAGCATGCTCCTCAGGGCCGGTCCCGCGGCGCCCGAGGCGACGAAAAGGTTCTCCGGGAATCTCCTGTATTGCAGGATCTCGCTGTAGATCGTTCCCGCCTGCTGCAAGTTCAAGCCCATCCCCGCAAGATACTGGAGCCTCAGATCGCGATCCCGGTTGATCTGGGCGCCCTTGAGCCATTCCCGCATGTCTGGAGCCTGCCCGGCGTACCTGGCCAGCAGGTCCAGCGCGGAGTGGAACCCTACCTCGCTCATGGAAATGGCCGCGCGCTCGTAGTCGCGGCGGTTGAGCCTCGCCTCCACCTCGTCCACGTTGATGCGGGCCGGCCCGTGCTGGCCGAGCAGCACGCTGTCGTAGCCGTAGCCGTCCACGTCGTTGCCCCACATGGTGCCGTCCGGGAACACGTCGAAGAAAGTGGCCAGCTCGCTTCTGACGGTCGCCATGTTGCTCTCATACAGCGGCAGCCATTGGGAAATGAGGCCGCCGGGGTTAAGCCTGCGCCTGCACATTTCGAAGTACTCGCGCGAGTACAGTGTGGCGCTGCCTTTGACCCAGGGGTGTATGGGGTCGGACGTGATTACGTCGAATCTCTCGCGCGTCGTCAGGATGTAGTGCCGGGCGTCGTCATAGACGACCTCGACCCGCGGGTCGGTCAGGACGCTGTAGTTCTCGCGGCTGAAATACTCCGACGCGATCCTGGGAACCAGGGGCTCGATCTCGCAGATGACGATTCTCTCCACGCCCGGGTACAGCAGGAAGGTTCCGGCGGTCACTCCCGAGCCGAAGCCCACCACCAGGACGGTCTTCGGGTTGGGGTGCAGCAGGGCGGGGATGTGTCCCAGCATGCGCTGGAGCCGCATGTCGTGAGGCTCGCCGGAGGCTTCCACCTTCCCGCTCACGTGAAACAGCCGCCGGCCGTCGACCCACTGCGTGATGGCGATGGATGCGTTCATGCCCTCGGCCACGCGCAGAACTTCCCCGCTCGAGGCGGATGTCAGCATCTGGCGGCCGTAGGCGATCACTCCCCAAGGAATCCGGTCCACGCTCCAGACCAGAAACGCCACCGCGGCGGCCGCCGCAGCCAGGGCGGCGGCCGGAGCCGGCCGGAGCCTCGGCGCGAGCGCCGGCGCCACGGCGAGCAGCGCCGAGACAGCCGCCAGCGCTATGAGCACTCGCTGGGAGTTCTGGGTGCCCAACCCGGGGATCATCACCACGCTGGCCAGGAGGGCGCCCAGAATCGCGCCCACGGTGTTGGCGGCGTAGACGCCGCCCACCAGCCGCCCCGGGTCGTGCCCCCGGGCGGCGACCGAGGCCAGCGCGAGCGGGAAGCTCGCGCCCCACAGCACCGCCCCCGGCAGGATCGCCCAGAGGCAACGCACCAGGTCGAGCTGGAAGTTGTACCAGGGGCTTGACGAGAGCGAGGCGTTGATCGGCCAGTAGGGCAGGCTCCCGGCGATGGCGAAGGCGGACCAGGCCAAAGCGCCGGCGACCAGGAACTGGAACAGGGCCAGGAGCAGGCGTGGCCGGCGGCACTCCCTGGCCAGGACCGAGCCGACGCTGGAGCCTATCCCGATGCCGAGCAGGAAGACCGCGAGGATGATAGAGAACGTGTAGACCGTCGCCCCCAGCATCAGCGACAGCAGACGCGCCCAGATCACTTCGGCCCCCAGCGCCGTCAGCCCCGAAAGCCCGACAACGACGTAAATCGTCCAGGCGCCTTCCGCCCGCCCGGCGGGCGCCTTATCCTCCTGCTCCCGGCTCTCCTTGTGTGGCGCTAATCCAGCCAGGCCGAAGCTCAGCGCGGCAACGGCGAAGTTCACACCCGCGGCGAACATGGTGGCGGTCGCCATGTCGTGCACCCGGAGCAAATAGAAGCCGGCCAGCAGGCAGCCCAGGACCGCGCCTGCGGTATTCCCTCCGTAGAAGAAGCCCAGCCAGGAGACGCCCCGGGGCGTGGACTCCACCCAGCGTGCGATGGCGGGAAGCGTGGCGCCCATCAGGATCGTGGGGGGCAGCAGGCAGATCGCGCATACCAGGGAGCGCAGCAGGAGGCCCGGAAGCCCATGGCCCACGGCGCTGGCGTAAAACTTGCTGACGTGCGGCACGGCCAGCAGGACCAGGATGCCGAAGACGCCAATGCCGACCTCGAGCACGGCGTAGACGCGCAGCGGGTGCCAGCGGGCGGAGACCAGGCGCGGCAGCAGCAGGCTCCCCAGGCACAGTCCCCCCATGAAGGTGCCGAGCAGCACCCCCAGGGACACCCCGGAAGAGCCCACAACCAATTCCAGGAGCTGGTACCAGACGATCTCGTAAGTGAGCGCCGCGCAGCCGCTGGCGACGAATAGGATCACCAGCCACGGCAGGAATCTGTTCAGTTTCAATTGGTTTCAGGTCCGCTCGCCCACGCTCGCCGTCCGGCGCAACCGTGAGCGGACGGACACCTCCGTTTCTTTGCACACCCCTAGCTTGGGGAGAGGTATAGACGCTAGCCCCATAACGTTCCGTTACGTCAAGCTCTCCTGATATAATCTAAAGTGAATGTCGGACGCCGCAAGTGGGCGAAAGCCCACTTTTTTGTTGGCGCGCCACAAGCAGGACGAGCATGAAAGAAGCCATTCTGGCCCGGGTGAGGGAGATTGCCCGGCGTGTGGGCGACTCGGAGGGCCTTCAGATCGTGGATGTCGAGCTCGCCGGCGGCGGGAGCCACCGGCTGCTGCGGATCTACATCGACAAGCCGGGCGGGGTCACGCACGGGGACTGCGAGAACCTCTCGCAGCAGGTGGGGACGATCCTCGACGTCGAAGACGCGGTGCCCGGAGGGAGCTACACGCTGGAGGTCAGCTCCCCGGGCGTCGAGCGGCCCCTGAGCCGGGAGACGGACTTTGAGAGATTCACAGGCAGGAAGGCGAAGCTCGTGCTGCGGGAACCCTGGCGGAACAGCCGGTATTGGGAGGGTGTTCTGGCGGGGTGTTCAGACGGAGTTGTGACCCTGGAGCTTTCGCCGGGCAACAGGGTGGTCTTCGAGCTGGAGCGGATTCAGAAGGCGAACCTCAAGTTCGAGTGGTGATCCCCGGACAGGGCAGAAAGAGGCAACGGCTTGGGAACGATCTATCAATCCATAGAGATGCTGAGCAAGGAAAAGGGCATCGACCCTCAGATTGTGCTCGACGCCGTGAAGGACGCCATGCTGGCCGCCGCGCGCAAGCACTTTCATACGGAAGAGGAGATGACGGCCGACTTCGACCAGGCCACCGGCGCCATCCTGGTCTACGCCCTGCGGACGGTGGTGGAGAGCGTCGAGAACCCCGCCGCCGAGATCACCCTGGAGGAGGCCCGGCGCCGCGATCCGGCGGCGGAAATCGGCTCGCGGATACGCATCCCCAAGCCCACGGACCTGCTGGGCCGCATCTCGGCGCAGACGGCCAAGCAGGTGATTCTTCAGAAGGTCCGGGAGGCGGAGCGCGAGACCATTTACCAGGAATACTCGGGCCGCGTGGGCGAGCTGGTTCACTGCGTGGTGAAGCGCTTTGAGGGAACCGATATCGTCCTCGACCTCGGCAAGACCGAAGCCCGGCTGCCCAAGAAGGAGCAATCGCGGCTGGAGAGTTTCAGTGTGGGCGAGCGCGTCCGCTGCGTCATCCGGAGCGTCGAAAAGAACGGCAAGAACGCCGGCCTGATCGTTTCGCGCGCGGCCCCGGAACTGGTGATGCGCTTGTTCGAGCAGGAAGTCCCGGAGATATACGACAGCACCGTCGTGATCAGGGCCTGCGCGCGCGAGGCGGGCGAGCGGACCAAGATCGCGGTCCAGAGCCGGGACCGCGACGTGGACTGCGTGGGCGCCTGCGTGGGGATGAAGGGCATGCGGGTGCAGTCCATCATCCGCGAGTTGCGCGGCGAGAAGATCGACATCATCGAGTTCTCCGAAGACCCGGTGGTCTTCGCCACTCACGCGTTGAGCCCGGCGAAGATATCGCGCGTGACGGTGGTCGACCCCGCCGAGCGGCACCTGGAAGTGGTGGTCGACGATACGCAGCTTTCGCTCGCCATCGGCAAGAAGGGGCAGAACGTGAGGCTGTGCGCCAAGCTGCTCAACTGGAGGATCGACATCAAGAGCGAGGAGGAGAAGCGCCAGGAGGTGGAATCCGCCATGGCCGCCCTGGTCGTTCCCGGCGCTCCGGTGTCGGCCCTGATCGACCACGGCCTGACAGAGAGAATCGTCGAGAAGCTGACCGAAGCAGGGATCGGCTCGGTCGAAGCGCTGGGCTCCATGACGCCGGAGCAGCTGGAAGAGGTGCCGGGCATCGGGCCCAAGCTCGTGGAGCGTATCCAGGTAGCTGTGAACAACTACTACCAGCAATACGAGGATGTGCTGACCGGCACCGCGGCCGAGGCTCCGCCCGCGGAAGCCGTCGCCGGGCCCGCGCCGGAGGCGGGAGGCGCGGAGCCCGTGGATGAATCTGCTACGATAAAGGACTCTGAGTGATCGTCAGGGGCGAATGGAGCGCTTGGCCTGCAAGGGAGAGGGTAGTTCTGCGCATTTGCGGCGCTCTGGCCTGCCGGGCTGGCGTGTTGTGAAGACGGGCTGCGACAGCGATAAACATGGGCAAGATCCGGATTAACGAGCTGGCACGGGAGTTGGAAGTAAAGCCGAACCGTGTGCTCGAGTTGCTGCCTGAATTCGGCGTCACCGAGAAGAAGACCCACTCCAGCTCTGTCGAGGACGAGGTTGCCGACGGGCTGCGGCGCCACTTCGGCCGGCTCCCGCCGGAGGAGGCCGCGCCCGCCGGGGAGCCGCCCGCCTGGACGGCTGCGCCCGCCCCCGCGGAGGCGCCCGCGCCGGCTCCTGAGGTCGCACCGCCGCC
>JBBITL010000139.1:0-7315 GCA_037440765.1 Solibacteraceae bacterium
TCCAGAAGCCGCAACCTTTGCAGCGCGCCTCAACGATCGCCACGCGACCTTTAGCCATTGATCCCGGTTCCCCTATCTGTAGGGAGTATAGCAGGACGCCTGCCAGCCGCCTCAGGCGGGATGCGGGGCGAGACTCCGTACTTCAGCCGATGTTGCCAGGCCGCCGAATGACGAAGTATCCGAGCAGGTAGCGACCATCATGCCCGGACTGCGTTTGGCCCTTCTCACCGCGTGCACCACCGGACTCCTGCTGGCCCAGCCGTCTTTGAGCAGCGTTCGAATCACCACCAGTCCTGCCGGGCTCAAGGTGACAGTCGACGGGACCGCGTACACGGAACCCGCCGTCATGCTGTGGCCTTCCGGATCAGCGCACGTGCTTGCGGCGGAGATCGAGCAGCAGGATTACATGCGCGGCGCCCGCTACGCCTTCGTTGGGTGGACCGATTCCACGGGCCGGCAGTACGGGCCGGCGGCCACCATCACCGTGACCGCGAGCGTGGCGGTCTCAAGCTACACGGCGGTCTTCAGAGCCGAACACTCCGTCCAACTGAGCTTTTTCGCGTGCCACTACGGAACACCGTCGGCGTGCGGGCCATTGCCGGGGGTGGTCACGGTCAACGGCAGGACTTACTGGAAAGACGCCATGCTCTGGATAGCGGGCGGCACTGAGGTGAATCTGGAGGCCCAGGCCAATCCCGGGTTCGTCTTCACCGGCTGGGACAACTACTTTCCGAACCCGCTGTCGCCGTCGCAGACGTTCCGGCTGAACACGGCGTGGGTTCTGAGGCCGCAGTTCGTGGAGGCGGCGGCGGTGACCGTGGCGAGCAGCCCGCCGGGACTGCGGGTGGCCGTGAACGGCGCGCCCGTTGTAACCCCGCGCACCTTCGACTGGGCGCCGGGCGCCGGCCAGACCCTTGCACCGGTCTCGCCCCAGGAGGACGGCGAGGGCCGCTACTGGTGGTTCGACTCCTGGAGCGACGGAGGGGACGCCCAGCGCGTGTTCACCCCGCGGGCGGTTCAGGGCCCGCAGACCGTCACCGCGCGTTATATCCCGGCCACCATCGTCACGGTCCTGACCGAGCCCACCGGGCTGAAGGTGAACGTCAACGGGAGCGACATGTGGCCGTCGCCCAACTTCATCTGGGGCGTGGGCACCACCCACCGGCTGATCGCTCCGGCCGAGCAGGCCGACCGGTCCGGGCGGCGTTACGCTTTTCGAGGCTGGACCGACGGGGTCACCAGCGCGACGCGGGAAATCACCGCGGCCGAGGGCCTGAGCGTGGTGGCGCGTTACGAGCTTCTCGGCCGGGTGACGATCGACAGCACGCCGGAGGGAATCGCATTCCTGGTGGACGGAGCACGGTGCTCGACGCCGTGCACCTTCGACCGGGCGGCCGGCGCCAGTCTCACCATAGCCGCGCCGGCCACGGTTCCGGTGAGCGAAGCGACGCGGCTGGACTTCCAGGGATGGAACGACCAGGGCGCGGCCGAACGCACCGTGGTCTTCACCGCCAGGGTCGAGCGCATTTCCGCGCTGTACCGGGTCATGCACCGGGTGCGCGCGGCGGCCGACCCGGCCGGCGGCGCGCAGTTCCGTTTTGAGCCGCCGTCAAGCGACGGCTTTCATCCGGCCGGCAGCAAGGTGGTGGTGACCGCCGCGCCCGAGCCGGGCTTCGCCTTCCGCGGCTGGGGGGGCGACCTGGACGGGCCGGCTCTTTCGGGCCTGCTGCTGGTGACGCAGCCCCGCGACGTGATCGCCATCCTGAGCCCCGTCCCCTACGCGGGGCCGGCCGCCGTGCTCAATGCCGCCGGGCCTACGCCGGAGCCGGCCGTAGCGGCGGGCTCAATCATTGCCATTTACGGGAAGAACCTGGCGCCGGCCACGGCGGTGGTTCCCCCCGGGCCGCTGGTTCAGACGCTTGCCGGCGTCACGGTCCGGCTCAGCGGCCGGCTGCTGCCGCTGTACTTCGTGTCTCCCGAACAGATCAATGCCCTGATTCCATCTGACCTTCAGGCGGGAGAGTACAGCCTCGCGGTGAGAAGCGCCGGCCGGCCGGACGTCCCGGCTGACTTGAGGGTAGTCCGGAACGCGCCCGGCCTGTTCGCGGTCGCCATCCGGCCGGATGGGAGCGTCGTGCTGCCGGAGGCGCCGGCCCGGCCGGGCGAGGTCATCACCATGTTCGGCACGGGCTTCGGTCCGTACGATCCCAACCCGCTCGACGGGTTCCCTGCTCCAACCGAGCCGGAGTTCGTCCTGATCGACCCGGCCGCACTGCTGGCGGGCGGCAACCCCGTTCCGCTTCAGCCGGTGAAGGCGGCTGCCGGTATCGCCGGCGTGGCGGCCCTTACCTTCCGCCTGCCCGACGCTCTGCCTGGGGCGGTCCTTCCAGTCATGGTGCAGGTCAACGGGCGTTCCAGCAACACCGTGGAACTGCCCGTCTCAGGGCGCTAGGGCCCTTTCGAAGAAAGCAGCTATCAGCTCGGCCATGTGAGCGCGCGCCGGGCCGGTGACTCCGTGCGTCTTCTGCGGATAGATCATCATCTCGAAGTGGCGGCCGGCGCGCTGGAGGGCGTCGGCCATCTGGAGCGTGTTCTGGAACAGCACGTTGTCGTCACCGAAGTTGTGGATCAGCAGCAGCTTCGCCTTCAGGTTGCGGGCGTTGTGGATGGGGGAACTCCGGCGGTAGCCCTCGGCGTTCTCCGCGGGGAGCCCGAGGTAGCGCTCCGTGTAGATGGTGTCGTAGTTGCGCCAGTCGGTCACGGGCGCGCCCGCCACACCAGCGCGGAACAGGTCCGGGGCGTTCAACAGGCTGTACAGCGTCATATATCCGCCGTAGCTCCAGCCGTAGACCCCGAGGCGCGACTCATCCACGAATCCCATCCCCACCAGGTGGCGGATGCCGTCCTGCTGGTCCTCAAGCTCCCGGGCGCCGAAGGAGCGATACAGGGCTGACTCCCACTTGTGCCCGCGCCCCGAGCTGCCGCGGTTGTCCAGTTGCCAGACGACGAAACCCCGGTGCGCCAGCACCTGGTCCAGGCTCAGGCCCTGCCAGGTGTTGCGGACGCTCTGGGAGTGCGGGCCTCCGTAGACCACAACCACGGCCGGGTACTTCCGGCCCTCCCGGAAGCCGGCGGGCCGGATCAGGCGGGCGTAGAGCAGGGCCCCGTCAGCGGCCTTCACCTCCACGATCTCCACCGGACGCAGGTCATACAGGGCGGTGACCGCCTGGTCGGCCTCCACGAAAACCGCCCACTCGGCGCCGGCCGAGGTGAAGACCACTCTGCGCGAGGGTGAGGAGAGGCTGGAGTGCGCGCCAAGAAAATACGCGCAATCCGGCCCCATGGAGATGGAGTGGGTTCCGCTGGCTTTGGTGATCCTCTGCCGGGCGCCTCCCTTGAGGCTCACGCGATAGAGTTGGCGCTCCAGCGGGCTGGCTTCGGTCGAGACGAAGTACACTTCCCCTGCGGCCTCATCGACGCCGGCCAGATCCGTCACCTCCCAGTCTCCGGTTGTGAGGCGAGCCAATTGCTTTCCATCGGCCGAGTAGCGGTACAGGTGCCGGAATCCGTCCCGCTCGCTCGCCCAGAGGAACTCCGCTCCCTTTCGCAGGAACCGGAGGGAATCGCCTATGTTGATCCAGTGAACGGCCCGCTCGGTGAACACGGCGCGGGACTCACCCGTGCCCGCGTCCGCCCGGAGAAGGTCGAGCCGGTTCTGCACGCGGTTGAGGCGCTGGACGAAGAGGGCTTGGGCGGCGGGATGCCAGTCCACGCGCGCCAGCAGATGCTGGCGGGGGTCGCCAAGGTCCATCCAGCGCGTGTCGCCGCCAGCGGCGGGCGCCACGCCCAGGCGGACGTCGGCGTTCGGTTCTCCGGCCTTGGGATAGCGCTGCGGTTCATAGACCGGGCTCAGCGGCAGCAGGTCCGCGTGCGGGTACACGGGCTGCCGGCTGACGTCAAACTGCAAATACGCGATGCGCGTGGAATCGGGCGACCACCAGTGAGCGGTGCCCAAATCGAGTTCCTCGGGGTACACCCAGTCGAGCCGGCCGTTGAACAGCGTTTCGGAACCATCGCGCGTGAGCCGCGTCACGGCTCTGGACTCCAGGTCCATGACGAAGAGGTCATTGGCGCGCCGGAAGGACACGCGGCGGCCGTCCGGGCTGAGCTTGGGGTCATGCTCGGTCTCGGCCGTGGAGGTGAGCTGCGCCCACTCGCCGTTTGACACGCGCAGCAGGAACAGGTCGCCGCCGGCCCGTATGAGCAGGCGCTCGCCGTCGGGAAACCACTGCACGGTCTGCTCCCGCACGCGGCGATTCTGCCACGCGAAGGGGACCTCGGGCGGCACGGCCGCGGCCGCGGCGCTCAGCGTGGGCAGCAAGATCAGTTCCCGGCTGGATCTGGAGGCGACATCGTAGAGCCGGACCGCGCGGTCCTGCTCATAGACGAACCGCCGCCCGTCCGGCGCCCAGGTGACCGCGCCGGGCGCGGTGGAGGGGCGCAACAGGGCATCCGCCGTAACGGGCTTCCTCTGGGCCGCGGCCAGCGGGGCCGCCACCATCAGGACAATCCAAACCGCTCGATTCGGTGACATCGCAATGTGATTGTACACTGGTGGCTTATGAGGATAACGTTCTGGGGCGCAGTGCGGACGGTCACCGGCTCGATGCACGAGGTGGCGGTCAACGGCCGCCGCTATCTTCTCGACTGCGGCCTCTATCAGGGGCGCCGCAGCGAAGCTTTCCGGCGCAACACGGAGTTCCCGTTCACGCCCGCCTCGATCGACGGGGTCATCCTGTCTCACGCCCACATTGACCACAGCGGGAACCTGCCGACCCTGGTCAAGCGCGGGTACGCCGGGCCGGTCTACGCCACGCCCGCCACCGGCGACCTGTGCGGCGTGATGTTGCGCGACTCGGCCTACTTGCAGGAGAAGGACGCGGCCTACCTGAACAAGCGCCACGGACGCCGCAAGGCGCTTCAGGCCGAGGCGCAGGACGGCGAGGTCCAGCCGCTCTACACCGTCGCGGACGCCGACAGGGCGATCGGCCTGTTCGAGCCGGTTCCGATGCACACGCCCAAGGTCCTGGACCCGGCGCTGAGTTATGAAACCTATGACGCGGGGCACATCCTCGGCTCGACCTCGGTCCTGCTGCATCATCACCGGAACAACAAGCGCGTCCGCGTGGTCTATTCAGGCGACGTGGGGCGCGGGAATCAGGCGATCGTGCGCGACCCGGAGGCGCTGCCCGGGGTCGACTACCTGATCATGGAGAGCACCTACGGAGACCGGCTGCACAAGGACGAAGGCGCGGTTGCCGACAAGCTGGCGGACATAGTCAAGCGGACCTTCCGGCGGGGCGGCAAGCTTATCGTGCCGGCTTTCGCGGTGGGCCGCACGCAGCAGCTCATCATCCTGCTGCACGAACTGGTCAAGCAGGACAGGATCCCGGCGGCGCCGGTCTTCGTGGACAGTCCGCTGGCCATCGAGGCCACCAAGGTGTTCCGCCAGCACAGCGAGTGTTACGACGCCGGCACCCGGGAGTACCTTCTGGAGGGAGAGGACCCGTTCAGCTTCAGGAACCTGCGCTACGTGCAGGACGCCGGCGAGTCCAAGACCCTGAACGACCTGCGCGGGCCGTTCATCATCATCTCCGCCTCGGGCATGTGCGAAGCGGGGCGCGTGCTGCACCACCTCAAGAACAACATCTCTGATCCGCGCAACACCGTGCTGATCACGGGCTTCATGGCGGAAGACACGCTGGGCCGCAAGATCGTGGACAAACTGCCGGAGGTGCCCATCTTCGGCGAGGCCGTGCGCCTGAGGGCGGAAGTGGCCAAGCTCAATGAGCTGAGCGGCCACGCCGACCAGCGCGAGCTTGTCGGCTGGGTCAAGCCCATGTCCAGGGGGCTGAAGAGGATCTTCCTGGTGCACGGCGAGCCGGCGCAGTCCGCCGCACTGGCGAAGATCCTCTCGGCCGAGTACGGCGTCGAGACAGTGGTTCCCGAACGAGGGGAGACAGTGGAGCTTACCTGATGAGACCTCCAACAAGTCCGAGCCTGCTGGCGTGGGTGGCCGTCTGCGCCGGGGCGGCGCTGGCGCAACAGGCGCCCTCCGGGCTGCGCACCGAACACCTGGAGAACCCCATGGGAATCGACGTCGCCAGACCGCGGTTCTCGTGGGTGCTCAACCACACCGAGCGGGGCCAGAAGCAGACCGCCTACCAGATACTGGTTTCCTCCTCGCCCGAGGTCAAGGCCGGAGACCTGTGGGACAGCGGCCGGGTGGAAACGGGCGACTCAGTGCTGGTGCCCTACAACGGCAAGCCGCTGGCGAGCGGGCAGCGCTGCTACTGGAAGGTCCGCTACTGGGACAGCGCCAAGCGTCCGAGTCCCCTGAGCGAGGCCGCCTGGTTCGAAATGGGACTTCTCGCCAGGGAGGAGTGGAAAGGCAGGTGGATCACCGGCGCCGGCCAGCTTCGCAAAGAGTTCGTCCTGAAGGGAAGCCCGTTGCGTGCCCGGGCTTATGTGAGCAGCCTGGGCTGCTGCGAGCTGCGCATCAACGGGCACAGGATCGGCGACCATGCGCTTGGTCCGGCCTGGACCACCTACGAGCGGCGGATTCTATACGTGAGCCATGACGTGACGCCCTACCTGCGCCAGGGCGCCAACGTGGTGTCGGCGATGCTGGGGCAGTGCTGGAGCGAATCCCGCGCCCTGATGCTCCAGATGAACATCGACACGCAGGGCGGCGACAAGCGCGTCGAGATCGTAAGCGACGGGACATGGGCCACACACGCGGGCCCCATCGTTTCCGACAGCATCTACGGCGGGGAGACCTACGACGCGCGTCTGGAGACCCCCGGCTGGCACCTGCCGGGATTCAACGGCGCCGGCTGGAAGCCCGCAACCTTCTTGAGCACTCCGTTCAAGGGGGAGATGTCCGCCCAGATGATGCCCCCCATCCGCGTCATCGAGACCATCGCTCCCGTGCAGATGACCAGCCCGCGCCCCGGGGTCTACGTCTTCGACATGGGGCAGAACTTCAGCGGGTGGGTCCGGCTGCGGGCGCGCGGGCCGTTCTGCGGCGTCATCGCTATCGCCCGCGGCGGCCTGGTGCCGACGGCGATCATCGCGCGCGTGCTCGGGATCCGGCTGATCGAGACGCTGTGCATCGCCAGCTACGACGGCGAGGTGAAGGGGCCGCTATCGGTGCTGAAGACGGCGCCCGACGAGGTTGGCGATGGCACCGGCTGGCTGCTCGTCGATGACGTCGCCGACAAGCGCTTGCGCCCGGATATCAGGGTTCAAGGCC
>JBBITL010000140.1:0-7281 GCA_037440765.1 Solibacteraceae bacterium
ATAGAACGACCCCACGCCAGCGCGAACCACCGTGTGATCGTCAAGCAGGTAAGCGACACCGAGCCTCGCCGAGAACGCCAGGTTGGGAGACGGGATCGTGCGAGTCCGCCAGTAAGTGGGATCGGAGTCCACCGGCGTAGGGAGCACAGCCTTGTCCCACCGCAGTCCGCCCTCCACCTGAAGCCGGCGCATGGCGCGCCAGCTATCCTGAACGTAAACACTGAAGTCCCGGACTCGCTGCTTCCGGTCGGCCTGACCGAGCGACTGCCGGAACAGCGCGTAATTCCTTCCGTCGCCGGCCAGATCGCGCGCGAATTCGGTCAGCCCGCCGTAATGATAGGCGCCCGCGGGCGTGTAGAGCTCGTCGATCCAGGTGGGACTCTCCGACCAGAATGCCCCAAGCTGCAAGGTGTGAGCGCGCGCGACCGCCCGGAGGTGGTTGCCGATCTGGTTACGGTGCAGGTCGCGGAAGCTGGCCCGGTTCGGGTCCGCCGCTCCAAGGGTCACGCCCGCCACCGTGACAGCCACCGCGCCGGTGGGCAGGCCGGGAGGCCTCCCGGAGCGCGACAGCCGCTCCCGGAAGCTCGCGATGGACAGCTCATTGACGCCGCCGCCAAAGGCGCTCGTCCAGCTGCCTTTCAACGAGCTGCTGCGGATGCCGAGCGCCGCCTGGCCCAGCACGCCGCCGTTGGGGGCCACGGCCTCCGTCATGGGCCCCTCTGGCCAATTGTAGGAACTGTCACGGTATTGGAAACGGAACGCGCTGCCTTCCCCGTTAAAGTAGTCGAGTTTCCCCACCCCCGCATAGGACCGCATGGACCTGGGCTCAATCACGTTCATCTGGCTTTGAACGAACTGCCGCGCGGCGGCGCACTGCGCCACGGTGGCCTTGCAGCTCGCTGCGGCAATCGAGTCGCCGGTCACCAGCGGGCTGGTGATACGGTTCAGCGCCTGAGACTTGCTGTCCTGGGCCTCGAAGTTGGCGAAGAAGTGGAGCAGGTTCCGGATCACGGGTCCGCCCACGCTCACCCCCGGGTGGTGCTCCCTCGCGGCCAGGTTGCGCCCGAGTGCGAACACGCCGGCCGGGCTCCAGTTGGGGCTTCGGTAGTATTCATACACGGCCCCGTGAAAGACGTTGGTTCCACTGCGGGTGGCG
The DNA here is from genome assembly GCA_037440765.1 of Solibacteraceae bacterium. Taxonomy (GTDB): domain Bacteria; phylum Acidobacteriota; class Terriglobia; order Bryobacterales; family Bryobacteraceae; genus DTKY01. Next base: position 1,157 of record JBBITL010000140.1, read on the forward strand.
ACGTTGACGGCGCCGCCGATGGTGGCGCCCAACTGCGGCGGGTACCCTGCCACGAGCACCTGGATGCTTTCCACGGAATCCTGGCTGATGCGCGTGTCAAGCCCGGGGCTCAAAGAGGACGCCGTGTTCTCGGTTGCCACTCCGTCGATCAGGATCGGATAGGTGGAGGCGTGGCCAGAGAACTCCAGCCGTCCCGACCGCGGGCTCGCCACTGCCGCCGGCGCCAGCCGGATGAACGCCTCCGGCCGCCTCCCCCTGGCTGGCAGGTCGTCAATGTGCGACCGCCCCAACACGATCGAGGGTCCGGTCATTGGGCCGCCAGGACGGCGCACCAGCACCTGCCCCTCCTCTTCAGCGTCTTCCTCGGGCTCCTCGGACAGGAGGATGTCGAAGGTCACGGGCCTGCCTGCGGGAACCTCCAGATCTCCAGACTCCCAGCCGATGAATCCCCGCCGGGCGATCTCGATGCGATAGCCCCTGGCGGGGAACAGACCCGAGGCGTCGAATACTCCGTCAATGCTGGTCTCCAGGGCGCGGCGGAGGCCGAGGGCGGCGTTACTGAGGATCACTTCGGCGCCGGGCAATCCCTCGCCGTAGGGATCGCGAACCACTCCGCTCACCGCGCCCGTGCCCGCCGCCGTCTGTGCCGATGCGCCGCCGCTCAGCAGAATCGACAGAGTAGCCAGCGTAAGCAAAGATCGCATGCGTAATCACCTCGAAAAGACGGATCAGATAGACGTGACAGCCACGCGGCTCGTTTCCCTGGGACGCCACGCTCTCCCTATCTTCACGTGGAACCGCCGGCCGCCGCAACGTGACCGGCCAGGCCGGCTAGATGAACTTGTACCGGCCCGGCACGGGCAGCGGCGCCGCCTCCATGGCCAGACCGTAGTCGAACGCCTTGGGTTGCAAGTCCTGCCTGGAGTTCAGAATCATGTCCCAGGTGACCTCGATCCCCGAGTAGGCGGCCTCGCGAGCCATGATCGCTGTCAGCGTGCTCTCGGCGATCCGCATCCCCTGGTTCTGGTACGGCCCGTCGCCGCGGATGCTGCGTACCAGGTCTATGTGCTCCTGGACCAGCGGGTCCATGCCCTTGGACCCCATATCCCTGCCGTTGCTCCTCCCCCTGGTGCCGACGAAAAGGTCGGCGACGCGGTTGAAGGACACCTTGGCCGGATACTGCCGGCAGTGACTGCTCCAGCGCACGCCGTTCGGGTAGATGAAGTCCGCGGCCAGGTGGTCGTAGATGTTGCCGTACAGTTCTTCTCTCGGGCGCCAGGCTGCGCCCCCTGAGGCCACCACGCGCTCCGGGTGCGTCCCCATGACCCAGTTGCAGAAGTTGATGCCGTGGACGTGCTGCTCGACGATCTGGTCCCCGCACAGCCACAGAAAGGAGTACCAGTTGCGGTGCTGCCACTCCATGTCGCCCCATCTCGGGTCGCGGGCCTTGACGTGCAGGACGGGACCGCTCAGGTAGTCGCTGTACAACGCCACCACCTCGCCGATAGCGCCGTCCCGGATTCTGGCTACAGTCTCGATGCACTCGCGCTGCGCCATCCACTGCGTGCCGGCGACCACCGTGAGCTTCTTCTCTTCCGCGCGCCTGGCGGCGGACATGAAGCGCCGGACGCCGGCGGGGTCGGTGGCAATGGGCTTCTCGGCGAAGACGTGCTTGCCGGCGTCGATAGCGGCCTCGAAATGCTGCGGCCGGTAGCCGGGCGGTGTCGCCAGCAGCACGATGTCCACGCCGGAGGAGACCAGCTTCCTGAAGGAGTCGAAGCCCACCAGTTGCAGGTCCGGAGCAACGTTGATCCGCCTGGCCACGGATTCAGCCACTTCGGCGGCGGGCCGGTCCATGAACGCCGCCGCGCTCTTGACGTTGTTCAGGATGTATTGGGGGTCGCGCAGGCGCCTCAGCGAATCGGTCTGCCTGTCCTCGAAAACGTCGGCCACCGCAGCCAGTTCCACGTTGGGGTCGGCGGTAAGCAGATTGACCGCGGCCGCGGTTCCCCTCCCCCCGCACCCTACCAGGCCGGCCCGCAGCCTCTCGCGGCTCGCGCCAGGCGCCGTCTGCGACTTCAGAATGGCGAAGCTTGAAGCTCCGCCCAAAAGCGACCTTCGGGACAGACTTGCCACGGTGCCCTTCCTTTCCGAGACTCAAGAATGCGCGCACCCGGCCGGCCGTGTCAACAGCCGGTGGCGGGGGCTAGTCCGGCCCGGGCCCGGTCCCCGCATTCATCGCGGACCGCAACTGCGCCTCCAGTTGCTCCACGCGCCTGGTCAGATCCTCTATGGCCTGGCCCTCAGGGTCGGGGAGGCGGCCGTGCTCCAGGACGTTGTCCTCGGTCACATCCTGGCCACGCACTCGCACCACGCGGCCGGGAATCCCCACCACGGTGGAGTGGTCCGGCACGGGGTGCACCACCACCGAGCCGGCGCCGATCTTCACGTGGTCGCCGATCTTGATGCTGCCCAGAACCTTAGCCCCTGTTCCGATCACGATGTGGTTGCCCAGCGTCGGGTGCCGCTTGCCCTTCTCCTTGCCTGTCCCGCCCAGCGTGACGCCCTGGTAGAGCAGGACGTCGTCGCCGATCTCGGCCGTCTCGCCTATGACTACCCCCATGCCGTGATCGATGAAGAACCGGCGGCCGATCTTCGCGCCGGGGTGAATTTCGATTCCCGTGAGCGTGCGGCTTAACTGGGAGATGACGCGAGCCAGGACCGGCCACCCCCCGCGGTACAGCCTGTGCGCCAGGCGGTGGAGCAGGATGGCGTGGAAGCCGGGGTAGCAGAAAAAGATCTCCAGAACGCTCCTGGCGGCGGGATCCTCGCGAAAAATCGTGTCGATTTGCTCCCTGATCGTGTTGAACATCTTGAGCTTATTATCCCTCAAGGCGCCGGCCCGCCCCGGCGCGTGCGTGATATATTGTAGGTTCTATGCCGGACGGGTATCTGCCGATCTTCATCTACCTGGTCTGCGCCATCCTGTTCCCGATCGTCCTGCTGATGCTGGCCAGGCTGGTGAGGCCGTCGGCGCCATCGAGGGTGAAGGCCGAAACCTACGAGTGCGGCATACAGGCGGTCTCCGATTCGCGCGGACGCTACACCGTGCGGTTCTACATTATCGCCATCCTCTTCGTGATCTTCGAACTGGAGACGATCTTCCTGTACCCCTGGGCGGTGAGATACCAGAAGCTCGCCTGGTTCGGCGTGGCCGAAGTGGCTGTCTTCCTGCTCATCCTGATTGTGGGCTACATCTGGGCTTACAAGAAGGGCGCTCTGGAATGGGTCTGAGGGCGGAGCCCGGCCGCCCCGCCGGCGCCTGATGATCACCACGCGCCTGTACGACCAGGACCCCTACCTTACGGAGTTTCCCGCACGCATCGTGGACCGCGGCGATGACGGCCGCCGGATCTACCTTGACCGCACGGCCTTCTACCCCGCCTCCGGAGGGCAGCCTCACGACACAGGCGCCATCTCGGGCGTGCCGGTGGTGGAGGTGATCGACGAGGGCCGGCGGATTGCCCACCTGACGGCTTCTCCGGTCGAGGGGGTCGAGGCGGCCTGCCGCATCGATTGGGAGCGCCGCTTCGATCACATGCAGCAGCACACCGGCCAGCACCTGCTCTCGGCCGTGCTGCTGGAGCTGTGCGGCGCCGCTACCGTTAGCTTTCATTTGGGGGCCGAGGTCTCCACCATCGAGCTCGCCGTGGACGCTCTCCGGCCTGAACAATTGCTGGCTGCCGAGGAGCGGGCCAACCATCACGTCACCGGCAACCGCCCCGTGACCGCCGCCTACGAAGCGGCATCAGAGGCGACGGACCTGAGGAGGCCCTCCGGCCGCGAAGGCGTGCTGAGGATTGTGTCCATTGAGGGACTCGACCGCAGCGCCTGCGGCGGAACGCACGTGCGCGCCACCGGGGAGATAGGTCCGATGCTGCTCCGGAAGCAGGAGAGGATCCGGGGCAATGTGCGCCTGGAGTTCCTGTGCGGCATGCGGGCTGTGCGCCGCGCCCGCCAGGATTTCGACGCGCTGGCCAGCATCGCCCGGACCTTTTCCTCAACCCTGGACGATGCGCCGGCGCTCGCCGGCGCCCAGCGCGACGCGCTTCGGTCCGCCCGCAAGGAGTGCCGGCGCCTGGAGGGCGAGCTGGCGCTCCTCCGCGGCCGGCAGATGTACGGCTCCACCGAACCGGACGGCAGCGGCGTGCGCCGTGCGGTGGAGCGCCGGGCGTCTGGCGCGGTGGACGAGGAACTGCGGACGCTGGCGCAGGGCTTCACAGCCCAGCCCAAGGCGATGCTGGTCGCCGCCATCGAGGACCCGCCCGCGGTCCTGGTGGCGGTTTCACAGGATCTGAGACTCGACGCCGCCGCCATATTGAAACCGCTGCTGGCCAAACACGGCGGCCGCGGCGGCGGCACCGCGCGCCTCGCCCAGGGAAGCCTCCCATCCAGGCAGGCGCTGGATGCCGTGTTGCTGGAGCTCGGCTGACTTCCTACGGCATCGCCGGGAAGGGCAGTTGCGCCAGCGTCACCAGCCCTGCCAGGAGCAGAAACAGCATCAGCACGGCGTAGGCCCTCGCCCTGGGGTCGCCCGGCTTGAACTCCTTCCAGGCGAGGACGCCCCACAGCGCCGCCACAAGCGGCGCGGAGTGAAGCAGCGCGAAGACCGTTCCGGACGGCGGCAGCGCTTCCTGCGGCGCGGCCGCCGCTACGAAGCCGGCGAGGATGCCGCCCCCCCACATCAGGCCGCCGAGCCAGCCCAGCAGGTGGTTTCGTCCGCGTCCGCGAAAGTACTCCAGTATCTCCACAGCCCCGCCCTGCAACGGAAGATTCATGAGGTACAGGTTGTAGACGACGGTGGAAAACAGGATGCCCAGCGAGAAGACCAGCGCGAGCGAGTAGGGACCGACTCCGGTCTCCCCGGCGCTGGCCGCATTCACCAGCGGGTAGTAGACGCCCAGCGGAATCCCCGCCACCAGGCTCACAATAATGCCCTTCCACCGGACCGAGGGCCGCAGGGTGCGGTGTTGGCCCGCCTTCATCTTCTCCAGTTCCAGGGACAACGACAGCGCCCGGTGGGCGAGCAACGCGAACACGATCGCCAGGGCCACAAGCGTCAGCCCCGTGATTAGGATGACCTGGTTGCCCTCTGGGCGGGAGACGTAGGACAGAGTCGAGACTGTCAGCAGGGCCAGCCCGAGCGTCACCGGAAACGCCAGGCTGACGCCGATGACGGTGGCTGCGCCCACCATCAGCATGTTGCCCAGGTTGAAGACCATGCCTGCGGCCGCGCCATAGGCAAGGTTGCGTCTGCCCGCCCGCATCAGGTCGTCTTGCAGGAGGAAGCCATCGGCGCCGAGCGTGCCGAGGGTGACGGCGGCCACCGCCGCCAGCACAAACGCCCCTATGGCGAAATCGAAGTAGAAGAGCTCAAAACGCCACTTCCTGGCGAGCTTGAGCGTGTTGATCCAACTGCCCAGACAGGCCAGACCCAGAATGGCGACAAGCAGAACGGAGAGGTATGTGTTGGGCAGTGTCATGGAGCGAACCAGGGACCGTTAGGTGAGCGTACACCGCTCCCCCGCCGCGGGTCAAGCCACATGCAGCGGCGTGAAGATGCTCCGGAATAATGTCACCCCTCAACTGGAACGAAACTGCGTCACCTCGGCGAAGCTGAGAGGTGATCGAGTTGAGCCAGAGAGAGTTCCAGCGGGTGAAAGTGATTGAGCATGCGGTAGCGGGGCGGATCACGGTGGAACAAGCCAGCGGGCTGCTTCGTCTGAGCCGGCGGCAGGTCTACCGGTTGAGGGTTATGCGGGCCAGCGGGTGGAGTTGTCGCACCAGCTCGATGGCCAACTGCACGTGTGGCTGGGCCAGGAGCGGCTATACCGGATGCCGTTGGCGTCAGGCTACACGCCGGGGCGGGCGCCGCGGCGTCCGCGGAGCCAAAAACGCAAACTGCCGCGCATTTACGTGTGCGCCGGAAGAGCGGCGTTGGGGGTGCGGCCGTGAAACCGAAATCCGAGCAGCAAGAAAGGAGAAAGAGAAACCGTCGTCGAACGGTGGAAATGCAAAAGGTTCCATCGGCGGGCGGCGGTGGTGTGTGCGGGCGAAGCGGGACT
>JBBITL010000141.1:0-7256 GCA_037440765.1 Solibacteraceae bacterium
GGCCGCCGAGGTGCTGAAGATCCTGCGGCTCACCGACCTGGACCCGCCGCAACCGCCTGAGGGCCAGGAAACGGTCATGTAGTGACCAAACTCGAAAACCGCCTCCCTGTTTTCAGACGATTACCGGCTAAAAGCGCAAACATGCGCTAGCGGTCTGAGCGCTCGGGGCGCTTGTAGGCCTGGTCGATGTACCTGGCGGCTTCTTCCTGGGCGCCCTGGGTATTGTCCCTGGTCCGCAGGGCAAGCTGAAACTCGTTGCGGGCGCGCTCGCGCTGTCCGGTTACGTCGAATATCTTCCCCAGGTTGATGCGGGACCAGACCTCCACCCAGGCGGGCTGCAGGTCGCCGTTCAGCGCCTCGCGGAAAGCGTTGGCCGCCGACTGGTAGTTGTGCTGGAGGAAGAACACCTCGCCCACGCGGTAGTTGGCCAGCGAACTGGCCCGGTTGGTGTCCAGGGCCCGCTGGTACTCCTTCAGGGCGTCGGCGAAATTGCCGGTCTCCACGAACATCTCACCGCGACGGATGGCCACCGCCACCCGCACCGCCGAGCTGTAGCGGAGCACGCGGTTGTTCGGGTCCAGGATGACGGCGCGCGGCTTGCCGAAAGTCTCCACCGAGAACTCCGAGGAGGTCCCCGCCACCTCGACCCGTTTCTCTTCGGGATTGCCGTCAGTCTCGATCCTGAGATCCACAGGCATGCGGAAAGTGTCCATATCCTGTGACACCTTGCCAACGATCCTGAAATTCTTCTGCGCGCGGAAGATCGTGTAGCTCAGCTTGAACTCAGGCGCGCCGGTGGACTCGATCCACTCGATGAAGAACCACTGAAGGTCGGAACCGAAGACTGACTCGGCGGCCCGGCGAAGATCGCCGGTGTTCACAGCCTGCCAGGCGAACTTGTCCGGAAACTCCCTGAACAGCCTGGAGAGGCCTGCGTCCCCTATGACGTGCCGCAGCATGTTGAAGACAGCCGCGCCCTTGGCCGCGGTCAGCACCCAGTACTCCGGCGAGTAATCCTCCAGCCGGGACGACTGGATGACGGCAGGCGAGTCGACGGTCAGGGCTTCCACGTATGCATCACGGACCTCGGCCTCGAAGGCGGCCTTGCCGGCGGTGTTTTCCAGGTAGAGCAGCTCGGAGTATCGGGCCGCGCCGTTGGTGATCCAGAGATGGTCCCTGGTGAGGGGCGACACCAGCGTTCCCCACCACTGGCGCGCGATCTGGTTGGCGAGCGCGCGGGTGTTCACCTGCGCCGAGATGGTGCGCGGTGAAAGAAAGAGAATGCCGTGCGTGGAGTACCCGTTGGGAGCGCCGTCCTCGGTTTCGACAAGGGTCAGATTGGCCTGCGGCGCCGGGCCGTAGATGCCGGACAGATACGCGACTATCTTGCCCGTCTCGGCTCCGTACAGGCCCGCGTGGGCGACAGAATCCCCGCGGAAGTAGAGGCTGGTGGTGACACCTTCGGATGGCACCTGAACCGGTGGCCCTTGAACCACCGCTATGCTGCCTGGAAACGCGGCGCGGAGCGAAGAGAACGTGTAGGTTAGGCCGCCGGAATCGGCGGGTGCGCTGCTCTCAAGTCCGCTGGCCACGACGCGGTAGCCCTCCGGCACGGTGGCCTTCAACTCGTAGGTGTACCTGTCCGCGGTGTAGTCCGAGACGGGAAACCAGCGCGCCGGGTAGAGAAGATAGGCGAATTCGGAACGGATGGCGGCGAACCGGATGCCGGGGACGGGGGACGCCTCCTTGCCGGCCAGGATTCCGTCATAGCGGAAAGTCACCCGGGCGGTCTCGCCCTTGGCCAGCGGCTGGGGAAAGCTGACGCGGATCGCGGACCCCTGCTGGGCGCGGGAAGCCGGCAACTCCTGCCCCTCGGCGCCGGTAACCCGCGACACGCTCAAGGCTTCGCTCAGCTCGAAGGTGGCCGAGGTCAGGCCGTCCTCCAGCGGCTGGAAGCGCACCTCCACGACGGCGCGGAGCGACTGGGCGGCCGGGTTGATGTCGGCCGAGATGACGTAATGTTCGACGTCGATTGGAATCCGCCCCTGCTGGGCCGGCATCGACACCGCCGCCAAAGCCAGTAATCCGATCCGTACGTTACGCGACATGAGTCACTCCCTGGTCCGAGTTCAACACCTGCTTAACGATGCGGGCCGCGCGCTGGATGGGGTCGGGTTCGGCGCCGAGCCGGCCGGCCACCTCGGCCAGATCGGCGCGCATGCGTTCGCGCCTGGCTGGGTCCTTAAGCAGCATCTCAGCCTCCATGGCAAGCCGCTCCCCATTCATTTCATTCTGTATCAACTCCGGCACCACGGCGCGGCCGGCCACCAGATTCACCATCGAAAAGAACGGCACGTCCACCAGACGCCTGCCCAGACGCCAGCTCACCGGCGACACCCGGTAGAAAGTCACCATGGGGATGCCCAGAAGGGCGGCCTCCACGGTCACCGTGCCGCTGGCAGCCAGCGCGAGGTCCGAGTACGCCATGGCGTCCCATGTTCTCCCTTCCACGACCTTGACGGGCAAGCCGCCAATGCTCTTACTGAGCGCCGCTCCGCCTTCCCAGAAACCGGCCGGCAGGGCCAGCACAAACTGGGCCCGGTGCTCGCGGGCAAGCCTTCCCGCGGCATCCATCAGTCCCGGCATGTGGCGGAGCGCCTCGCCGCGCCGGCTGCCCGGAAGCAGCGTGACCAGCGGCCTGCCTGGAGTCAGCCCCTGGCTCGAGAAGAACTCCTGCCGTGAAGCACCCGGCCGCACCAGCCGGGCCAGGGGGTGGCCGATGTAGTCGGCGCGAACGCCCCTCCGGCGGAAATACTCCTCTTCAAAAGGAAAGATGCATAAGAGCCGCTCGATGTTGCGCTGAATCCTGCGAATCCTGCGCTTGCGCCAGGCCCAGACCTGGGGCGCCACCAGGTAGACGACCGGGACCCCGAGCGCCTTCAGCCGCCGCGCCAGCGGCAGGTGGAAATCCGGGCTGTCGGTGAGGATGGCCAGGTCGGGGCGCTCGCGCCGGGCGGCGGCGACCATCTTCCGGTACTCGCCGTAGATCCTGGGGATGTGCGCCAGCACCTCCGCCAGGCCCACCACTGCCAGGCTGGCCGCATCCACGACCTCCCGCACCCCGGCGGCACGCATGCGCGGGCCGGCGCAGCCGAAAAACCGGGCCCCCGGGAGACTTAGGCTGAGCTCGCGGACCAGCGAGGCGGCGTACAGGTCGCCGGAGGCCTCGCCCGCGGAGACGAGAATCTTGGGCGCCACCAACGGTTAGTCTAGCAGGGCGCGGCCGGCGGGCTTGTCTGCCGGCGTTTCTGATACGATTAGATTACAGCCTAGATGTCCGATCAGTCAGCCCCCGACAAGCTCAGCCTTGTGGACTTCGCCGCCCGCTGCCGCGAGGCCATGATCCCGGTGACCAGCAAGTTCTCCTACTTTCCGGCCCTGCCGATACCCGAGGACGACGCCAAGGAGTACATCGAGGAGCCCGTCGCTGCGCTGCCGCCGGGGCTGGCGGCCATGCTCATCCCGGTGTGCGTGGCGCTGGTTCCGTACCTGCAGAAGACCAATGGGAAAGAGAGGGACCGGCAGTCGGCCGAATCGGTCAGCTTTGAGCGCCCGCCTGACAACCTTGCGGTGGCTTCCGGCGTGAGCGTCTCCGGCGGCCAGGCCACCCTGTTTTTCGCCATCAAGGACCGTCCGGTCGCCGACTACCACTACTTCTTTTACCGCGCCGTGGCGGAACTGGCTGCGGATTCGGCGAACGAGGATCACCAGAACCAGTTCTACAGCATGCTTCGCGAGGAACTGCGCTCGCGCATCCACGGCGAGGTTGACCAGGAAGGATGGCGCCTCAAAGAAGCCATTCTGCGCCGGCAGGGCAACCTGCGCCGGGAAACCAAGCAGTTCCGGGAGTACGCGCGCCAGGCCTTCGTGGACACCCTTACGCTCTACCTTCACGGCCTGTGCTGCGATATCGACGTGGAGCCGGGCCCGCGCCAGCTTCCCAGCCGGCAATTGCGCAAGAGGCTGGGGCTGCTGGAGACTCTGTTCCCGCCTCCCGAAGGCTACGCGGTCTTCCCCGAACAGGTCACCGAGCCGTAGCCAGCAACTCGGCCAGGATTCTGGAGGCGGCGTGCTTGCCGCGATCTCCCACCTCCCCGACGGGGCCCACGCAGCTCGGGCAGCCCGCGTGGCAGGGGCAGGCGGCCAGCAGCTCGGCAGCGGCCTCTAGCAGCCGTGCCGCCATGGCGTGGAGCGGAGCGCTCAGCCCCACCCCGCCAGGGTAGCTGTCGTAGAGGTAGAGGTTGGGCTCGAATGACTTCAGCCCCCCCGAGATGTCCTCCGTGATGGCGACGCCGAGGTCGCGCGGGTCGCACATGAGCAGCAGGCCGGCGATGGCGCGCAAGGCATTCGCCAGTCCCGTGAGGCCGCTCTGTCTCTCGGTGGGCGATAGGTCCGGGAGCCGCGCAAGGAAGCTCTCCGGGAAGTGCAGCCAGAAGGCCGTGGTGTGCATCTCCTGCTCCGGCATCGAGAGGTTGCCGGCGCCCACGTTCTCAAGCGTGTAGAACTTCACCTTCTTGAAACCCACGATCTGGCGGTTCACCCGCACGTCCCCGTGCACGGCCCGGGCGCCCGAAACCGGCGACGAGCCGAACTCCTCGAGCACGCCCACCTGGGTGTAGTCGATGGCGTCGGTGAAGTAGTCGCTGTCCACCCTCCGCACGAAAGCCTTGCGGCCTTCGTAATCGAAGCGCTCCACCTGGTACTGGCGGGCTTCGTGCAGGTAGATGGCCTTCTCGTGCAGCGTGGTCAGGGCGCTGGGGAAATCCACCTCGGCGATGACCGTCGGCTCGCCGGTCGTGTCCACCACCACGAAGTTGTCGCTGGTGACGGCCCGCAGGCTGATGGCGTCGGCCGGGTAAGTGTCCGAAGTCCAGTGCCAGGCGCCCGCCGACCGGTGCAGGAAGCCGGCCTCCTCCAGGAAGCGGCAAAGTTCCCCGGTGTCGTGCGGCCCGAACTTCTCTCCCTCCCGGACGGGCAGCTCGAAAGCGGCGCACTTCAGATGGTTGACCAGTATCTCCAGGTTGTCGGGATTGATGTGGGCGTGCTCCGGACTCTGCCCGAAGAAATAATCGGGGTGCTCGATGATGTACTGGTCCAGGGGAGCGCTGGAGGCCACCAGCACGGCGAGCGAGGCCGTCTGGCGGCGGCCAGCCCTGCCGGCGCGCTGCCAGGTGGAGGCGATCGCGCCGGGGTAGCCGGCCATCACCACCACGTCGAGCGAGCCGATATCTACGCCCAGCTCCAGGGCATTGGTCGCCACCACCGCGCGGATCTGCCCGCCGCGGAGCTTGCGCTCGATCTCGCGCCGCTCCCGCGGCAGATAGCCGCCGCGGTAGCCGCGCACGGATTCGGCGCCCGCCGGCAGGCGGTCCATGGCGTCCTTAAGGTATGTGACCAGAACTTCGGTGGCCAGGCGGTTGTTGGCGAAGACCAGAGTCTGCTGGCCGCGCCTGACGAACTCCAGGGCGATCCGCCTGGTCTCGTTGAGGTAGCTCCTGCGGATGCCGAGCTGGCGGTTCACCACCGGGGGATTGTAGAAGACGAAATACTTCTCGCCCGAGGGCGCCCCGTTCCGGTCCACGAGCGAGAACGGCAGCCCGGTCAGCGCCTCGGCGAGCTTGAGCGGATTGGCGATGGTGGCTGTCGAGCAGATGAACTGCGGCGAGGAGCCGTAGAACTCGCAGACCCGCCTGAGCCTGCGGATGACGTTGGCGACATGGCTCCCGTAGACGCCGCGCGCGTAGTGCAGTTCGTCGACGACGAAGTAGCGCAGCTTCTCAAAAACCTTGGCCCAGCGCGTGTGGTGCGGCAGAATCCCGGCGTGCAGCATGTCCGGGTTCGTAAGCACCACGTTGGCGCGCTCCCGGATGGACTTGCGCGCGTCCTGCTGCGTGTCGCCGTCGTATGTGAACGCCCGCAGTTCCGAGCCCATGGCGTCCACCATCTGCTGGAACTCGTGGAGCTGGTCTTCGGCCAGGGCCTTGGTCGGGAACAGGTACATGGCACGCGCCTCCGGGTCCCTCAGAAGCTCGTTGAGAACCGGCAGGTTGTAACATAGCGTCTTGCCGCTGGCGGTGGGCGTCACCACCACGACGTTGGCGCCTGTATCCGCCAAGCGGACGGCCTCAGCCTGATGCACGTAGAGCCTGCCCATGCCGCGGCTTTCCAGCACTTGGCGCAGGGCGGGCTCAAGCGACTCCGGAAGCGGCGCATACTCGCCGGGTCTTGGCGCCTGCCGGCGCACCGACCGGACCGGCGAATCGGCTTCCTGCATCCACTGCTCGAAACGCGCCACCGCCTCTTCCACGCCGGCGCGGCGCGCCAGGCTGCCGCCGGGGTCGAAATCAGGAAAGCCGGGTGACAGGTTCATGCGGGGCGTGTTCGCCTTTTCTTTGCTAGGGTACAACGATTCCCGGGCGAGGGCAAGCCCCGAAGATCAGCCGTCTTGTCGGACGAACTCGTAGCGCTCCAGGGTGGCGGCCACCAGCACGGGCCCGCCGCCCTCGGCAGAGCCGTTGGCCTCCACCCGCACCACTTTGCCCAGGCAGCGAAGGTTGACTGAGCCGCCGTTGATGGAGTGGGTGGGAAATGTGATGATGTACTCTATCGGATCGCCGAGATCCGCCTGGAGAGGCGCGTAGAACAGAACGCCGCTGGCGCTCATGTTCTTCGTCTCGCCGACGCTCGATACCGGGAGGAAACTCTTCCGTACCACCTCTACCGGCAGCTTCAACTCGAAGCGCTTGGCCTTCCGATGCTCGATCACCTGTCCTATACCATTTCTAGTGCTTTCGCCGCTCCAGGTCAAGGGCAACTTTGAATCGTTCGTTCGGGTAGTAATGGTACGCCTGTCAACGGGGTCCTATCGCGGGGCCAGATGGTAGAATGGTCGGCTGCCCCGCTTGAAGAAGACTTTCCGCATAACGTTGGGAGTCACGCTGGTCGTCCTCGGCCTGATCGGCGGGCTGATCCCGTTTGTGCAAGGCTGGGTGCTCGGCATTCCCGGCCTGCTGATCCTGGCCGAGTATTTCCCGCCTGTCAGGCGGTTGGTGGACTGGGCCAAGGCGAAGGTGAAGCGAGGCAGGAGCGGTCCCGCCTAGCAGTCCGCTGAACAAGTGAGCCCGCTCGCTGACGAGTGCGCGTGAAAACTTGCCCCGGCGGGTGCAATGAAGCAGCGGTGATGGTTGGAGCGGAAT
>JBBITL010000142.1:0-6873 GCA_037440765.1 Solibacteraceae bacterium
ATCGAACGGTCAACAATGTCTTGACTGGTTGTCTCACGTCAGGGGACAAGCGCAGTTTCAGTTCTACGGCAATCTGTGCGGGCTGTTCAGCCCGTCCCTCGGAGGCGGAGGCGACGCATGGATGTGGCTGGTCATCGGCCCCGAGAAGGCCCTGCTCATCGACACCGGTTTCGGGCTTGGAGATCTGAAGGGCCTGGTGAACAGAATCACCGGCGGGATGCCGCTGGTTGTCGCCAACACTCACGTGGGACCCGATCACGTGGTCGGCAACCACCAATTCGATGAGATGCACTGCCACGAATATGACTTTGAAGCCATCAAGGCGCAGTGCAGGCCTGGCGCGTGGGACGGCTATTTTGACCAGGACGGCAAGAACATCTGGCTTCAGTTCGACCGGAAGGACATCCCCCCTTACAGGGACTGCAAGCTGATCCCGGTGAAGCACGGCCACGTATTCAACCTTGGCGGCGACAACATGATCAGCGGCACGATCAGTTGCGGGCCCGGGCCTGCCAGGCCGAACGGGCAGTGCTCCAATCTGACAACCTATCGCGACAATCTGAAAAAGCTGGTGGCTCGCTTCGATGAATTCGAATACATGTTCTCGGGGCACTTCATCAGCAACGTCGAGAACCATGTGCTGCTGTCCGTTCTTGACGCCCTGAACGAGATCATCGCCGACCCGGCGAAGTTCGATTACAAGGAAACCCGGCCCGCCGGAACAACCGGGGCGGGCCAGAAGAGGATGATCAAGTTCGTGCGGGGCTTCGGCGTCATCGCCTACACCCGGAATGGCGTGTTCCCTCGGAAACAGTAGCCGGCCGGGAGCGGAAGCTACGCCCGTTTATGCCGGCTCCTGTGTGCGATGTAGGCTTCGCGCAGAATGGGAACCAGGGACAGGCAGATGATCAGGATTATGACCTTCTCGAAGTGCTGGCGGACTATCGGCACGCTGCCCAGGTAGTAGCCCAGGGTAGTCAGCGAAGTGACCCAAAACACCGCGCCGAATATGTCATAGGAGATGAAGCGGAGGTAATTCATCTTCCCCACCCCCGCCATGAAGGGCGCGAAGGTGCGGACTATGGGCACGAACTTGGCGTAGATCATGGTGCGGCCGCCGTAGCGTGAGTAGAAGGCGTGGGTGCGCAGTGCGTACTCCTTCTTGAAGAAGCGCGTGTCGGGCCGGCTGAAGATCAGGTCGCCAGTGCGGCGGCCCAGCAGGTAGCCTGTGGAATCCCCGATCAGGGTGGCGGCGATCAGGGTCAGAATGATAGCCAGGAGGTTCAGTTCGCCGGCGCCCGCCACTACGCCCACCGTGAACAGGAGCGAATCGCCAGGCAGGAAGAAGCCGGTCAACAGCCCGGTCTCGGCGAAGACGATTCCGAACAGCAGGCCGTAGCCCAGCCAGCCGGTGAACACGGTGGTGAGTAGCGCGATGAGGCGCTCGGGGTTGGTGAGGGTGCGCAGAAAATCCAACAGTGCGTGAATCATCTTGACGGGTCTCTTGCCGGTCCACCTGGGAGCCCTTAGTAGCTGGAGGTCAGCCGGTCGAGCACGCTCTGATGGACCTTGATCTTGCCTTCCCTGATGAGTTGCTGGCGGATGTTGTCCTCGAAGATCTCCACCCGCGTCCGGGCGCGGCTGTTCTTGAGCTGCTCGATCAGCGAGTCCCGCTCAGCCGCCAACTGCGCGGAATCGGCGGGGACTCTGGCCACGACCTTGTAGACCACCTGCGACTCGTTCACGGCGGAAGGGCCGCGCAGCTCCCCGACAGGCGCCTGGAAGGCGTCCAGTATGAAGTTGACCGGCCCCAGGCCGTCAATGTTGCCGTCGCGGGTGAACTCCTCCGACGTCCGCACCCGGACCCCCATCTCCAGAGCCGCCTTTCGGAGGTCGCCTCCCATGGACTTGGCCTTCTCGAACAGTTGCCCGGCCCTCTCGCTGGCCAGCGTCCGCAGCCTGTCCGCCTGAATCTCCTGCCGGATCTGCGCCTCCACCTCGGCCAGTTCGGCCTGCCGGGCCGGCTGCACGTCGGTGACCACCGCCACAGCGAGCGCGGTGGCGGAGATCTGCACCACCGGGGAGACCTCGCCGCGGCGCACCAGCGCCAACGCGTCCCGAAGCTCGGGGCTGGGGCCGATCCCTGGGATTAGGTCTCCGGGGGCGAGCTTGTCGGCCCGGATCAACTGAAGGCCCAGTTCGCCCGCAATTTTCTGCGCGCCGGCGGGGTCCTTGGACAGGGATGCGCGGGCCTGGTCGGTGACCTTCTGCATGCGGTCGAGCAGCGCCTGCTTGTTCAGATCGGAGGCCAGTTCCGGCCTGACTTCCGCGAACGGTCTTACGTGCGCATCCTGCTTGTCGAGCACCTGGAGGATGTGGAACCCGTACTCCGTCTTGATGACGCCGCTCAACTGCTTGGGCTTCAGGGTGAAGGCCGCGTCCTCGAAGGCCTTGACCGTCTGGCCGCGCACGATCCAGGAAAGATCGCCGCCCTTGGGCGCCGAACCTTCGTCCTGGGAGTCCTTCTTGGCGATGGCCGCGAAGTCGGCGCCGCCCTGAAGCTGCTTCAGAAGGCCCTGCGCCCGGGCTTCGATCTTAGGGTCATCCTCCTTGGACGCCTCGGTTGTCTTGAGCAGGATGTGACGGACGTGGACACGTTCCGGGATGCGGTAGGCCTCCTTGTTCTGTTCATAGGCCCGCCGCAGTTCGGCTTCAGAGGCGGTCACGGTCGCCGCCAGCCTGGTCTCGTCGGCGATGAGCAGGTCGAAGGAGCGCCTCTCGGGGATCTGATAGCCGGTGCGGTTGCGCTCGAAGTGGCTCCTTATCTCGTCCTGCGTCACACGCGCCTCGGACTTCAGGCTGTCCGGGGAGAGGGCCGCGTACTCGATCTTCAGCTTGTCGTTCCTGGCGTGAAACTCGCGCTCGACCTCGCTGGCCGGCACGGTGACGCTCTCGATGACCATCCGGCGCAGGGCGTCGACCAGCAACTGCTTGCGGAGAGTCTCCTCGAACTGCGGGATGGTCATCCCCTGCCGGGCCAGAGCGGCCGCGTACTGGTCGCGGCCGACGAACTGGTCGCCCAGAAAGAGTTGAGGGAAGATCCTCCGGATGGCCTTGGCCAGATCGGCCTCTGACACCCGGAAGCCCATACGTTCCGCCTGAAAGGCAACGGCGTGCTCGGTGATCAACTGGTTGGCGATCTGGGGGACAAAGACGGCAGCCATGGCTGGCGGGATGGACTGACCCCGGAGCTCCTGCTGGACCACCTGGTTGACCCGCGGCAGTGAGAGGACTTCCTTGCCGAACTCGGCCACCACCTGCCCGCCGGCGCCCGGGCTCAAGCCGCCTCCCGGGATGAGATAAGTGGTCAGGGACAGCGCCACCATCAGCAGCAAGCCGCCCAACATGATGCGCACCACCTTGGCCCGGCTGCGGAACAGATCGAACATACGCGAAGGTCTCCTGAAATAAGGGGAATCTATAGTATAGCCCACGGCGGCGCGCTGGTCCGGCGCTGGTGAAGGCTGCCGCCAGCGGCTACCAGGAGTATGCGGTCAGCACGCGGGCGGGACCGGAGGCGGCCGGCGTGACGGGAATGGCGAGAACGACCTGCACGTTCCTGTCCGGCCATCCCTTTTCCAGGTGGCCCGAAATCGCCGCCATGGCTGAACGGCTGCCCAGAAACTCACCGGCGGCGCGAGTCCCGCGGGAGGTGAAGCCGGCCGCGACCACGGCTACCTGGCCCGTGGTCGGGTCCACCACGCGTGAGATGATTGCATAGTCTGTGTAACTGGCGTCCTCGCCAGCCCCTGGCCAATCCATTCTCCACTGCGTGGAGGAAGGATTCTGCCGGTCCTTGATCCAGGCGTTCCTGGTCTGCGGATCCATCTCGAAATTGAAGCGGGTCTCGCGGGTCAGCCGCATGGTCAGCTCATTGGAGAAGGCCCCGATGAAGATCGCCGGGCCCTGCTTCAGGTCGGCCAGCGTTGCGCTCCCCCATGCCATAACGCGGAAGTCCTTGTTGCGGTGGTGGAGGACGGGGGTCAGCCTGGCAAGGGCGATCGCGTCGCCGAGCGACATCCGGCCAGGAACCGGTGCGCCGCCGGAGTCGGTTCTGGGTTGGGCGGCAACAATGATCAGGACCTGTCCCGGCGAATCCCACACCGGCGCCCAAAACCTGGTGAACGGATCGCGCGGAGTCCAGGGCCGCCACCAGAGCACAAGGGCAGCGAGCGCGAGCGCCACGAACGCCGCCATGTAGACGACTCCGCGGCGGATGGTTGGCGCCGCCGCCGGCAGGGGTTGCGGGCTCTGTTCAAGCGGCAGCCTGAATTCGGGAACGTAGGAGCCGGCAGGAAGCTCGATCACGAGCTCTTCCCGGCGCTCCGGGCTGTGGTAATACTGAACCATCCGCTTGCGAAGTTCGCCCGCGGACACGCGGACCACGGGGTTGGTGCTGGTATCGTAGGCGGGGTCCAACCCGAACACCTGGGCTCCGATGCTCCGCTCTTTCAGGCGGTCGGCGTTCCCCTCGAGGGCCTCCTCTACCACGAAGCGCAGGAAGCAGGAGTGCCTCCTGCTGTTGCGGAAGGATGCGCTGGCGAGGATCCGTTCGAGTTGCTCACGGATCGCCGCCGGGTCCAGGCGGCAGTCCCGGTGGGGCGGCTCGCTCCTGAAGTCTCTGACCTGCACAGCGCACCTCTGCCCTGGATGTGGGGGCATCCGCCAGCAGTATAGCATCCCCAGCAGCAGGCTTACAGGTAAATTACGTCCGGCCCGCCGCCGGCCGCGGGAACCTTACCGTTCCATACTTGCCAGCCACGATGTCCGGCCTTAGAGTATAAGGGTCTTGCACGCGGTTTTCGTCCCGAAGGATCTGGGGGTCGCCAGATGGTCTGCCGGCGCTGGCAGCGCACCGAATCGGCAGAAGACTTTCAGCAACAGGAGACTCGGATGTCGGAACAGGCTTTTTCGAGAAGGCACTTTTTCTATGGCACGCTGCTGGCCGGCGCGGTTCCGGCCGGGGGCTTCGGCAGCGTGCCCGCACTGACTCAGTTGGGGTACAAGTCGCCCAATGAAAGGATAAACCTCGCGGCCATAGGCGCCGGCGGGCAGCCGTTCGGCGTGTTGCGCAATGCCGTGGCGGGCGTCGAGAACGTGGTGGCGCTCACCGACGTCGACTTTGCGCGCGGAGCGCAGGGGTTCTCCACCTATCCCAAGGCCGAGAAGTACAGGGATTACCGGCGCATGCTGGACCGGCAGGCCAAGGAGATCGACGCGGTTGTCATTGGCACGGCCGACCACATGCACGCAACCTGCGCGCTGGCCTGCATGCAGCTTGGAAAGCACGTCTACGTCGAGAAGCCGCTGACCCGCACTGCGTGGGAGGCCCGCCTGCTGACCCAGGCGGCCGCCAAGTACCCAAGGGTGGCGACCCAGATGGGGAATCAGGGCTACTCCCATGATGCGACGCGCGTGGCCTGCGAGATCATCTGGTCGGGCGAGATCGGTGACGTCAGCGAGGTTCACGCCTGGACGGGCCGGGCGAGCTGGCCTCAGGGCATGACCAAGATCCCGCCGCCGACGCCCATCCCGGAAACGCTGGACTGGGACCTGTGGCTGGGCGGAGCGGCCTGGCGCGAGTACACCGCCGGCGACAAGGAGTACCTGGATTTCGTGGCGGAGCGCAACGCCCGCAGCGGGCGCGGCATGCCTCAGGCAATGCCAGCCAGGGCCGCCGGCGAGGGAGGCGCACAGGCCGACCCGGCGCGCGGCGCGCGCGCCGGAGGCGGCGGGTTCGGAGGACAGCAGTACGGCTTCTACCTGCCGTTCAACTGGCGCGGGTTTTACGACTTCGGCAGCGGACTGATCGGCGACTGGGGGATTCACATCCTGGGTCCGGCCAACTGGGCGCTGCAACTGGACCCCAAATACCTGATCAGCGTGGAGTGCATTAAAAAGGACTCGTTGCCGCCCTTCACGTTCCCGGACGAGTTGACGATCAAGTACGAGTTCGGCCCGCGTCCGGGGATGCCCCCGGTGACTGTGTACTGGTACCACGCTCCGGGCGGCAATCCGTACATGCCTCCGGGCATGACGGTGGAGGAGGCGCGCCAGATTCCGGGTCAGGGGCCGCAAGTCGGCCCGGCTCGCGGACAGGGCGGCTTTTTCCCCGGAACGGGCGGGGCGGCGCCAGGCCAGCCGCCGGCCGGAGGCCAGCCGCAGGCCGCCCGTGCCGGCGGTCAGCAAGCGGGCCTTGGCTACAACAGCATATTTGTGGGTTCGAAGGGCTACCTGGGAACCAGCGGGCGCGGGGAAGGTGTGGGGCTGTTGCCGGGCTCGCGCTGGGCCGAGTACCGGCTGCCGAACGCTTACCTTCCGCGGTCGCCCGGAGCGACTACGGGCGACAACAGCTCGGCGCACGCGCGCGACTGGATCCGGGCTTGCAAGGGCGGAGCGCCGGCCTGCTCCAACTTTAATGTGGCCGGGCCGTACACCGAGTGGCTGGTGCTCGGCGCCGCGGCCATTCACGCCCAGGGCAGGCTGATGTGGGACAACGCCAGGGGTGAATTCACCAACGGCAAGCAGGTCATGCAGTGGGTCCGGCCCACCTTCCGCAAGGGGTGGGAGATACGGCTCTAGTGATATGGAGAAAGCCATGGTCTACACACGAAGAGATGTAGGGAAGATCGCGCTGGCCGCGCTGCCCGCGGCCAGGCTGATGGGGGCGGCCAAGCCGAACTCGAACTTCAACGGCGTGCAACTCGGTATCATCGCCCCGTACAGCTTCCGGGGCATGCCGGGCAGCGCCGAGGACATCCTTAAGTACCTGGTCGAGCTCGGCATCAGTGGCGTGGAATTGCAGAACACACC
>JBBITL010000143.1:0-6705 GCA_037440765.1 Solibacteraceae bacterium
CGTGGGTAGAGCTCGAGTCCGGGAACTGCACCATCGACAGGATGAGCCGGAGAGTGAACATGCCATGAGCCGAATCTCTGACGCATTGCTGAAGTCGGGGGGGTACATCTCCATAGCGAAGTACGAGCGGGAGGGCGCCCTTCCGGAGCAAGCCGCGCAGGAGGGGCCCGGCCCGGCCGTGAATGTCGCCGCGGCTGGAGCGGAGGCCCCGCGCCGGCCCCCAGGATTAGAGGACATACCGGTCGAGGAAATCAGCGAGGAGCGCCTGCGCCGGGTGCCGCTGATTGCCGATCCCCGAGGAGGGGCCGCCGACCGGTTCCGGTTTCTGCGCCTGCGGCTGCTTGAACTCCAGAAGCAGAAGGACCGGCGCCGGCTCCTGGTGACCAGCCCGCTGCCGAAGGACGGCAAGTCCACGATTACCCTGAACACCGCCGCGGTGATGGCGGATGCCGGCAAGCGGACCGTCCTGATCGTCGACGCAGATCTGCATCACGCAGCGATCTCCGAGCTAACGGGACTGAAGGGCAGGCCTGGCCTGGCGGAGTGCCTGATGTCCGGCGCGGATCCGATGTCCGCGGTCGTGCGGCTGGAGCCGCTCGCCTGCTATTTCCTGCCGGCCGGGACGCCCGTGGGCAACCCCACGGAACTGCTGCAATCGGCCACGCTCGGCGGCGTGATCTCAGCGCTGGCCGCCCGCTTCGAGTGGATGATAGTCGACTCCCCGCCCGTCGCGCCCTTCACCGACGCTCTCACACTGAAGAAGGAGACCGACGCCGCGCTGCTGGTGGTTCGAGCCGGAAAGACGCCCGGCGAAGCCGTGGAGAACGCCGCTAACCTGCTAGGCCAGGAGCATGTTGCAGCCATCGTTTTCAATGCAGTGGAAGGCCTCGATCGTCTGTACTCGAAGTATTACAGGTATTACTCGAGCAAGAAGTAGCAAACGCGGCCGGGCGCGGCGTCCGGACCCAACACCGACATGATGAACGGCACGAGCCGGCGGCTGTGGGCGTTGCTGGCTTTCACCGCGGCAGTGGGCTTGGTGTTTCATGCCCCGCTCTACGCCCTGCTGAAACTGTCCCTCGGGGACTACCGGTACTCGCACGTCGCCGCCATCCCCTTGGTGTCGGCGTGCGTAGCCTGGTTCAGACGCAAGAGGATCCTCGCCGTGAGCCGGAGCCAGCCCCGGGCCGGGGCAGCGGTGCTCGCGCTCGGGGTTGCAGTGTATTGGTCCGCCGCGGCGTGGTCCGGGCCCGGCGCAGACGCCCTGTGGCTGAAGGTGGCCGCGATCCTGGCCGTGTGGATCGCGGGCTTTGTCATCTGGCACGGCACGGCGGCGCTGCGGGCGGCGGTGTTCCCCGTGGGGCTCCTGGTGTTCGTGATACCGATCCCCGCGAACCTGCTCGACGGCATCAACTTCGTTCTGCAGAAGGGATCAGCGGAAGCGACCTACGCGCTGCTGAAGGTGGCGGGCATGCCGGTTCTCAGGGACGGGTTCCAGTTCTCTCTGCCCGGAATCGAGATCGAAGTGGCGGAGGAGTGCAGCGGGATTCGTTCGGCCTTCGCCCTGCTGGTAACAGGCGTTCTGGCGGCGGGCGTGCTGCTGCGGACGGCGTGGGGCAGGATTTGCCTGGTTCTGCTGACCTTGCCTATCGCGATACTGAAGAATGCCATTCGAATCTCGACCCTGGCCTGGCTGGCCAGCAACGTGGATGAGGGATACCTGCGCGGCAGCCTGCATCGGGACGGCGGGCTGCCATTCTCGCTCCTGTCTTTGGCGATGCTTGTCGCCGCAGTGTTCGTGCTGCGGAAATGGGAGTTCAGGCCTCCGATTGTGATAGGAAAAGGCGTATGAACAGGAAGATGCAATGCCTGGTGACGGGCCTGGCGGCTGCCGGCCTGCTCCTGGCTGGCTGCTCCACCGACCCCGAAAAGGCGAAGCAGAAGTACTTCGACAGCGGGCTTCGAATGATGAAGCAGGAGCGGTACGGCGAGGCGAGCATCCAGTTTCGCAATGCTCTGAAACTGGACTCGGGATTCGTCGCCGCACTGTACCAGCTGGGGCAGGCTCAGCTTGCCAGCCAGCACTGGGCAGGCGCCTATGCGGCGCTCCGGCAGGCGATAGATCTGGACCCGAACCAGCTCGACGCCCGGCTGAGCCTGGGAAGTCTCCTGCTGGGCGCCCGCGACTACAAGGGAGCGGAACAGCAGGCGAACCTCGTCCTCAAGCAGGACCCGCAAAGGGCCGCCGGCTACGAGTTGCTCGGCATCTCGCTGGCGGTAAGGGGCGAAAGCGCAAAAGCCCGCGAGGCTTTCCTCAAGGTGGTGGAGTTGCAGCCTGACAAGCCCGCCGGTTTTATCAGCCTGGCCTTGGTCAACATCACGCTCCAGCGTCACAGCGAGGCGGAGGCGGGACTGTTGAAGGCGATTGAGATCGATCCCAAGTACGAGCCGGCCTACGTGAATCTCGCGGCCCTGCACCGGCTGATGAAGCAACTCCCCAAGGCCCAATCGGTCCTGGAGAATGCACTCGCGACCAACCCGGACAGCGTCCTGCTCCACACCTCGCTGGCGGATCTGCTCTGGGCGCACGGGAAGGCAGCCGAGACGGAGGCTGTGTTCCAGAAGTTGGTGGACAGACAACCGAAATCGGCGGCGGTGGCGGTCGCCATCGGGGACTTCTACTTGAGGCGGGATGACCGGACACGCGCCGCGGAGTCCTACCGGCGGGGCATCCAGGCCGATGGAAAAAGCATTGAACCGAAACAGCGGATGGTGGAGTGGTACATCGCCGGCGGCCAGTGGAAGGAAGCCGGAGAATTGAATGACGGGATTCTCCGCGAAATGCCTAGGGACCCTGCCGCTGGAACCGCCCGGGGCAGGATCTTCCTGGCCCAGAAGAAGACCGATGAGGCGATTGAGGCGCTGGCAGCGCAGGTCCGCGAGGCCGGGTCCGGCTGGACGGCGCGCTACTTCCTGGCCGCCGCCTACAGGCAGAAGCAGATGACGGCGGAAGCGAAGCAGCAGTTGCAGGACGCCCTGCGGCTGTCGGCCGACAACATCCCGGTACGGCAGAGCCTGACGGAGGTGTCCCTGGAGACCGGAGACCTGGCGCTGGCGCGGGAGACGATCGCCAGAGCGGTGCAGTTGCAGCCCGCCGACCCGGCCTCCAGGCTTCTGCTGGGGACCGTGCTGCTGCGGGAAGGGAAGTCAGCCGAGGCGCGCGAGCAGTTCAGAGTGGCTTTGCAGTTGGCCCCGGGCGATCCCAGGGCTCATGCCAACATCGGGCTGGTGGATGTGGCCGAGGGCAAGCACGCGGATGCGGAACGCGAGTTCGAGGCGGCGCTCAAGGCCGACCCCAGGTTCACGCCCGCCATTACCGCGCTGGCACAGGTGCTGGTCGCGCGCAACCAGCCGGAGAGGGCGGCCTCGAGGGTGAGCGGCTTCCTTGCGGCGAACCCCGGAGATGCCAGGGCGCGCATGACGATGGGATGGCTGCACGCCCGCGCCAGGCGGTACGCGGCCGCGAAAGAAGATCTGACCCGAGCCCTGGAACTTGATCCCGGCCTGTGGGAGGCGAACATCCGGCTGGCCGAGACCCACCATTCAGCGGGCGACATCGAGGCCGCGATTTCCCAGTACGGACAGGTACTGACAAGGCAGCCAAAATCCGCTGCCGTGCACGGCATTGTCGCCAGCCTCCACTACGCCAGGGGCAGGTCCGCCGAGGCCCGGAAGCACTACGAGCAGGCCCTTGATCTTGACCCGCGCCTCGGATGGGTGGCGAACAACCTGGCCTGGATCCATGTGACCGAGGGGGGCGACCTCGACGTGGCGCTGAGCCTCGCCCAGAAGGCGAAGGAACTGCAACCGGAATCGATCGCCGCCGCCGACACCTTGGCCTGGGTCCTTTACAAGCGGGGCATGCACGCTGCCGCCATCCCGATCTTGCGGGAGTGTGTCGCAAAGGCCCCCGCATCAGCCACTTACCGGTATCATCTCGGCATGGCGCTGCTGGCGGGCGGCAAGAAGCAGGAGGCCAGGGTGCACCTGGAGGCGGCGCGCCGGATGAAGCTGGCCCCGGCCGACGACGAAGCGGCCCGGGCGGTTCTGGCCGGCCTGAACTGAAGAAACTGTCCGGCGCAGGGCCGCGAACCGGATCCTGCCCGCACCGGCGGGCAGCGTCATTCGCTACGGATCATCGAGGAGAACAGCGATGCAATGCCAACAGGTGGAGGTGTCGACCTGCGCAGAGAGGCTGGAGGACCGTATCCGCAGCCGCGCCGCACGGCTAGGTGATGTCCGCCGTTTATAGCTGTTCAGGTAATGGAGGGCGCGGTCTCCAGGAAGCGCTCGCGATAGGACCAAAGGCCCAGGGCGGGGTTGGAGACAAAGAAGATCTCCTCCCCCGCAACCACATTAAAGCCTTCTTTTAACTTTGATGGCTCAAAGCGTTGCAGCATTTGGCTTAAGTCTGCATATCTGTAGTTCACGCCCTCAACCTCCCGCCGGGTGAGACGGCCCGGACACCAGGTGACCGAAAACCGGCCCTCCGACGAGCCGTGAATCAGGTGCGCGGCGGCGCTCAGGTTGCCCGCCAGATCGGCATTGGCGCTGACGGCCTCCAGGACCGCCGGCGTGCCAGCGTAGCCGTACTTGCGGATCAGCCTGTCGATCTCGGCGTCCTCTCCGAACTCCCTGACCCCGGGCGCCAGCACGATCAGTTCCGCCCCATCGGCCAGCGCCATGCGCGTACGGTAGATGGACTTGTTGCCGATCCACGTGCTCCTGTATTCGGACGGGTCCAGGTACACCACGGCTTTGCGGATCTCACGGTCGAGCAGCGTGAGGTTGACCTCCAGGCTGAGCGCGCTGGCCAGATCAAAGCACTCTCTGTCATCCCCCACGAACAGTCCCCGCGTTACCAGTTCGCCGGCCTCGTTCCGGCCCACCACCGTCAGGACGTAGACCAGCGGCAACTCCCTGGCGAAATGCCCGGAGGCGTAGTCCAGCAGCCGCCGGACGGGCGTGTCAGCCCGCCCCATGATCCGCTCCAGCCCGTAGACCGCGCCCAGGTAGTGGCTTCGTGAGATCCCGTCCGCTCCCCCGCAGCCGACGAAAACGTTCTTGTTGTGGTTGGCCATGCCGATGACTTCGTGGGGCACCACCTGGCCGATAGACAGGATCAGATCGAATCCCCCCTCCACCAGCAGCCTGTTTACCTGCGCCGGCCAGGTGAAATCGAGCTTCCCTTCGGACTGCTCGCGCACGAACGAGGACGGCACTTCCCCCAGGGTGACCAGCGCGCGCCGCCAGTCGTGGACCCGGAACAGGCTCTCGGGCATGTCGCCGAACATGGCGCGGATCTCCCCGGCGGTCATTGGCGTGTGTGTGCCAAGCGCCGGCAGAACGTCTGTGAGTCTGTCGCCATAATGCTGCCAAGCGGCCCTGGTCAGCTCTCCGGCGCGCGAATGATGCCTGCTGATGTCAGGCGGCAGGCAGAGCACCTTGCGGCGCGGGCCGAGCGCGTCCAGTGCGGTGACCAGGCCGCGTCTCAGGTCCTCGCCGGAAAGCTCCGTCGTGGTTGAACCTGCGGAAAAAATAACGCCCATTCTGCGCCCATTCTACCGCGCTATTGACATGTCGAGACCGCTCTATGGTACATTCTTCGCCTGAGGAGGATACCATGGCCTGCAAGACGCCTAAGAAGGCGGCCAAGAAGCCCGCGCCGAAGAAGAAGTAGCGGCAGTTGCTCTCATCCTCTCCGGGGGGCGCCGCTCCCCGGCCCGCATGGGGCGCAAAACTCACCTCCCCCGGCCCCGAAGAAATCCCGTCAGGCTTTCCTCCCCTCGCGTATACACCTATGAGGGACAGGATTGACAGCGCTCGCCGCAAGCCAGGCAGGCTCGATGACGCAGGAGGGCTGGATACCGGACTTCGCGGGGCTGGTCCGCGAGCATCAGTCCATGGTGTACAGCCTGGCGCTGCACGTCCTGAGGGACCCCGCCGCCGCCGAGGACGCGGCTCAGGACGTCTTCCTGCGGCTGCACAGGAACCTCGGTGAACTGGAAAGCGACACGCACGCGCTGTTCTGGCTCCGCCAGGTCACCTGCCGGCGCGCAATTGACGGGCTGCGGCGGAAGTCGCGCTCCGAGGTCTGCCTGGAGGACGTGCGGGAGCCTTCGACCGCGCCCTACCGGGGCGATCCGCTTCTGGCCGGGCGGCTGAGCCGGCTGGTGGCGTCGTTGCCCGGAAAGCTGCGCGTGGCGGTCGTCCTCCGCTATCAGGAGGACCTCGACCCGGAAGACATCGCCCGGGTTCTCGACATGCCGCTCCGGACCGTGAGGGAGCACTTGCACAAGGGGTTGGCGCTGCTCAGGCAGAAGGCCGCCAGCTACATCGGGGAGTTTTGATCATGGATCGCCTTGAGGAAGCTCTAAGAGACGCGTTGCGCCGGAAGCAGGCTCCGGAGGGCTTCGCCGCGCGCGTTCTGGCGCGGCAGGCTGCGGCGGGACGATGGGAGAGGTTCCGGTTCTGGTCCGGCATCCCGTCCTGGCGGTGGGCCGGCGCCGTAGCCCTGACGCTGGTGCTGCTGGCCGGTATCCAGTACCGGGGCGAACAGCGCCGTCGCGCCGAGGGCGAGGCGGCCAAGGAACAGGTCATGACGGCGCTGCGCATCACCGCCGGCAAACTGGACTACACACGCGA
>JBBITL010000144.1:0-6666 GCA_037440765.1 Solibacteraceae bacterium
GGCCCATCACGGGATCTCTTGTAAGCATCAACGAGACGAGGCCGAAGACGGCGGCGCCGCCCCAAAGCAGTCCTGCCAGCACCGCCCGCCGGGTGGACTTCTCCAGCGCTTGACGGATGAACGAGAGCACGACGAGGAAGATCAGGAACTGCCGAACGGCGTCGATCGTCCAGTAGTATCGGGAAGCCTGCCTGAAGAGGTTTGCGTTGTATAACGCTGCCGCCTCCACTGCTGTCGTCAGAAACAGGACGATCATGTAGACATAAAGGACTCTGAACCGCTTGCCGCCCCCGCGCATCAACGCCGCGAGAACTAGAACCTGCAACGCGACGCCGACGAGCAGGGTTATCCACCAGAAATATGCCATGCCGTTGGGTCAATCGACCACACACGGCAATATAAACCATCTGCACGGCCGATTCCAGCCTGCGAGTCCTCAACACCACCGAGGGCCGGCCCGTGGCGGAGCGGCGTGGGTCTGGATCAACTCCTAGGCCAGGGTCAGCCAGGGGTCATCCGGATGCGGAGGCGGCAGGGGGCTCTGGGCCAGGGTCAGCCAGGGGGCATCCGGGTGCGGAGGCGGGAAGGGGCTCTGGCTGACCGCGGCCGGTTCCGGAGCGGGCAGCAGGCCGGCGCCAAACGTAGGCAGCGTGCCGGCAGAAAGAAGACTAAGACTAACTGCGGCTAACAGAGAAACACACACGCAGAGATACACCACCTTACTTTGAGCGAAGCGATACATTGTCAGAATCTCCTTTTGTTATGGGTGTCTTCCGAACACACTTTCAGTGCGCAGCGGAACAGGGGAGGTGTTTGTACTTCGACCCGATTGTATCTAAGGTGGAGATTTTGGGCCGGCTAGGATGATTCTGTAGCGTATTCCAAGCATTATGCCTTAGAGGCGGACAGGCGGGGACGCCCGTCCCGCATGGCGTGTTGCGCTCAGGAGACCCGGCCGGGCCGGTCTAGCCGCATGTCCGCCGCCACCTCGTCAAGCATATCGAGCGAGACAGTCCGCTGCTCCATGGCGAAGGCCGTCAGCAGGAGGTTGTCGCACACGATGTTGATCAGACGCGGGATGCCCTGAGTGCGGTGATGGATGGCGGCGAGCAACTGGGCGGGGAAAATGGTCTGGTCCTCCAGGCCCGCCCTGGCCAGCCTGGAGCGAATGTACTCCGACGTCTGGGCTGCATCGAGGCTGCGGAGCGCACAGCGCAGCACGACC
This sequence comes from Solibacteraceae bacterium, assembly GCA_037440765.1. GTDB lineage: Bacteria > Acidobacteriota > Terriglobia > Bryobacterales > Bryobacteraceae > DTKY01. The sequence goes on from JBBITL010000144.1 coordinate 1,226, forward strand.
CGCTGTTTTAACTGGCGCAGATTGGGAGCGTCGAGCTTGCGGTCCAGTTCCGGCTGCCCGGCCAGCACTATCTGGAGCAGCTTGCCGGAGCGGTCTTCCAGATTGCCGAGCATCCGGATCTCCTCCAGAAGATCCCAGTCGAGGTCGTGGGCTTCGTCCACGATGAGGGCGGTGGTGGTGTCCCGCGCGGCCCTCTGGATGAGCAACTGCCGGAGTGTGAGCAGCACTTTAGGCTTCGATTCCCCCGGGCAGGGGAGATCGAATTCGTTTGCCGCGAACTCATAGAACTGGTCCGGGGTCAGCCGCGAGTTGAACAGGAAGGCAAACATGATGTCCCGTTCAACCAGGTGGTCCCGGAGGCACTCGAGCAGGGTGGTCTTGCCCGTGCCCACCTCTCCGGTGAGGACGATGAAGCCCTTGCGGCTTTCGACCCCATAGGTGAGATTGGCCAGCGCCTCCTCGTGCTGAGGACTGCGATACAGGAAGGCGGGGTCCGGGCTCAGGTTAAAAGGATTCCCGGCAAGACCGAAGAACGCATTGTACATGGCAGGAGCAGCAGGCCGGCGGCCAGTTGTCAGGCTACCTCGAACAGCGCCCAGCCCGCCAGGGCAGCCGGCTTGTCCTCCAGGAATACTACGCGCCGGGTCTTGGGGAAGGGAAGTCCCTGGTAGGCGGCGCGGTGGAGCCTGGTCAGTTCCAGAATTTTCCGATAGGCCTCATCGCCGGTCCTGAGCCAGGCGACGTGCGCCAGCAGACCCGCGCCCCAGCCCACACACAGGAGGCAGGCGTTGTGGGAGCGCGAAACCACCGCCAGCCGTTGTTCCAGGTCCTCCAGACCCTGCATGAGCAGAGCCAGGCCGGCCGTTTCCGCGTAGCGCTTCTGCGACGCCAGCAGCGCCGCTGCATACCGGTTGGCGGCGGCGAACACGGCGCTGCGCTCGACCGGTTCCCGCCAGCCGAGCGTCCGCACCACTTCGGGTTGCGCGAGGAACCGGTTCTCTTTCCAGGCACCCTCGAAAACCGTGCCCGGCGAGGCCATCTCGGCGAACGACGGCGTGCTATCCTGCGGCCGCGCCCCGCCAACCGAGCCTCTGGGGCTGAGTTTCCAGGTCAATTCCAGTCCCTCCCCGCGGTTCCGCGCCGCCAGGGAGGCGACCCGCAGCAGGTGGATCTTCATGCTGGCCGGTGAGACGGGGTCCGAGTCGGAGGGCAGGACGGCCCGCATCCGGCTTGATCCCGCCGCCCCCAATACTCGCTCCTCAAGGCTCTCGGCGGGACGGCGCGGCGGGCGGTCGCCCTGAAACTGGGCGGCCAGCCGCTCCATGCTTCCGTCCTTCAAGCCGGCAAACAGCATCCCGGTCCGCAGAGCGCCGCGCAGGGCGCTGGCGGGCAGGTAGGGCCCCCGGAGGCCGGCCGCGAAGGTTGGGATGTGCAGACTTTCGGTGGGAGACCGCTCCCAATGCGATGCGCAGGAAGCGTTCTCGAACGGGATGCGCCGGCCCGCGAAGTTCTGAGCGAAGCCGCCCCAGGATGCGAAATCCAGCTTCTCTGCGCGCTTCAACTGGGACAGGTAGCCGTCCAGGCGCGGGCCCTTGGCGAGCAGACGGAAGATGCGCCGCTGGTCGAGCACATTGACGTGATCCTTCCACACCATGTAGTCGATGGGCGAGAGCCTGCGGCCGTCTCCGGCCAGCAGCGGCGTCAGACACGTGAGGCGATACTTCACCGGGACACCTCCCGGAAAGGAATCGGGAGCGCCACGGCGTAGCCCGCGCGGTAGACCGGATGGGGCACGCCCTCCGGCGCCACGTCGAGCGCAGTCCCAACCGGAGGGCGGTCGCTGAACAGGACGGATCCCTCGGCGACCAGCCTGGAGTGACGTTTCAATACGCCATGCGCCGCGGGGCTGTTCACGCGCCCCCCGCGCGTCACGAGCGTGTAGTGGCCGCGGCCCCAGTCCACGCGGTCCCCGGAGCCGGGGCTGAACAGCGACAGCAGCCAGTAGGCCATGGCGGGCGCCGGGCGCGGCTCGTCTTCGCCGGGCTCGGCGGGCTTCCGGCAAAGCAGGAGATCCGGCAGCACTCCCTCCTGAAATTCCGGCTGCTCGAACCTTCCCCAGCCCCGGGACCGCTCTCCGCCTATGCCGCTGTCGGCGAGCAAGCGCAGCGCCGCCCGCACGGGTTCCATCCAGCGCTCCTTTGCCTGTTCGCCGTCAAAGACGATGACCGCCCACATGCCGGCGCCCGGAGCGAACTCCAGGCAGGCGGAGCGGTGCACGGCGGGCTCACCGGAAAGCCTGTCCACGGCGGCGTTGGAACGGATCACCGGCCGGAAAGGTCCCTCAGTCCACCCGGCGGGCAAAAGGCACTGGCTTACGCCGTCCACGCGCCACTGCTGTTCATCCAGCGGCCGCTCGGCCAGCAGCGAGTCCACAACCGGCAGTGGAACGAACCGCGCGCCCTTCCAGCGGATCCGGGGCGACGGCAGCGGAGGCCACAGGCTGCTGGGAGGGGTTACGAAGAGCTGGTCCTCCTTGTACGCGAAGCAGGAGCTGAAGCGGACGGCGGGCCCGCCCGCCGGCGGGAAGGCGGCTTTGAGCCAGTCCGCCAGCAGGCCGAGCTGCGCCATGGCCGCGGACACGGCCGAGCAGAGGGCGTCGCTGTGGAGCACGCTCTCCACGCGGTCGCGTTCGCCGGAGTCCGGCCCCAGCCGCCAGGGTCCGGCCGGAGCGAATCGAACCACACAGGCCTGAGGCATGTTCACTCGGTGAGACGCGAGGGAAAGCCGGGGTCGGTGACCAGGGCCTGGAGGGCCCCCGGATCGGCGTCCGCGATCAACTCGGCCTCGGGGGCGCCCGAGGCGTAGAACCCGCGGCCACGCCAGGCCAGCCGCAGCCTGGCCAGCGCCACTCTCCCGCTCCCGCGCGAGCCTCCTCCACCCAGGCTGTCGTCCTCGAGCAGCCGCAGTCCCTCTACCAGCGCGGCCGGGAGCGCCTTGTCCTCCTCGCACAGTATGTCGATCACGAAGCGCAGGCTGAAACGCGCCCCGGCCGGAACGCGTTCGAGCGTCCTGGGATTGGCCTGCGACGTGATCCGGTCGATGGCGTTCTCGCTCTTGACCTCGGTAAGCTCGTCGTCGAGATTTTCCCGCATCTGCGGGGTGATGCTTTCCAGGTCAAGCGGGGCGTCGCAGACGGCCAGGCGGGCGGGGCTGGCGTGGCGGCTGTCGAGCGTGTCCCCGCCGACCTTTTCCATGCGGCCGGCGCTGCGGCCGAACAGCAGGCAGATCTCGTCTTCGGGCCGGTCGCTCTGGTGAATGCGGACCTCCTGCCCTCTGCGCCGGGACAGGAAGACCAGCTCGGAGGGCACCGCCAGTCCGCGGGACTGCTCCAGCAGGCTGCGGATTCTGCCGCGCAGGCTGCTGCCGGGGATGTAGGGATGTCCGAAGGAGTCCTTGACCACGGGGTTATCGGCCCCGCCGATCTCTAGCGAACCCTTCCCGGCTCCGATGTGGAGGCCGGTAAGGCAGTGCAGTTCGCCGGTCAGGATCAGCTTGCCCACAAGCTTGAGTTCGGTGTCGGATGTATGCGCGCTCATGCTTCCTCGCTATTCGTTGTAGGCCACGATGGCTTCGAACAGATCCCGAAACCTCTGGTAGCCCCTCAGGTCGTTCTTGCGTGTCACTTGCAGCAGGAGTCTCTCGAGCGTGTCGAGGCTGCGCAGGGAATGGCGGGCGATGGTGTAGGCCAGCCTGGCGCGGAGCATCACGAACTGATGCTGGCGCTCGCCTTCCGGCGCGCGGCAGGCGCGCCGCACGGCGTTGTAAAGGCGGCGCAACTGGCTCTTGGTGCCCGAGTCCATGTCGCGCATGCGGCTGACGATGCCGTGGGCCTGGTTGTCCAGATAGAGGCTGTCGGCGATAAGCTTTTCAAGGTCGATGTCCGGCGGGCCCTCGGGACGGCCGCGGTCGCGGTCCGGACGGCGGTCATCGCCCCGGCCTCCCGGCTCCCTGTGCCCGCCTTCGCGGGGACCTCTCGGCCGGCCCTCGCGGTTCTTCGTTTCGCGCTGAACTTCAGGCATTGGATTACACCTCGGCTAGCAGCCTGGCCCACTGGAGCGCCACTTGTCCGCCGGGGCGGAGCCTGGTATGGGTGGCGCCCTTGACCAGGATTTCGTTGGTCAGATGCGTTCTGAGCCGCTGCAACTCCTTGTCGCGGGCGCCACCGAGGGCCCGGTTCAGGTGACGGTGCACCTGCCAGGGCTTCTCGAAGCGGCTTCCCGCGCCGGTCAGGCGGCTGGCGGCAGCCGCCTTGCGGTAGAACGCGGTGAGGTCCACCAGGAAACGGCGGGGCGATTCCACTTCTCCCGCCATCCGCAGCATGGTCTCACGCAGATCGGAGGCAGCCGCCAGTTGCCTCCACTCCAGAACATGACCGAGGACGAAGATACAGTCCTTGTCGGTCGCTTTAGCCAGCCCCAGCATCCGGCCCGCCTGCTCGTAGACCGAAGCCAGGGTGGAAGAAGAGTCGCCGGCCAGGGCCACGGCCATGGTGATGGTCTTGCCCTCCGGCCCCGGGAAATCCTTAAGGTTCTCCTCGCTGAAGCGGTGGAAGAGGCGCTGCAGCTCGCGCGCCAGCGGGATCAGGGCGTCCCAGGCGCCGTACACTGCAAAGTCGTCCCCGCCCGAGTACAGCACGCTCACCTTCCGCCAGTAGTCGGGAACAGAGCAGATCAGCTCCAGCTCGCCGGCGAAGAACTGCTTGTACATGACCGAGAGCTGCACGTGCTCCTCGATGGACTGCACCCGCCGGAGGCGTATTCCGAGGTTGTCGACATCCCCGCGCAGCACTCCCCAAATGGGGCGGCCCTGCGCGCGGGAGGCCAGCGAGTCAAGGCCGGCGGCCCTGGAGCCGTCGTCTGACATGGCCGCGTGCCGGGCGATCCCGATCCCCTCCTGAGGAGGTCCCGAAACCAGCGGCCAGGAGTGCCTCCCCTCGCCGGCCAAAACCTTGCCGGGCGTCTCTGGCGACCAGCCGACACTTTGGGCGGACTGAAGATCGAGCGCCATGCTCCGGACGAAGTACTCATCCGGGTCTCCGGCCGCGGAGGCGTCGAAAGGCTCGAAGGGGTCCTCCTGCCGGAACGCCAGCGGCGTGCCGCGCCGCCGGTCGCCGGCTTCGCCGAGCCGCCTGCGGACCACGCTCCAGTCTCCCAGGTTCTCCGTCACGGATGAGACCAGATGGAGATGGTCCCCGCTGAGCTGCCGGATTTCGCGCGAGGCCGCCTCGATGAAGCTCTCCGCCTGCGGCCTGGCCTCCGAGGGCAGCACCACCAGGAACTGACCCCCGCCGCTTGAGCCCAGCAACACCCGGGCCAGACCCAGTTCGGCCACCGAGTCGAGCGATCGAATCCAGTTTCTTAGGATCGGGTTTCCCCTTTTCA
>JBBITL010000145.1:0-6563 GCA_037440765.1 Solibacteraceae bacterium
CGAACACGTCCATGTCCATACCGATCGCCCGGTTACGTACGGCAAAGTAACTGAGTTGGCCCAGGAATTGTCCCGGACCGATCTCCAGCATGTCGAGGTCTCGTAGCTCGATCCCCGCCCGCTCCTTCAGACGCGCCTCAACCTCGCGGGCATCCTCGATCGCGGCGCGGACACGATGCGAGACATCGCGGGAGTGTGCCTGATAGAGACTGATTATCTCCCGTAGCACTGCGGCAAGGCCGCGAGATTCTGAGCTGTATGAACTCATTATGAAGGTCCAATCTCCACAGACGGAGCGGCCTCGAGCGCCTCAGGATCGCCAGGAAGGCCGAACTCCGGGACACCGCCGCTCGGGCCTGCTGTCAGGTGGGCTGCACTCGCGGGGCACCCGGCCGCTTCCCCCACCGGCAACACCGCGGCCCTGCTGGACACGGCCAGCTTCACTACCCGCTCAAACTCCCCTGGCCGGCACCCGAATGCGGACGGCGCCTCTGCCACATCGTGCGTGTAGAAGATCAGCCAGCCCTTCCGCTCCTCGTTCTCCCTCAACAGATGGTCAACCGCCGCCAAGGCACGGCTGCCGCTGTACAAAGCATTGGCCCTCAACAAGTTCAGGTCCACCGGCGATTCGTTGACGCCCGGGATCACTCCCCGGCAGCTCGACACGAGCGCCCCAACCCTGCCCTTGGCACGCAGAGTCGCGTGCCCGTAAGGGTAGGCAAAATGGTGTGGCTTGCCGTGGCCGGCAACCCGCTCCACCGCCTCCTTCCCCTTAATCACATCGGCCTCGAACCGCTCCAGAGGCAGGCGCCGGCAAGAAACGTGCCCGAAGGTGTGACTCCCCAGCTCGTGCCCGTCCCGCAACAACTCGTACAGATCCTCTTCGCGGTATTGCCGCCCCAGGGCGTCCACCTGGCCCATCAGCCCCGCGGCGGCGTAAAATGTGCCGCGCACTCCGTGGCTCTTCAGGATGGCGCCCCCGACCGCCAGCGCCGATCGCGGGAAATCGTCGAACGTGAACGACACTATCGGCCCCCGCTCGCCCAGCGGCAACTCGCGCCGGTCCAGCGCCTGAACGACCCCGGCGCGCATCCTGCCTAGGACTTGGCGCACAGACATGGACGCGCTGTTGCTCTCAGGGACGGGTCCTCCACGATCCGGATGATCCCGTCGTCCGGGATCGTGCTCCCGCGCCGGAACAAGAGCGACGTGACCCCGCCGCGCTCTCCGCTCTTCTCCATCCCGATGTCCTGAAACACTTTACCGGAGGCGGCGTTCCGTTCGGTTTCGCGGTAGCCGGCCCAGAAGCCCTCGGGAGCGGCTTCAAGATACCTCCGAAGCAGGTAGCTCAGAAACGCGTGCTCCACGCGCTTGGCCTGCACCCGGCAACTGAACATCAGGTCCGTCATCCGCGGCTCGCGCGAGTCCACCACCGAGAAACCCACGATCCCGTAGCTTCCGAAACGGTCGCGGCAGTGGATTACGAAGGTATCCAGGTGCGGTGTGTCGGCGATTTGCTCAAGCAGCATGCGTTCGTACCGGTTGCCGGAGAAGTTCATCTGGTTCGTCCGCTGGGTCAGTTCGTGAACGCGCTCGATATTGGCTGGCGACAGGGACTCGATTCGCAGCTCGATGTTGCAGTCGCGCAGGAAAGCGAAGTAGTCGCCATGGAAACTCTCGGCCGCCTGCTCTCGAACGGCCGCCTCCCGATACATCTTGCGGCGTCCCGCGCTCTCCTCCGTCGCCGGCGCCCGGCATTCTTCCATTTCAGGAAGCTCCATGTACCGCCCCGCTTCGAGCACCCTCGCCTCCGGGCACGCTGACCGCACCTGAGCCAGCTCGAATTCCGAGTCATCCACCAGCATCAGCGTATCGATGCCGATGTTCAGCTTGTGCGCGATGGTCTTCAGTGCCTCGCTCTTGGGGCCCCAGGAGATCTGGGGATGCAGGAAGTACTCGTCCAGGGAATGGCGCTTGAGAACTGCCACGGCCTCGGCCGGGTCGTTCTTGCTGGCGATGGAATGCAGGATCCCCCGGCGGTCCAGCTCCTGGAGGATATCCGCTATCCCTGGCTTCAGGACCAGTTTCTCTGCGCCGTCCTCCACCAGGATCCCGTCCCACAGGGTGTTGTCCAGGTCCCAAACGATGCACTTCACGGGCCGCTTGCCCCGCCCCGCCGGGACGGGCTTCGTACGGCTCCTCACGAAATCGATCAGCCCGAAGACCAGCGCCGTGTCATCGTCGATGTCGTTGGGGACGAGCTCGGCGCTGAAACTGGCCTCCAGATCGAAGACCCGCGCAATCTGTTCGGCCGGGATCAATTCGCGGTGAAAACCCGGCTTCACGTGGATCAGCTTCTGGTAGGGAGCCACGCCGTCTCCGCCGGAGGCGCGCAGGGTCAGGGAGAGATCGACGGCCTGCTCGCCGGGGTTGTAACACTCGACCACGAACCTGTCCACGCCCTCTGAAGACGCCCTCCGGCGGGCGGCGGCTCGCTTCTTCCAGCTATACCGCTTGGCGATGGCGAAAGCACGCACGGGTCCGGGAAGGGGCAGACGGTTGAGCGCCGAGCCGATTCTCTGGTCGCGCCGCTCTCTCAGGTCGGCTTGCTCCAGGCCGAACAGGCGCAGGTTGCCAGGGGCCCACAGTTTTCCCCAGCGTTTGAACCGGATCCTGAGCAGATAGGAGTTCACAGCCCCGGGGCAGTCCAGCCGGACCATGCCGTCTACGAACCTCCGGCACCGGCCGTCCGGGCGTGGCCTGTAGAGATCACAGGTGCTGTAGCAGGTAGGCCAGACACACTCCGTGCAGTGCTCCCCCCACGGGAGCAGCGTCCTGGCGTCCACCGCTTCGCGGAACCGGCGAAACTCCTCCACCACCGCGGAGGGAATTCCGCTAAGCGGTTCGACCCGGCTGTTGGCTTCCGTCTCGTACATAGTCACGCAGACCGGCGCTGCCGCCCCGGCTCCGGAGAATCACCTCCAGGACCCGCGCCGCGCTCTTTCCGTCCCACCCGCTGGGGATTGTACCCGCGCCCCCTCGTCTGAGCTGATTCCGCACGGCCGCGCGGATGCCTTGTGAGCGCACCCCGGCGACTACATTCGACCCTGCTGTTACCGTTACGGGCCGTTCAGTGTTCTCCCGAACGGTGACACACGGAACATGGAGGCAGGTGGTCTCCTCCTGGATCCCCCCCGAGTCGGTGACAACCAGCCTGGCGTTCTTCATCAGACACAGAAAATCCAGGTAGCCCAACGGCTCGATCATGCGAATCACGCCTGGCGTGCCGGCCCCGAACCGCTGCTCGAGACCGAATTCCTGCACGCGCTTCCGGGTGCGGGGATGCGCCGGGAAGACCACAGGCACTTCTCTTGCCAGCTCCTCGAGGCCGTCCAGGATGTTTGTGAACGCATCTCGCCTGTCGACGTTCGAAGGCCGGTGGAGCGTCAGCAGGGCGTAAGGCGCGGCGCTTTCCCCATCGGCGCCGTTCCGAAGAGCCAGATCATCGAGGATCCTCGACTTGTCCGCCCTGTCCTTACAGGCCAGCAGGGAGTCGATCATGGTGTTGCCCACGAGGTGCACTCTGTCTGCGTGGAACCCTTCGCGGGCCAGGTTGCGCAGGCCGCTCGCCTCGGTCACGAACAGCAGGTCCGAGACCTGGTCCGTGAGAATCCGGTTGACCTCCTCCGGCATCGTTCGATCGAAGGACCTCAGGCCGGCCTCCACGTGGGCGATGACCGGCCGCCTCCCGGCAGGGTCAATGGAGATCTTGGCTGCCACCAGAGCGCATGCCAGGGTCGAGTTCACGTCGCCCACCACGATTAGGACGTCCGGCTGTTCCTGAAGCAGGACCCCCTCGAACTTCGACATGATCTCGGCCGTCTGCGCGGCGTGTGACCCGGAGCCGGCGCCCAGATGCACGTCGGGTTTGGGAAGTCCCAGGTCGGCGAAGAACGTCTCCGACATCAGTTGATCGTAGTGCTGCCCGGTGTGCACCAGGACGTGGCGGATGACCTCGGAGGGGCTCCCAGACGCACGCTCGTTGTGTGTTTGGATCGCAGAGATTATGGGGGCAGCCTTCATGAAATTCGGTCGCGCCCCCACGACAGTCATCACCTTCATGGCGTTCTGCCCGATCTACTCGCTGTCCATCCCGGCCAGCGCATAGAGCAGCCAGCCGAGCTCGTACGGGCGGCATTCGAACCGTACCGCCAGCCCCGTGCTGAACCCCGCCGCGCCGGCGGGGCTAAGGAGATGTGCTGCTTCGCGCAGGCGCCTCCCCCAGCCCTTGAGGTATACGCACCTCCAGATGATCCTGGAGGCGGTGTCCACCATGTTCAGGCCGATCTCATTGTCCGCGTGCAACCAGGCCAGCCCCTTCGAGACTGACTCGCTATAGTCCCGGCCGGCAGCCTCACCCAGGGCGAGCAGCGCCATCGGCGCCATGCCATGCTGGTGAACGGAGTACACCGGGTACTGCTGAAACACCTTGCCGCTTGTCGCGCTGTAGTGCCACCACCACTGTCCCCTGGAGCCCTGAAGGTCGCAGATGGCGTCCGCGCAGGTGCGCGCCATCTCCAGGGCAGCCGGGGCCTCGAACGCCACGGCGAAACGAGTCAAGGCGTAGATGGGATACACCTGGTCGGCGAAGCTGCCGATGCGGCCCCTCAGGACGCCGGCGACGCTGCCGCGGGCCGCCTGGTGGCCGAAGATCCCATGCCTTCCTTGGTTGCATCGGAGCAGTTCGAAGGCGCCTTCGGCGAGGCTGCGGAACTCGCTTCTCCTTGCCGGCGCCGTCATCGCAGCGTAAGAAAGACCCGTGAGGAACCATGCCAGCTCCATGGTTCTCCGCTCACGAGCGTCTTGAAACCGCGACAGGGCCGATTCCAGCCGGAGGCTGGAGCATAGGCCGGGAAGCCGTTCCGGGGCGGCCTTCGCGGCCAGCCAGAGCAGCAAGCCCGCGTCACCCATATTGTCTGCCCAAGCGTGGCTTGTCAGGAGTGCGTCCACAGCCGGGCCAGTCTCCACCGGAGAACGTCCGCCGGCGGCTTCCCATCGTTGCAGCCCGAGCAGGGACATGGCGCCGTACCGCGGTGAGCTGCCCTCCCCGGCCAGCCCCTCCGGCGTCAATCTCAGCCGGAAGCAGAACAACTGGGTTTCAGGATCGAACATCGGCGCCAGACCGGCGGCCGCCACGGCTGTAAGTTCTGCGACATTCCGCCGCGTCGCATGCGACAGGCCTGCCTGGGTTCTCATCGCCGTCCGCACAGCGCCTCCTGGCGGCTGTTGCCTGCCGGCTGTTCCACTATTCCCACGACATGGTCCACGATCGCTTGCAGCGCGCCTCTGGCCTCGCCTGGGGCGAAGGCCTGTCTGCCGTTGTTCCGGCGCACTACCAGCTTGGTTCGCACGTCTTCCACGCTCTCCAGAAGGACCAGCCGGCGGCAGCTCGCCAGGTGTCGGTCGACTGCCCCGGTCGTGCCTCGGAACACGCTGTAAACCGGGACATTCAGCGCCGCGGCTTCGCGGTTCATCGTGCCGCCGCCGCTGATCACCAGGTCGGAGTGCCAGATCAGATTCAGACCGTTGATAGCGCCTTCGGGGATGATAATGCGGCCGCTGGAGCACATCTCCGGCCACCGGCTCCGGATCGAAGCCGCCTGTCTGGCGTTGCGTGGCAGCATGACGATCCTGACACCGGGCGTGCGGTCGAGAACTTCGACCGCGGCCCGGAACAGCGTGTCGCTCTCGGGGTTGTAGTAGTGGGCCTCGTCGGCCGGGGGGCGCGCCGTCACCAGCAGGGTGTTCTCGTCCAGCCCGAGTTCGGCCCGAATGCGGGGGTCAGGCCGGAAATTCGGCACATAGACGTCCTCCTTGATCCCGGGATAGCGAAGGACCGTTTGCTTGCCGGCCGCGATGGCTGAATCGGGAATCACTTCGGGGACTATTACCCAGGTTGGCCTCAGCAACGGAATTGAGCCGGCGTGCTCGTAGTCGGCGATGAGGGCGCACGGAATACCCAAAGCGGCAGAGACAATCAACTGCGAGCGTGACCCGTGTGACAGCGACAGGGCGGGCCTTTCCCCCAGCGCCACGGGTAGGAGCTGGAAGGCTCGAATCATGAGACCTAAGCCTTTAAGCAGCTTATGCTTCCCGTAGTGCCGGCCGACCCTCTTGTACTTCACGCGGAACAAGTCCGCGAGGCCGCAAACCTGAAAACAGTCGCGCGCCGTGATCACCAGGGAGTAGCCGCGCCGCTCAAGCTGCTCCATGATGGGCACGAAAAAGGGGACGTGAGGCGAATTGTCCAGATCAATCCAGATCTTTTTGTGCATCACGGAGTCCCCGGGGCTATTTCACCCGCGTCATGAGTGGCTTGTCGCCGGCGACGATGAGAGTAGGCGGGCTGACTGCGGTTGGCGCCTGCTGCTGAATGGCCCGACGCGGCCTCTGTCAGGCCGCGGCTGCGCTCGCCCTGTTCCCCTTGACCAGTCCTGCCACTGCTCCCACCACGCGTTCCTGCTGCTCAGCCGTGATCCCCGGAAACATGGGCAAGGACACGA
>JBBITL010000146.1:0-6537 GCA_037440765.1 Solibacteraceae bacterium
CTCCTTTCGCTGCAAAATGAGTCTTAACTGGGTGTCTCAGTTTTGGGGACAAGTCCAATGGGTATCCCCTGTTAACTCTGGGATTTGGGAGGACCGCGCCCGCGCCGGCTGAGATCGGGGTATGATGTGAGATCACCCTAGATTGCTTCGGACCCCAGCGAATGAACGACATCCGGACACCTGCCGCCGGCGGCGACGCCGCGCGGTCTCTATCCCTGTTGCTGGCGCTGTTGATGGCCAGCGGTTGCGCCGCACTGATCTATGAGGTCGTGTGGTACCACCTCCTTCAACTGGCCATCGGCTCCACCGCCATTTCACTCGGCTTCCTGCTGGCCACCTTCATGGGAGGCCTGTGCATCGGGAGCCTGACGCTGCCCAGGCTGAACCTTGCGGGCCGGCATCCGTTGCGCGTCCTGGCTGTTATAGAGCTGGGCATCGCGGTGTGCGCCATCCTGGTGCTGTTCGGCCTTCCCCTGGTGAACCGGGTTTACGTCGCGGGGGTGGGGCACGGACTCCCGGGCATGGTGCTGCGCGGATTCATCTCGGCGGTTTGCCTGCTGCCGCCGACCATACTGATGGGCGCGACGCTGCCGGCCGTCTCCCGCTGGGTGGCGGCCACGCCGCGGGGCGCCTCCTGGTGGGGCCTGCTCTACGGGGGCAACACGGCCGGGGCTGTCTTCGGCTGTCTGCTCGCCGGCTTCTACCTGCTGCGGTTGCACGACACGGTGGTTGCGACGCTGGTGGCGGCGGCCATCAACATAGGGGTCGCGCTGGGAAGCCTGGCGCTGGCGGCCCGGACGCCTGTACGCACGGAGTTGGCCGAAGACGCCGAGCCTGAGGCGCCGGATGCAGCGCCGGCTGAGGCCCGGCCCGCCGCGGCCGGCAACTGGCCGGTGCTGCTCATCATAGGCCTGTCAGGCGCAGGCGCCCTGGGAGCGCAGGTGGTCTGGACGCGACTGATGGGCATGATGCTCGGCTCGACGGTTTATGTGTTCTCGATCATCCTGGCCGTGTTCCTGGTAGGACTGGCCCTGGGCACCCCCGTTGGTTCCTGGATCGCGCGCCACGGACGGCCCCGCCTGGCGCTGGGCTGGAGCCAGATACTGCTGGCCGGCGGGATTGCCTGGACGGCCGTGATGATCGCCGATTCCCTGCCCTACTGGCCGGTCAATCCGATGCTGACCAGGAACCAGTGGCACACCTTCCAGCTCGACATGGCGCGCTGCCTGTGGGCCATGCTGCCGCCCACTCTGCTGTGGGGCGCCAGCTTCCCGCTGGCGCTGGGAGCCGTCGCCGCACGCGGAAAGGACCCCGGACGGCTGGTAGGGAGTGTCTACGCCTCCAACGCGCTGGGGGCCATACTGGGTGCACTGGGAGCCAGCCTGGTGCTCGTTCCCTGGATGGGCGCGCAGCGAACCCAGCAGTTCTTCATTCTGATGTCTGTGGCGAGCGGGCTCATCCTTCTGGCTCCTTACGCCTGGAGACGGCGGTCCTATTCACTGGCGGGCGGGCTGGCGGCTTCGCTGGTCCTGGCGGGCGTGGCCGCGGCAGGGGTTGACGCCGTTCCGGGCGAACTCATCGCGTACGGGCGGCATATGTCCACCACGGCCGGCCAGTCCAAGATCATCCACAGGAAAGAGGGAAGAAACTCGTCCATCGTCATCACGGAGTGGCCCGGGGGAGTCCTCGAACTGGCCGTCAACGGCCACGTGCAGGCCACCACGGCGCCTTACGACATGAAACTGCAAAGGATGGTGGGGCACCTTCCGGCGCTCATACACCCCGAGCCGAAGTCGGTGCTGGGAATCGGGTTCGGAGCGGGAGTCTCGGCCGGCACGTTCACGCGCTATCCCACCATCAAGAGCATCGTCGTCTGTGAGATCGAGCCGGTGATCCCTCCGATATCGGACCAGTATTTCGGAGCGGAGAACCATCACGTGCTGCGCGACCCGCGGACCAGGATTGTCTATGACGACGCGCGGCACTACATGATGACGGCCACCGAGAAGTTCGACATAATCGCCTCCGACCCGCTCGACGTGTTCGCCAAGGGCACGGCCGCCCTCTACTCCAAGGAGTATTTCGAGGCGGTCAAGCGGCACCTCAACCCAGGCGGCATCTTCACCCTGTACGTCCCTCTCTACGAGAGCGACGAACGAACGGTCAAAAGCGAACTGGCGACCTTCTTCGAAGCCTTCCCCGACGGCACCATCTGGGCCAACACCGTGGACGGGCGCGGCTACGACATGGTCTTCATGGGGTCCACCGGGCCGATGACTGTGGACCTCGACGGCATGCAGAAGCGGCTGGAGCGGCCCGACTACGCCGCCGTGGCCGTCTCGCTTAACGGCATCGGAGTCCACTCGCCCATCGACCTGGTGGCCACCTACGCCGGACAGAGGTCAGACCTCGCCCCCTGGGTCAAGGGCGCTCAGATCACCAGGGACCGCGACCTCCGGCTACAGTACCTGGCGGGGTGGGGGATCAACAACCGCCTGGAGGACTCGCTGTACCGTGAGATCATACGACACCGCCAGCGTCCCCAATCGCTGTTTGCCGGCTCTCCGGAGCGCTTGCAGGCGCTGGAACAGGCCCTCTCCTGGGCCGGCGGCTTCTAGCAAGCCGCGGCGGAATGAGTCAGTCGCCGACCGCCGTGTACAACGTTTGCGCCCCGGCTGATCCGTTTAGCGTGAAGGTCAACGGTACGGCGTCTCCGGCCGGGACCGCTGGCACCACCACGTTGAACTGGTATACGCCGATGGCGCCCGGCGCCAGGCCGGCGTATGTCACGGCCGCCGGGACGCCCCCCACCCTCACCTCAAGCGCGGAGGCCAGACTGGTGGCCGCTGCGGCCATCTCGCCGGCCGGCACATCCGGGCTTACCGGACCGAAGCCAACCCCGTACAACACCAGCGTGTCGCCAGGGCGCGCGCGCCGGGAAACGACCCCCGGTATTGCGCCGGCAGGCAGCACAAAGGACGCGCCGTCCGTGAACAGGGCGGCGGCGTACTGGCGGCCGCCGATCTCAAAGGCAGGCGGCGCGTAAAGCCCCGGCCGCGTGGCGCGCACCGTGATAGGATAGGCCGCGCTTGTCCCCGCGGCCGTAGTCACGCGGATCTCCCGCACGCCCGGCTCCACGTTAGAGGGCACCAGCGCTTGCACCTGCGCCGGGCTGACGTAGGACAGGAAGGCAGGCTCGCCGCCGATCGTCACTCGGGTTCCATCCATGCCGGTGGGCGCCCTCGTACCGCTGAAGTCCGAGAACGTCCAGGCGCGCGCGGAAGCGGCAAGGTTGGAGCCGTATATCTCGATCCAGGACCCCCGCGCCACGTCGCGAAACGCGCCGAAGGCGGAGGCGCTGACCACCCCGCCAGGGCTGATGGCGGGCGCGCCCTGAGCGGCCGCCGGCGCCGTCACCGCCCTGAGCAGCCGGACGCGGCTGTTCTGCGTATCCGAAACGTAGATCGCCCCCCCCGGCGCCAGAGCCAGACCCGAAGGGAACTTCAGGGCGGCGCGCGTGGCGGCGCCGCCGTCGCCACCGTCCCCGTATGTGCCGTTTCCGGCGATGGTGCGTATCACCCCGTCGCTTGTTATCAGGCGGATGCGACCGCTGAAGGAGTCCACTACAAAGACGTTGCCGGCGCCGTCCACGGCCACGCTCTTGGGATAGTCCAGGCCGGCCTGGATGGCGGGGCCGCCGTCCCCAAAATAGCCGTTCGTCCCGACGCCCGCCACCAGGGTTATGATGCCATTCGCGTCGACTTTGCGAATCTGGCCGTTGAACGTGTCGGCGATGTAGAGTTCCCCGGCGTCAGTCACTGTGACCCCCTGGGGGTAGTTGAGCTGCGCCTTGAGAGCGGAGCCTCCGTTGCCGGCGCGCCCGGCCGTGCCGTTCCCCGCCACCGTCGTAAGCTTGCCGTCGGCGCCGAGTTTCCGTATGCGGTGGTTGTGCGAATCGGCGATGTAGAGGTTGCCGGCGCGGTCAAGCGCGATTCCTATCGGGCGGTTCAACTGGCCCTGGAGGGCGTCGTCGTTGTCGACAAAGCCCGCCAGCCCGTTGCCGGCGACGAAGTAGATGGCGCCGGCAGGCGTTACTTTGCGAATCCGCTGGTCGGCCGTGGCCGAGATGTACAGGTTGCCAGCGCCATCCACGGCGACGCCACACGGACGGTTGATCACGGCGGCTGTCGCTGCGTCCCCATCCTGGGCGGGGGCAGCCGCGCCGCCGCCGGCCACGGTGCTGATCTTGCCGTCAGCTGAGACTCTGCGAACCCGGTTGTTGACCTGGTCGGCGATGAAGAGGTTGCCGGAGCCGTCCAGAGCCAGGCCCCAAGGGTTGTTGAGTTGGGCGGAGGCAGCCAGTTCCTGCTCCTCGTCGTAACCAGCCACGCCGGTCCCCGCCACGGTGGTGATGGTGTAGCCGGGCGGAACCGGCGCCTGGCTGAGGGCCGGCAGAAAAGCGAAGGCTATGGCCAGAAGGCAGGATAGGAGCCACCGGCTCACACGGGCTGTGGACAAATCGACCTCCTCGAAAACACTGGCGTCCATCAGGATAGCAGACCCGGCCCGCGCACCGCGACGCGCACCGAACCGCGACCGTGAGGGACCGGACGTGGTAGGCGCGGCAGGACTCGAACCTGCGACCCTCTGCTTAGAAGGCAGATGCTCTATCCTGGCTGAGCTACGCGCCCGCGTGTCCTGCCCTGATTGTACCTTTGGCGAGCCTGGCCCGCCTACCAGCGCGGGCCGCGGCCCCTGCCGCGCGGTCCGCCGCGGCCGCCGCCAGGTCCGCGGCCGCCACCACCGCCACCGCCCGCCGGCCTGGGACGCGCTTCGTTCACGTTCAGCGCGCGGCCATGCATCTCCCTGCCGTTGAGGCCGTTGATGGCGGCCTCGGCTTCGCTCCGGTTGGGCATCTCTACGAACGCGAAGCCGCGGGGCTGTCCCGTGTCGCGGTCCGTGATGATGTTGACCCGGTCAACCGTGCCGTAGTTGGCGAACGCGGCGTAGAGTTCGTCCTGTGTAGTCTCGTAGCTCAAATTGCCGACGAAGACGTTGGTCATGACTTTTCCTTTCGAGTTCCGGATCGTCTTTGTCGGACGGCCGAAGTAGCCTGCTCCGCTTGACTGCACAACCGAGCGATCACGGTACAACCGTCCGCCAGGTGAATCCTGGCAAAGACACTTGTAAGGATATCAAACCTGAGACCAAGCCGGGCGATTGGTTGACACGGCGCGTGCCGCCGGGGAAAATGGAGTAGACCGCAGGCAGTGCGGATGTGGCGGAATTGGCAGACGCGCTAGATTCAGGTTCTAGTGGGGGCAACTCCGTGGAGGTTCAAGTCCTCTCATCCGCACCAGCAAGTCAGGGTTGCAGACCGTCCCGCCGGGGCGCGGTAGCCAAGTGGTAAGGCAGAGGTCTGCAAAACCTTTATTCGGGGGTTCGATTCCCCCCCGCGCCTCCAAACCCGCGTTCAGTACGGTATTCGCCCGATGTCGGTGACGAACGTGATTCCCGAGACTACCAACCCGGATAGCCGGCTGTCATTCGTCACGAAAAGATCGGTTCCAACCGCAGAAGCGCAGGCGAGCTGAATAGCGTCTGCCGGCCGCACCCGCTCGCGGCTGCGGATTTGCGCGTACCGCGTAGCAGCCTCCGCCTCGAAGGCCACCAGTGCAATAGATCGGCTCAAGAAGAAGTTGAGGTAACTCTTCTCGAGAATCGCGTTACCCAATTCTCTCGGTTTGGTGAGTGCTTCCCCAACGGTGAGCCAGCTCGTCAGCAGTTCATCGCCTCGCGCCCGCATCCTCCGCCGGAACTCGACCACCCGCGGCGACCACTCGGGGTTGGCTTCAAACAGGTAGATGAATAGATTGGTGTCCCAGAAGACTCTGGCCATGTGGATCTACCAGGCCTCACCCCGGACCCGTCGGTCCATCAGAAGCGCGTACAAATACGCGTAGTCCATCAAGTCCTTGATTTCTGTCGTGCTCGTCAGTGGACAACGGGAAATCGCCGTCTCAACCTGGCTTCGCGCCAGCTTTCGGTTGATGCGCCGCCCATCCCGGAAAAACCAGATTCCGGCCCCCTCCACTCTGAACGTGAACGGCAGTCCGGTCGCGGTGTGAAACTCATCTCCCTGGTGCCTCTCAATTCGGCGCCACACTTCTTCCGACAGGTTACGTGCGGAGGTTCCGGCGGTGGCGACGAACGGAGATGAGAGAGGGGCTTCCGATCGAAGGCGCTCAACAAAGCTGTCTCCCGATTCTTGAACCCACAATTGCTTCCCGACGCCAAGCATCAGCAGGACAGGATCATCTGCCTCCGCGCGCTGATCTCTGCTCCCTTCACTCTCTGTCTTTAACATAAAGCCATGGTCCTTCCTCTATCCACACTATAGAGCAAGAAGGAGAGGTAGTCAAGTAACCACCCGACTATCTGCCTGCCTCAGGCTGCAGATCTTGAGGTTGGGGAACCGGGAAAAAACCGGGACCACACCACCTATATGATCGATTTCAGGAGCCGTGGCAAAGGTCT
>JBBITL010000147.1:0-6442 GCA_037440765.1 Solibacteraceae bacterium
AGGCGGGTGGCGCGGACTGGAAGATACAACCGGAGGACATCGCGGAGGTGGTCGCCATGGTCCTTCGGATGCCCGCCCGCACCATGGTCAGCCGCGTCGAAATCCGTCCCTCCCGGCCCAGGACGTAAGCCGCGATACCATCGTCAGGCGTGCAGCCTTTTCTCCTATGAGCGGGCTTGAGCGGCAAACCGTCGTGGGGGAACTGCGGGTGCGGCGGCGGGGGAGCTATGTCATCCCGCATGGCGACCCGGCGGCGACCCGTATCGAGATCTCCGCGGGTCTCGAACTGCCCGCCAGAGTCTCCTCTGACCGCATCGGCGCAGCCGCCCCAGCCGAGGACCTTGACGGGACCATCGTGGAAGTGGAACTCATCGAGCCGCACCGCGGCCGAGTCATCGAGATACTGGGCCGGCCCGGCGACTTCGGCATCGATGTCGAGATCGTCATTCGCAAACATCGCCTGCCTCACCGCTTCCCCGGCCCGGTTCTGGACCAGGCAGCAAACCTCCCCTCCACCATTCCCGCCGGAGAGATCACGCGCCGGCGGGACTTCCGCTCGCTCGACGTGGTCACCATCGACGGCGAAACCGCCCGCGACTTTGACGACGCCGTCCGGGTGGAAATGCTCCCCGGCGGAAACTACGCGCTCCAGGTGCACATCGCCGACGTGAGCCACTACGTGCGGCCCAACTCGCCCATTGATCGGGAGGCCGCTCTGCGCGGCACCAGCGTCTATTTCCCGGACCGCGCCGTGCCGATGCTGCCGCTGGAGCTGTCGACCGGGATCTGCTCGCTGAAGCCCAAGGTGGACCGGTTGGTCCTCTCAGTTCTGCTCGAAATAGATCACCGTGGCGAGGTGGTGGCGCAGGAGTTTACACGCGGCGTCATACGCAGCACCGAGAGGCTCACCTACACCGCGGTCCATCTGCTGCTGGAAGGCGACCCCGGGCAGCGCGAGCGATACGCCCATCTGGCAGAACAACTGGAGCTCATGCGTGAGCTGGCGCAGGCGCTCAACCGCAGGCGGATGAGGCGGGGCTCGATCGACTTCGACCTTCCGGAGCCGCTTATAGAATTCGATGAGTGGGGCGAGATGACGGGCGTCACCCGCGCACCGCGCAACATCGCCCACCGCATCATCGAAGAATTCATGCTGGCTGCCAACGTTGCGGTGGCTTCACACCTGGAGACCGCCGGCATTGCTTCCATCTTCCGGATACACGAGCCGCCCGAAGCCGAGCGCGTGCTGGAGTTCGAGGACATCGCCACGCGCTCCGGCTACTCGCTGGGCCTCGGCTCGATGCCCGTAAAGCGCTTCCCGGTGGTGGACCGCAAGCGCGACGGCCGCAAGGTGCGCAAGGACCTGATCCTGGCCGACGAACGCCTGCGCATCTGCTCACGCCACTATCAGGCCCTGCTGCGCAGGATCGAAGGCAAGCCGGAGGAGCGCCTGCTCAGCTACCTGATGCTGCGCAGCCTCAAGCAGGCGCGCTATTCGGCTGAGAACGCCGGCCACTTCGCACTTGCGGCCCCGACCTACACCCATTTCACGTCGCCCATACGGCGCTACCCGGATCTCATCGTCCACCGCATCCTGTCATTCGCGCTGGATGGCAAGTCCGCGGCTCCGACGGACCTGGAGTCCATCGCCGCATACTCTTCTCTGGCCGAGCGGCGCGCCGCCGAGGCCGAACGCGAACTGGTCGAGTGGAAGAAGATGAAGTTCATGATCGACCGGGTGGGCGACCAGTTCGAGGGACTCATCGTGAGCATGCACCGCTTCGGATTCTTCGTTGAACTGGCGGAACTGTTCGTGGAGGGACTGGTGCCCGTGGACACACTCACTGGAGACCGTTACACTTACCAGGAGAACGCGCGCCGGATCATCGGGGAACGGTCAAGGAAGGTGTTCTCGATCGGGGACACGGTCCAGGTCCGGCTGGACAGGGTGAACGCCGTGGAGCGCAAGCTCCAGTTTTCCGTCGCCAGGCCGGCTACGATGACGCGCCCAGGGTAGCGTTGTTGATGAGCGGCCTGGCCCAGAAGCCCACGCCGAGAATCCAGGCCAGCGCCAGGTAGATTAGAAGCATTCCTGCGCGAAGACCCGCCAGGTCGCCTATCTGACCGATCAAGGCGGGCAGCACGGCCCCGCCGACGATCGCGGTGCACAGGATGCCGGCGAAAGCTCCGTGCGAGTGGCTGAGGGAGTTCAGGCCGAGCGAGAAGATCACCGGCCACATCACCGACAGAAAGGCGCCCATCGCGGGGAACGCGAGCACCGACACCCGGGCCGGGCCCGCGATGGCGGCCGTGAAGATGACGATCGCAGCGACCGTCATCCCGATCAGGACTTTCCTGCTGTCCAAAAGCTTGAGCAGAACCATGCCGGCCAAACAGGCCAGGGTCATCGCCCCCCAGAACCAGGAGACGGCAAGCGCGCCCGCGGTCCGGGGATCCAGTCCGTGGTAGGTGGCCAGGAACTGCGACATCCAGTTTGCCAGACCCTGCTCCAGGCCCACGTAGAGGAAGATGCTGACGAAATACAACCACACCACGGGCATGCGGAACAGTTGCCGGTGGCTGGTCCAGTTGCCGGCCCTTTCCGCCGCCGCAGGCTCGATGCGCGGAACCCGCGCCGCCGCCGTGACAACCAAAACAACAGCCCCGAGCAGAGCGAAGACCCAGTAAACCGAGACCCAGGGGAGATCGGCGGGCGTCACCCTCGAAAGAGCGCCGAGCCAGAATGGCCGCGGGGCCCCGGCGTTCAGGCTCAATACAAGGTGGGAGTACAGTTGCGGGGCGAGAAAGGACGCCGACCCGAAGACGAACTGCGCCAGCGCCGAGTTGAACGCGTAGTGCTCCTCGCCGCCCGACACGCGAAGCAGCGGATTGATGACGACCTGCAACGCGGCCGAGCCGATCCCGATCAGGAAGAAGGAAACCAGCGCCGTGGCGTAGGAGGGCGCCGAGGGAAACAGCACTGCGCCCGCCAACAGGAGCGCGAGCGCGCCCAGCAGCACCTTCTTGGCCGAGGTGCGGTCACCCAGCATGCCCGCGGGGATGGAGACCAGCCCGTAGGACAGGAAGAAGGCGAAGGGCAGCAGGCCCGCGGCGGCCAGGCTCAGGTTGAAGCTGCGGATGGTCTCCGGGATCAGCGGCCCCATGATGTTGGTCAGCAGCGAGATCAGGAAGAACAGCACCAGCACCAGCAGCATCAGCCTCCGGCTGCGGTGCTGGCGGGTGAGGGGCGGCGCGGCTGCCGTCATTCGATGGTGGTCACCTTCGAGAGGCGCACAAAGGCGCCCGGCTCGCGCCCGTCGCGTCTGGCCAGAGCCAGCGACAGCATCTGGATAGGGAGGATCTCCAGCAGCGGCAGCGTCTCGTCGTCTTCGGACGCTACGCGGAACACGTCCAGATCCGCGTCTCTTCCTATCCAAGCGACACTCCCGCCCCCGGCTGAGATGTCGTCCGCCAGCCGGCGGTTCAAGTCCATGGTCTGAGGGTCGCCGGCGAACATGCACACCTGCAAGCCGGGCCGCACCATTTCCAGGGGTCCATGACGAAAGGCCGCGCTGCTCATCCCTTCGGCCGGAAAGTGGGTCGCCTCCTTGAGAAGGAGACCGCCAGTCGCCGTCGAGGCAAGGGAGCGGCCACGCCCCACCAGGAACACGTGATCGACTCCGTCCAGTACGGGCGCGAGCGAGCGGACGTGGGCGGCCCAGCCGGCAAGGTACTCCGCCATGGCTGCGCAACCCCTTCGGAACCGGTTCAGGCTCTGAGACCGGTCAGCCCCCGTGAGGACGGCGCCGAGCCAGTCCAGGGCTGCCAGGGATGAGACATAGGTCTTGGTGGACACCGTGGATTCGCAGCCGGCCCGCGTCTCCACGGCGAACAGCGATTCCCGCGCCAGCGGCGAGGTGGCCGTGTTGGTCACGCCGACAACCGCCGCCTTGCCCCTGGCGGCTTCGAGCAACCGCACCACCTCGACGCTCTCGCCGGACTGCGAGACGACCACCAGGAGATTGTCCGGCGCCATCAGGGCCGTCATGTAGTGAAGAAGCTCCGACGTCTCAACCCGCAGCGATGGAATCCCGCTGGCGATCAGGCGCAGATGCAGCGGGGTGAGCGCGTGGAACGAAGCGCCCATTCCAGTGAGGACAGCCGTGCGGAAGCGGGGGGCGGCTGGCACGGCCGATGCCTCCAGTCCGTCGAGCGTATCGGAGAGCGCGGCCGGCTGATCCAGAATATCGCGCACGTACCTGAAGCCGGCGAGTTGTTCGATTGAGATCATCATTCCCAGCCGCCCATGATATCATCACGGATTTTTTGACGGCACAAACGCGCGGCTCCTGCGTATCTACGGTGTGGTGGCAAGAAACATCCCGTTGTGGCTGATTCTCTTTCTCCCCCTTGGATGCATGGGAAACGATGGCGACCCGTTCGGCCTGGAGGCGCGATTTCTTAAGTCGCCGCCTGTGATCGACGGCGTACTTGACGATGCGGCGTGGAGGGTTCCGCCGCTGAAGCTCGACGCGTGGCTTTCCTACAACCCGCTGTTCGGAGAGCGGATGGCCCAGCGAACCGAGGTCTGGGTGGCCTACGACCGCGAGCATCTGTACTTCGCTTTCCGCTGCCTGGATCCGGAGCCGGGGAAGATAAAGACGGCCATTCGCCGCCGGGACTCGCTGTGGAGCGACGACTGGGTCGGACTGGCTCTCGATTCGGTCGGCAATCAGCAGACCTCCTACGACATGTTCGTCAATCCCAGCGGCATTCAGGGCGACATCCTGACCAGCAGCAACGCGGGGGAGTCAACCGCCCCGGATTGGGTCTGGGACAGCGCCGCCAGGCGCAACGGGAACGGTTACGACGTGGAGATACGCCTTCCGCTCAAGAGCATCCGTTTCCGGAGCGGGCCGGAGGTTCGCATGGGCGTGCTGTTCTGGCGGAGGGTCAGCCGCCTGGGCATGTCGTGCTCCTGGCCCTCGCTCCCGCCGGGGCGCAGTCGCTTCACGCGGAGCGCGCCACTGGTGCTCCGCGACCTGGAGGCGCCGCTGAAGCTGGAGGTGATACCCAATCTCACCTACGGCTGGAGCCAGGAGAGGGGCTCGCCGGAAGGCTGGAGGCGGGGCGACAGCCAGCCCGACGCGGGGCTCACCATGAAGTACGGGATCACATCCTCGGTCACGCTCGACGGCACCTTACGCCCGGATTACAGCCAGGTGGAGAGCGACGCCTACCAGATCGAGGTGAACCGGCGATTCCCGGTCTTCTACAGCGAGAAGCGGCCGTTCTTCATGGAAGGGATGGGGATGTTCGAACTGGCCGGCGCGGGGGGCGACGGAAACATGAGGACCGCGGTGCACACCCGGCGGATAATCGATCCGCTGTTCGGCACGAAGCTGACAGGGACCGCCGGCGGGGTGAACTTCGCCACTCTGACGGCCTCCGACGAGGCGCCGGGCAGAAGCGGAGTCGCAGCGCAGCTGGCGGGAAAGAACAAGCTGTTCAACATCGCCAGAGCCGTCCGTCCGTTCAAGAACGGCGGCTACGCCGGCGGGCTGCTTGTGGACACCGAGTTTGGCGAGGGACACAACCGCGTGGCGGCGGGCGACGTTTCCCTGCAACTGGGAGCGAACCACAGGTGGAACGCGACCTTGATCGGCAGCCGGAGCCGGGATACGGCGACTCTGGGCCGCGTGTCGGGCATGGCGGGCCAGACGACATACTCGTACAACAGCAGGAAGTACGGGTCGTTCATTCAGGTGGAGCACTACGACGCCGGCTTCCGAATGGACACGGCCTTTCTCAACCGGACCGGATACACGGGCGGCAACGCCTACTTTTCCCGGAGTTACTATCCGGACGCGAAGCGATACCCGTGGTTCAAGAGGGCCGCGCCCTTCGTCTTCGTGACCGGCGGGCGGGACCGCCCCCAAGGAGGCACGGAGGCTTTCGGGCTCCTGGCAGTACGATTCAACTTCGTCCGCCAGGGCTTTCTGCGCCTGGACTCGGGCACCGGCCAGATTCCGTGGCGGAACAGGGAGCTGCCGCTGCGGTTCAGCCGCGCCATGGGCGAGGCGCAGTTCTACCGATGGCTCAGCCTGGGAGGAGGCGTCGAGGTGTACCCGCGCGCGCCGTACTTCGACAACGAGGCGCCATTCTCGGGGCGGGAGCGGCAATTCTCGCTGAACGCGACGTTCCAGCCGAGCGAGCGCTGGAACCAGCAGGTCTCCTTCAACCGCGACGTCTTCGACCGTCTTTCGGGCGAGCGCGTTTTCGCGGTCAACATCGTCAACTCCCGAACCACCTACCAGTTCAGCCGGAGGCTCTCGGCGCGCGCGATCACGCGTTGTGACAGCTCCCGCAAGAGGCTGTTGGCGGACCTGCTGGCCGCCTACGAGTTCGTCCCAGGCACGGTGGCCTATGCCGGCTACGGAGC
>JBBITL010000148.1:0-6275 GCA_037440765.1 Solibacteraceae bacterium
GCCGGCGCGTCGTGTTCATCGACACCCCGGGCCACGCGGCCTTCACGCGCATGCGCGCGCGCGGCGCCAAGGTGACCGACATCGTGGTTCTGGTGGTGGCCGCCGACGACGGCGTGATGCCCCAGACTCTGGAGGCAATCGATCACGCCCGTGCCGCCGAGGTCCCCATCGTGGTGGCCATCAACAAGATTGACAGGCCCGACGCGCAGCCGGAGCGCATCAAGCAGCAGCTGGCCGACCGGGGCCTGCTGCCCGAGGAGTGGGGCGGGGAGACCGTCATGGTGCCCGTTTCGGCCAAGCAGAAGCAGAACCTCGACCTGCTGCTGGAGATGATCCTTCTGGTCGCCGACCTCCGGGACCTGCGGGCAAACCCCAACCGGCCGGCC
Source organism: Solibacteraceae bacterium (assembly GCA_037440765.1). Taxonomy (GTDB): domain Bacteria; phylum Acidobacteriota; class Terriglobia; order Bryobacterales; family Bryobacteraceae; genus DTKY01. The sequence goes on from JBBITL010000148.1 coordinate 387, forward strand.
ATGGGGAGCGTGCTCGAAGCCGAACTGGACCGGCAGCGCGGCCCGGTGGCGACGGTGCTCGTGCAGAACGGCACGCTGAACGTCGGGGAGCATTTCATCTGCGGGCCGGTCTTCGGCCGGGTCCGCGCCATGTACGACGACCGGGGCAACCAGGTCCGCTCCGCGGGCCCGTCCACGCCGGTCGAGGTGCTGGGCCTGGACGCGCTGCCGGAAGTCGGCGACACGTTCCAGGTGGTCACCGACACGGCCAAGGCCAAGCAGATCGTGATCTACAGGGAGGTCAAGGCCCGGGAGCAGGCCATGGCGCGCACGGGCAGGGTATCGCTGGACCAGCTTCACGAACAGATACGCACCGGCGACGTCAAGGAACTGCCCGTCATCCTGAAGGCCGACGTCAGCGGCACATGCGAGGTTCTGAGCGAGGTGCTACAGAAGCTCTCCGGCGAGAAGGTGAGGATCCGGGTGCTGCACTCCAGCGTTGGCGCCGTGACGGAAACCGACGTGCTGCTGGCCTCGGCCTCCAACGCCATCGTCATCGGCTTCAACGTGCGTCCGGAGAAGACCGCGGCGGCCCTGGCCGAGCAGGAGAAGGTTGACATCCGGCTCCACACCATCATTTACGAGCTCTCCGACGAAATCAAGCGCGCGATGACCGGCATGCTGGAGCCGGTCTATAAGGAAGTGTATCGGGGCAGGGCCGAGATCCGGGAGATCTTCCGGATCAGCAAGGTGGGCAACGTGGCGGGCTGTCTGGTCCAGGACGGCTCCATCACCCGCGACAGCGAAATGCGCGTTCTGCGCGACAACGTGGTGGTGCATACCGGCAAGATCTCCTCGCTGCGGCGCTTCAAGAACGACGCCAGCGAGGTCCGCAGCGGCATGGAGTGCGGGATCTCGCTGGAGAATTACGGCGACATCAAGCCGGGCGACATTCTGGAGGCGTTCGTCACGGAGCGGGTCGCCGCGGAAGCCCTGGCCTAGGAGGGGGCCGAGAGGGCCCTCGACGGTGTACCTACCGCTATGGCGACGATCGGAGTCCTCACCCTCGAAATGCGGCTGGAACATTCCCACTCACTGAAGGACAAGCGGCACGTCGTGCGAGGGCTGAAGGACCGGCTGCGGCGGAGGTTCAACGTGGCGGTGGCGGAAATCGACTGCCAGGACCTGTGGCAGCGCGCCATGGTGGCCGCCGTCACGGTTTCGGGCGATCACGAGCGGGCCCGGCAGGTCCTCGATTCGGTCGAGAAGGAGGCAGCATTGCTGCTGGGGGCCATGCTGGTGGACGCCAGGATCGAGTGGATCGGGTAGCGCCCATGGACCAGCACCGCTCCGAGCGTGTTTCCGAGGCGATCCGGGAGGAACTCTCCGAGATCATCGCCTTCGAGATGTCCGACCCGCGCATAGGCCCGGTGGACGTCACCGAGGTGCTGGTCACGCCCGACATGCGGCACGCCACGGTCCGGCTGCATCTGACCGGCGACCAGGCCGTCCGGGAAGACACCCTGCGGGCCCTCGGCGGGGCGCGCCACTTCGTCCGGCGACAGCTGGCTGTCCGGGTGCGGCTGTTCCGTGTCCCGGAGCTTCGCTTCGAGGCCGACCTGGAGACGGAATCCGCCGGCCGGCTCGAGAAGTTGCTGAAGCGTGCCCGGAGGGGCCGGTCGAGGGACGCCGGGGGGGGCGAAAAAGTTCTTTAGAATGAAACAATTTGTGATATTTTTGTTATTTGCCGCCAGCCTCGCCCAGGCCGGGGAACCGCTCCGGCTGGAGGACAGCGTGAACGCCATGGGAACCACGTTCGTGGTGGTGGCGTACGCGGAGGACGAGCAAACCCTGACAGAAGGGCTGGAGGCCGCCTTCAAGGAGGCCGGGCGGCTGGACCGGATGCTGTCGAACTACCGTTCCGACAGCGAATGGAGCCGGGTGAACCGCCAGGCCGGCGCCAGGCCGGTGCAGGTGTCGGCGGAGTTGTTCCGGCTTCTGGAGTACTGCGGCCAGGTGAACCGTGCGAGCCAGGGCACATTCGACATCACGGTCGGTCCCCTGATGCGGGTCTGGGGGTTCTTCCGGGGAACCGGCCGCCTGCCCGCCGCCGGCGAGGTGTCTGCGGCGAAGCAGAAGGTGGGTTTTTCGAATGTCAGGCTGGACGCCGCCGCGCGGACGGTCCGGTTCCTCAAGCCGGGAATCGAGCTGGACCCGGGCGGCATCGGCAAGGGTTACGCGGTGGATCGCATGATCGACAGGCTTAAGGAGAACGGGATCCGGTCGGCGATGATAAGCGCCGGCGGCAGCAGCATCTACGGGCTGGGGGCGCCGCCGGACGACACTGGGTGGACCGTGAAGATCAGGCATCCCAGGGCCTACACGAGCAGCGTCGCCGAGCTCAAGTTGAAGGACGAATCCATGTCCACATCGGGCGACTATGAGAAGTTTTTCGAGGCGGAAGGGAAGATGTACAGCCACATCATGGACCCCCGGACCGGCTATCCGGCGACCAGGACCCTGTCCGCCTCCGTGGTTGCGCCCAGGACGCTTGCGAGCGAGGCCTGGTCGAAGCCGTTTTTCATCCTCGGCCGCGAAGCCGCGGCCATGGGCAAGTCGGAGGGTCTTCGCGTGTTCCTTTGCGAAGATGGAGCGAAAATCTCATGCGCGTGGCTCCAATGAACAGCCGCTTTCTGGACGCCTGCCGGCGCCGGCCGACCGATGTGCGGCCCGTCTGGTTCATGCGGCAGGCAGGACGTTATCTGAAGCAGTACCGCGAGATCCGTTCGAAGCACGGAATCCTGGAAATCTGCAAACGGCCCGACCTGGCGGCCGCGGTTACCCTGCAGCCGGTCGAGATCCTGGACGTGGACGCAGCCATCATCTTTGCCGACCTGCTGCTCCCGGTCGAGGTCATGGGGCTGAAGCTGCGTTTCGTCGCAGGCGATGGCCCGGTCATCGGCAACCCGGTGCGTACGTCGGAGGACGTGGACTCGCTCTCCATCTCGAACACCGACGAGCTGGGCTACGTAGGGGAGTCCATACAGCTTGTGAGCAAGGCGCTCAGCGGGCGCGTGCCCGTCATCGGTTTCGTCGGCGCGCCCTTCACCGTGGCGAGCTACGCCATTGAGGGCGGGTCCTCGCGGTCGTTCGTCCGCGTCAAGCAGATGATGTACGGCAATGAGACGCTGTGGCGGCGGCTGATGGGCAAGCTGGTGGACGTGCTGGGGCCATTCGCCCTGATGCAGGTCGCCAGCGGCGCCCGCGCCATACAGGTCTTCGACAGTTGGGCCGGCGCGCTTTCGCCGGACGATTACGTGCGGTTCGTGGCGCCCTACTCCCGCGCCTTGATCGAGAGAATCCGGTCGAGCGGCGTGCCCGTGATCCACTTCGGCACCGGCGCGGCCGGCTTCTTCCGCGAGCTGCACGCGGCGGGCGGCGACGTGATGGGCGTCGACTGGCGGGTGAATATCGACCAGGCATGGATGGACATCAGCTACCGGTCCGCCGTGCAGGGCAACCTGGACCCGGGCGCCCTGTTTGCGCCGCTGCACGAACTGAAGGCCAAGGTCACGGAGCTTCTCAAGAGAACCGGCACCCGGCCGGGGCACATCTTCAACACGGGACACGGACTGCTGCCGGAGACGCCGGTGGACAACGTCAAAGCCCTGGTTCAGATGGTGCGCGAATTCCGTCCATGAAGCAGGCGGTGCTGCTTCTGGCGCACGGCGCGCCGGAGCGCATGGAGGACGTCGAGGCATACCTGGGGCTGGTTCGCGCCGGAAGGCCGCTGGCGCCGCACCTCATCGAGGAGGTCAGGCAGCGTTACATCGCCATCGGCGGAGGGTCCCCGCTCACGGCGCGGACGCGCGAGCAGGCCGAGGCCCTGGAGCGCCGGCTGGCCGATGAAGGGCACGCGGCGCGCGTCTACTCCGGCATGCGGAACTGGCGGCCGTCGATCCGCCAGACCATGGAGCGGATTCGCGACGACGGGGCCGGACGGATCGTTGCGGTATGCCTGGCTCCGCAATACTCCAAACTCAGCGTCGGGCTCTATTTCCGCCGGTTGCAGGAGGCCAAGGTAGAGCTCGGCATGAACGCCGAGGTCGTGTGGACCAAGAGCTTCCACGACCATCCCCTGCTGATCGAAGCTTTCTATCAGAGACTGGCTCCCCTCGTAGCGGGGAGAAGAGTCCTGTTCACGGCCCACAGCCTGCCGGAGAAGATTCTCGAGAGCGCCGACCCCTACGACCGGGAAGCCAGGGCCACAGCCCGTGCGGTAGCGGAGCGCGCCGGTCTGAATGCCTACGACTTCGCCTACCAAAGCCAGGGCCTGACCGACGACAAGTGGCTGGGTCCCACGGTCGAGTCGACGCTGGACGGCTACGCGAGTCAGGGCGTCTCCGACGTCGTGCTCCAGCCCATCGGCTTCGTTTCGGACCACGTGGAGATCCTCTATGACGTGGACATCCTGTTCCGTGGCTACGCCCGCCAGCGAGGCATCCGGCTGGAACGCCCGGAATCGCTGAACGGTTCACCCGCGTTCATCGACGCTCTGGCAGCCGTGGCCAAAGCGGGGCTCGAGGCGGCCTAAGTTGCCCGAGGTCGTCATTGTCGGCGGCGGAATCTCCGGGCTCTCCGCGGCCTATCACCTGGCGAAGGCCGGAATCGCATCGACACTCGTCGAACGGCGGCCGCGCCTCGGCGGGGTGATCCACACCGAGACCGCCGGCGGCTGCGTGATAGAAGCCGGACCCGACAGCTTCCTTTCCGCCAAGCCCGCCGCTTTAGACCTGATCCACGAACTGGGCATGGGCGGCGAGATCATAGGATCTAACGACCACCTCCGGGTGACCTACATCAAGCGCCGGGGCCGCCTCGTGCCCATGCCCGACGGGCTGATGCTGATGGTCCCCACGCGCATCCTCCCCATGGCGACGACTCCGCTGCTCGGTTGGGCCACCAAGGTCCGCATGGGGTTGGAGTGCCTGCGGCCGCCGTCGCGGGCGGCGCGCGAGGACCGGAGTGTGGCGGACTTCATCCGCGATCACTACGGACAGGAGACGGTCGACTACCTGGCCGAGCCGCTGCTGGCGGGCGTCTACGGAGGCGACCCCGAAGAGCTCAGCGTGGCGAGCGTGCTGGCCATGTTCACCGAACTGGAGCGGAAGCACGGCAGCCTGAGCCGGGGTGTGCTGGCGGCGCGCCGCCGCATGAAGCGCCCGGGGGGCAAGAAAGAGCCCCTCTTCCAGACCCTGAAGGGCGGGCTTGGCTCCTTGACCGCTGCTCTGAGCAGGGCTGCGGCGCCCCACATGAAGGTGATCACGGCCCCTGCCGCGGAAATCCGGCGGGTCTCCTCCGGTTTCCTGGTGCGCCTCCCGGATGGTCCGCTCCGGGCGGATGCCGTCGTGCACGCAACTCGACGTTGCCGACTCCGGCATACTGCAGGCGGCGCTCGTCGGGATAGAGGACGACCAGGCCAACCGCCGCGCCGCGGGTCAGCCGTAGCGCCTCGTCGCAGCGGTGCAGGATCTGGGACACCGGCTCGGCATGGTGTCGCCGCACGGCGGCCGTGGCCAGCTCCGCCGCCGCCCTGGCCTCGCAGCCGCTGCCCAGGCCGTCCACCACGCCGACGACCACTCGCGGCCCTTCCTCCACAACCACGTAGGTGTCGCCGCAGACGCTGTTGCCTGCCTTCGGACGCTGCACCACACCGAAGCTCAACGCAGCCATTTGCGGACGGTGACGCGCGTGCCCTCGCCCTGCTTCGATTCGATCTCGAACTCGTCGACCAGCCGCCGCGTGCCGGGCAGACCCGCCCCGAGCCCGCCCGACGTCGTGTAGCCGTCGCGCATCGCCTCCTCGATGTTCGCTATGCCCGGCCCGTGGTCCTGGGCCACCACTTCCAGG
>JBBITL010000149.1:0-6264 GCA_037440765.1 Solibacteraceae bacterium
AGGGCGTCGTGCCCCGCCTCGGTGTGCGGGAACAGCGGCTCCAGCCAGCGAGGGACGTTGAAGTAGCCCCCGCCCAGCGACAGCAGCGCCAGGGCCGCCATGGGAAGCGTCATCACCCGCGGCGATTCGTGCGGGTGGTGACCACCGCGATATGGCCCGAAAAAGGCCAGGAACACCGCCCGGAAGACGTAGAAGGCCGTCATCCCGGCGGTCAGCACGCCGACCCAGTACATCCAGGGGGCGTGGTGGTGAGCCGCCAGCAGGATGGCGTCCTTGCTGTAGAATCCCGAGAAAGGAGGCACGCCGGCGATGGCCACCGCCGCGCACAGGATCGTAAGGAAAGTCACCGGGGTGTGCTTCCGGAGGCCGCCCATGCGGCGCAGGTCCTGTTCCCCGGACAGGGCGTGGATCACACTCCCGGCTCCCAGGAAAAGCAGCGCCTTGAAGAACGCGTGCGTCACCAGGTGGTAGATGCCCGCGGCGAAGGCGCCCGATCCCAGCCCCAGGAACATGTAGCCTAGCTGCGAGACCGTCGAGTAGGCGAAGACCTTCTTGATGTCGTTCTGCGCCAGGCCGATGGTGGCCGCCAGGAACGCCGTCGCCAGCCCCACCACCGCCACGGCCTCCAGGGCCAGCGGCGCTTGCGTGTAGATGGGCGCGCAGCGGGCGACCATATAGACGCCGGCCGTCACCATGGTGGCGGCGTGGATCAGGGCGGAAACCGGCGTGGGGCCTTCCATGGCGTCCGGCAGCCACACGTACAGCGGGGCCTGAGCCGACTTGCCCGCGGCGCCGACCATCAGCAGAAGAGCTGTCAGGGTCAGCGCTCCGGCCGTGGTCTCGACCGGGCGCTGAGCGGCGGCCGCGAACACCACGTCGAAGTCCAGCGAGCCGAAGCCGATGAAGATCAGAAACACCGCCAGCGAGAAGCCGAAGTCCCCGATGCGGTTCACGATGAAAGCCTTGTTCCCGGCCGTGGTGGCGCTCTTTTTGAGGAAGTAGAAGCCGATCAGCAGGTAGCTGCACAACCCCACGCCCTCCCAGCCGACGAACATCACCAGGAAGTTGGCGGCCAGCACCAGGATCAGCATGAAGAACATGAAGAGGTTGAAGTAGGAGAAGAACCTGTAATAGCCCCCTTCATGCGCCATGTAGCCGGTGGCGTAGACGTGGATCAGCAGCCCGACGCCGGTCACCACCAGCAGCATCACCGCCGTGAGCCGGTCCACGGCGAGGTCGAAGCCCACCCGCAGTTCACCGCTCTGGAACCAGGTGAAGTAGCGTTCCACGTGCGCCTGCTCCATCGGGCCGAGAGCCGCCAGCGTCTTCAGCACCCACAGCAACGACAGCGCCACGCTCCCTATGGCCACCAGGTTCACCAGCGCTCTGGACATGCGGCGGCCCGCCAGGCCGTTCACCAGGAAGCCGGCCAGCGGGAAGGCGGGGATGAGCCAGAGGTGGAGCATGTTTCAGTTCTTCATCGAGTCCACTTCGTCGATTTGCAGCGTTCCGCGGTTGCGGAACACGGCCAGGATGATGGCCAGCCCCACAGCTGCCTCTGCGGCGGCCACCACCATCACGAAAAAGGTGAACAGGTGTCCGTCCACCTGCTTGAGCTGGTAGGAGAAGGCCACCAGGCTGAGGTTCACGGCGTTCAGCATCAGCTCGATCGACATGAACACGGTGATCATGCTGCGGCGGATCAGAAATCCGGCGACTCCCAGGCTGAACAGCACGGCGCTGAGGATCAGGTACCAGGACAGGGGCACGCCGGACATCTAACCGGTCTCCTTCCGGGCCAAAACGATGGCTCCCACAATCGCCACCAGGATCAGGATGGAAGTCACCTCGAAGGGCAGCAGGTACTCGGTGAACAGCGCCCTGCCCACGTTCTGAGCCGTGCCGCCCGTGAAGCCGCCGAACGTCACCCTCTCCTCTGAAGCATACAAGGCGTGGATCAGCACGCCCAGAAGGCCGAGAAACATGAAGAGGCTCGGAATGCCGATGTAGCGCGCCACCAGCGACCGGCCGGTCTTCTTTTCGGCCTCGGCGTTGAGCAGCATGATCACGAAAACGAAAAGGACCATGATGGCGCCGGCGTAGATGATCACCTGCACCGCGGCGATAAACTCGGCCCCCAGCAGAAGGTAGAGCACGGCGAGCGACGCCATCACCCCGATCAGCGAGATCGCCGCGCTGATGGGGTGGCGCTGAAGGACCAGGTTCACCGCGCATCCCACGGCGACGATCGAGAATGTCAGGAACAGAGCCAGGTCCATGGTCTCTACCCGCCGTACATGGCCACCAGCCAGCCGGTGGCCATCAGGTTGACTATCGCCGCCGGGAACAGGAACTTCCAGGCGAACCGCATCAACTGGTCGTAGCGGAAGCGCGGCAGCGTGGCGCGCACCCACATGAACACGAACAGCAGGAAGCCGGTCTTGAGGGCAAACCAGAAAACGGGGATCAGGACCGGCCGCAGAAATGGAACCAGGAAGATCGCGGCGACGGCGAAGAAGGCCAGCGCCGCCACGGGCAGCGTCCGGCGGTCCTTGCTCCGCGCCGGGTTGAGGCCATGGTAAAGGGCCACGGCGCCGAATCCCGCCAGCAGCAGCGTCGGAAAGAACCCCGAGCCCAGGGCCTCGGGCCACAGCGGCTGCCAGGCTCCGAAGAACAGCACCGTGGCGAAGGCGCAACTGGAAATCATGTTGGCGTACTCGGCCATGAAGAACGAGGCGAACTTCAGGCTGCTGTACTCGGTGTGGAAACCAGCCACCAGTTCGTTTTCCGCCTCGGGCAGGTCGAAGGGCACCCGGTTGGTCTCGGCGAAACCCGCAATCAGGAAGATCATGCAGCCGAAAACCTGCGGCGCCGGCCACTGGAAGACGTTCCAGCGGGGGATGAAGCCCAGGTAGTAACCACCCTGGGCTTCAGCCAGTGCGGCGAGGCTCAGCGTGTTGGCCAGCAGCAGCGGAGCCACCACGGCGACGGCCATGGGCAATTCGTAGCTGATCATCTGCGCCGAACTGCGCAGGCCGCCGAGCAGCGCGTACTTGCTGTTGGAGGCCCAGCCGGCCAGGGCCATGCTGTACACGCCCAGCGAAGTGATAGCCAGCAGGAAGAGCACTCCGATGTTCAGGTCGGCCATCTGGAGGGTGGTCCGCAGGCCGAAGATCTCGACCTCGGGGCCGAAGGGAAACACGGCTACGGGAAGCAGGGCCAGCGCCACCGCCAGGAACGGCGCCAGGACGAACAGAAGCCTGTTGGCCTGCGCCGGGACGAGATCTTCCTTGGTGAGCAGTTTCACCACGTCGGCCAGAGGCTGAAGCAGGCCGTGCGGGCCTACGCGTGAGGGGCCCATGCGCAACTGCACGTGGGCTATCACCTTCCGCTCAACCCACTGGAGATAAAGCAGGCTGAGCAGAATCGCAGCCGCCCAGACAGCCGCCTTCACCAGAGTGATGACTATGAAGTCCATCGGTAAAGCCCGCCCGGCGCCTCCATCACACTTCCCAGCGCCTTCGAGTAGCGTCCCAACGTGCCCGAGGTGAAGAGTGTATCACCGGACGGCACAACCAGCTCCGGCCTGGCAGGCAGGCCCGCGGGCGACGGCAACCTCTCGCGCATCGCGGCATAGACCAGCTCCGGATCAGGAACGGCCAGCTCCAGGCCCATGGCTGAGGCGAGGAGCCGGAAAATCTCGAGGTCCGGCTTCACCCCCATCGTGGAAACGGCCCGCCTGAGGCGCTGCACCTGGCCGCACACATTCGTCACCGTTCCCGATTTCTCGTAGGCCGAGGCCGCCGGCAGCACCACGTCGGCCCGCCGGGCGGTCTCGGTCAGAAACAGGTCCTGCACCACCACGAAAGCGCCGTCAGAGGCGAGCGCGCCGCGCTTCAGGGGGTTGGCGCCGACCACCCAGAGGACATCCAGGTCCGGCGCCGCCAGCATCTCGGGCAGGCTGAGGCCGGCGTCTTGGGCCTGGCAGTAGCCGGGCAGCAGGTCGGGGAGCAGGCCCATGTCCACGGCGCCCCGGGAGTTCACGTAGTCCACCAGGCAGACGTACTTCACCGGGACCCCCAGCGAGTCGCCGAACTCAACCAGTTCCTCGACCGCGCGGCCGCGAACGGAGTCGCCGAACACGATCACCAGCTCCGGCTCGGCCTGGAGGGCCGCGCGAAGGCTCTTCGCCGCGGCCAACTCCCGCCCCGCCTCGGCCCTGACGCTCAGCGCCGAATAGGAATCCTCGCGCACCGGTCCCCGGGTCACGGCGTAGACGCGGCTCTCATGGTGCCGCCAGTTCGCCCGCAGGTGGAAAGCCAGGAAGGGGTGCTGCTGCGCCAGGTCGCATGCAAGGACGAGCACGGCCCTGCTCGTGTACAGGTCCGCGGAAGTGGCCAGCGCCCCGGGGCGGCCCTTGAGCGCTGCCAGGAGGCTCACCACGTCGCCCGTGCGGTGATGGTCAAGGTTGCTGGTGCCGAGGCCTTGGCGCGCGAACTGCTGGAGGTACAGATTTTCCTCGTTGGTGGTCCTGGTGGAACCGACGACGGCGAACTTCCCTCCGCGCGCGCGGACGTCACGGAACCTCTCCGCCACGGCGGCCAGGGCCTTCGACCAGGGTGCCTCTTCGAGCTTCCCGTCCACCCTCATGAGTGGCGATTGCAACCTCTCGGGATGGGTCACGAAGTCGAAACCGTACCGCCCCTTGATGCACAGGAACTCTCCGTTGATGCCGGACGCGTCGCGGTTGTTGCCGCGCACGATGCGGTTGTCGTAGACGCCCAGCGTCGTGGTGCAGCCGTCGGCGCAGTGGGTGCACACTGTTCCAACGTGCTTCATCTCCCAGGGGCGGGTCTTGTAGCGGTATGCCTGGCTGGTGAGCGCGCCCACCGGGCAGATGTCGATGCACATGCCGCACTCGTCGCACTCCAGGTGGTCGCCCCGGTTGGGGGCGATCTCGTTGTGCGCGCCCCGGTTCACCAGACCCAGCGCGCCGACCCCCATCCCCTCCTGGCAGATTCGCACGCAGCGGTAGCACAGGATGCAGCGCGGGGCGTCGTAGTACACCACCGGCGACCACTTCTGCTCAGGCACATGCTGCTTGGCCTCCAGGAAGCGGCTTTCGCCCAGGCCGTAGCGGAAGGTGAGATCCTGAAGTTCGCACTCGCCGCCCTTGTCGCATACCGGGCAATCCAGGGGATGGTTGGTGAGCAGAAACTCCAGCATCGACCGGCGCGCCTGGACCACCTGCGGCGTTTCGGTCCGCACCACCATGCCCTCGGCCACCGCCAGCGTGCAGGCGGTCACCAGCTTGGGGGATTTCTCCACCTCCACCAGGCACATGCGGCAGGCGGCCTGGAGCGTCAGTCCGTCGTAGTAGCAGAACGCGGGGATCTCAATGCCCACTGACTTGGCGGCGTTGATCACCAGCGTGCCGGCGGGCGCCTCCACCGGCTTGCCGTCGATCTGGAGCCTCACCATGCCGCTCATGCGACAGGCGCTCCCCGGCGCACATCCGCGTAAGGACAGGGTCTGCCTTCGAGGTGCGCTTCGAACTCGCCGCGGAACTTCTCGACAAAGGCGATGGCCGGCAAGGCCGCGGCGTCGCCCAGCGGGCAGAAGGTGCGGCCGAGCATGTTCCTGGCAACGTCGCCGATCAGGCCTATGTCGCCGCGGCTCCCTTCACCGGCGTGGAAGCGCGCCAGCAGTTTGCTGAGCCAGATGGTCCCCTCCCTGCAGGGTACGCACCAGCCGCAGCTTTCGTGGGAGTAAAACTTCATGATGCGCATGGCGGCCTTCACCATGCAGGTGTCCTCGTCCATGACCACCACGCCGCCGGAGCCGAGCATGCTCCCGGCCCTGGTGAGCGAGTCGAAGTCCATGGCGATGTCGCACTCCTCCGCCTTCAGAACCGGGCAGGAGGAGCCGCCCGGGATCACGGCCTTAAGCCGCTTGCCGCCGGGTATGCCGCCGCCCACCTCGTTAATCATGCGAAGCAGGTTGAAGCCCATCGGCAGTTCGTACACGCCCGGCCTGTTGAGGTGGCCCGAGAGGCAGAACAGCCGGGTGCCGCCGTTTCTGGGAGTCCCGAGCGCAGCGAAGGCCGGTCCGCCGTCGCTGATGATGGCGGGGATCGCGGAAAATGTTTCTATGTTGTTGAGCACCGTGGGGCACTGAAACGCGCCCGCCACGGCGGGGAACGGCGGCCTGATCATGGGAACGCCCCGCTTGCCCTCGAGAGACTCCAGCAGCGCGGACTCCTCG
>JBBITL010000150.1:0-6015 GCA_037440765.1 Solibacteraceae bacterium
AGGCTGCTGAAGAAGGCCTCTTCGCCCGCGAAAGACAGGCGAGGACGCCTGTCCCGCACCGCGGATTCAGCGACTTGCGTTCCACGCGGGATAGGCCTCCTGGCCTGTCGGGGCCGTATTCAGCAGCCTGCTGGCAGGCGTTGGATTTGGCGTGCATTTTCCTCGAAGTGGTAATACAATGAGGGTGGTTACGTTTCATAGTGGTCTTATATAGGCGGGTTTCGGACAAGGGAGGTCTTGGGAACCATGTTTGACAGCCTGGATGACCAAATGAAGCACGACCGCAAGGTGGAACGCTCGATGAAGGAGAAGGTGATGGTGCCGCTGGCTATCGCCATTCTCTCTGTCATTCTTTTCGGCGGGCTGTTCCTTGGAGTGCGGTATTTGGAGTGAAGCGGGCGGGCAGCCTGTCACTGCCCGGTGGGCGAGCCCTGGTGGTCCGGCCCCAGGCGGCGCATCAGCCGTTTGACACGCGCGGGGTAGTCCACGAAGGGATTGTACGTCGACAGGATGCCGTTCAGGCTCTTGTCGCGGTAGAGTGGGGACCGCGCGAGGCGCGACGCAACATGATGGATGCCCGCGCTCACGGTGGGGAAGCTCTGATTGCACGAGTCCCATCCCAGGATGTTGTTGTTCTTGAAGTTCTTGCCGCCGCCTGATTCCACGATCGCCAGGCTGGGCAGGAGCCGCCAGTCCAGCCCGTTCCTGTCTGCCGCCAGCAGGAAGTCCTCAGCCAGAGCATAGGCCGGTGATTCGAGCGCCTGGAAGAGCTCCTCCAGTTTCAGCAGCCTGTGGTCATGGGTATAGTCCGGTGGCGGGGTCGTCTGGCTGGTGCTGGTGGTCGAGGTAGCCGCCATCAGGCCAACCACAACCACCAGGTACTTGCGCACGCGTCGCATCGCCTTGGAGATTCTCGGCTTGTGAATTTCGGACTGGCAGGCTTACTGATCTGCCTTGGAACCCCGGCCCAGTACCGGCTGGCTCCAGATGATTAGGATTGTATCACATCAGCCGGGCGGGCGGAGACTGCTGAGACAAACGCCAGCCCCGGCACTGGGCCGGGGCTGGCCGAGGAGACAACCAACAGGAGGAACTGTCCGTTATCTAACGACTGATGGTCCCGCCGTTGTCCCGCTCGCCGGTCAGACCCAAGGCGGTTCCGCCTGCCACGGCGGCAACGGCGACCCCGGCGACGATGGCCTTGGTGGAGACCGAGGAGGTGGCTGCCGCGGCGCCGGCTCCAGCCGTACCCGAAGGACAGCCGCCGCCGAGCGGTTTGACCTGCGTTACCTGTAGAACGTGGGCTGCCGCGCCGGCGGGCTTTGCGTCGCGAAGATGGGTCGCCGTAATTGCCACCCGCTGGCCGGCGTAGCGCGACAGGTCCTGGCCCCTCAGCTCAAAGCTGAGATTGGCCGTCTCATCTTTGACCAGGAAGAGTCCGCCGGAGGCGCTCAGACAGCCGGTCGCCGAGACCGGCGCCGCCGCCCCGGCCGCCTGGGGCTCGAACGCGCGCGCCATGCCCGCATCCAGTCTGGCCAGCAGCACGCCGTCGGCCGTCGCCACGCTCACCGGCCCGTCCATGGCTGCCACCGTAATTGTCCCGGGCCGCCAGTAGGCCACCCGCGCGGCGGCGGCGGGCGCGTCCGGCAGGACCCGCAGGACACCTGCGTCGATTCGGTATTGCCGCGAACCAGCCAGCCTCCCCTCGCCCTTCTCGAGCACCAGCCGGTCGCCATACACCCGGCCCCTGGAGCCGGAGCCTATCATTATCTCCGCGCCCCCCTGGAGCCTCAGGCGCGAGGGCGCGGACCGGGTTTCCAGAACGCTTCCCTCCAGCAACGTGGCGTTGCCCTGGACAGCCGCGTTGTCCAACAGGAACTGCCCTCGCGCGGTGGCGGTCCCGATCACTGGCGGAGATGCCAGAACTGCCACCAGGGCTCCGCTCAGGAGCACACTCACCAAGCCGCAAGTTGTCCGGTGCTTCACGTAACTTCCTCCGTTTTCATCAGGATGTGCGCGGGCAACCGCACACAGGCCCTAATCGGCGGAATGGGGCCGGAACAACAGGTGGTAAGGTAGAAACTCTAGGACCCCCGGCGATGGGCGCGCTACGGATCATTGTCGCGGTCGCGGCGGCCGCCGTGCTTGGCACGGGGGTGTATTGGAGTCTCCGGCTGGGGTATGCCGATCGCCTGTTCCACGCGGGCTCGGCCGGGACGGTGGAGCAGGCGCGGCGGCTGGCGCCAGGCAACGCCGCCTACTTCGCCTCTGATTCAACGGACCGGGAAGCCTTGCGCCGTGCGGTCGCCGGAAACCCGCGATACCCGGCCGGCTGGATTGAGCTCGGCCTGCTGGCCGAGGCCGCCGGCGACATGGCCGAAGCCGAGCGCTGCCTGCTGGAGGCGGCCCGGGTGGACAGGGGCTACCAGCCCCGCTGGTCTCTCGCCAACTTTTACTTCCGCCGCGGAGAGCACGAGAAGTTCTGGCCCTGGGCGCGGCAGGCTGCCCAGACGGCCTACTACCCGCAGACCCCGCTGTTCCGGCTGTACTGGAGGCTGACCCAGGATGCGTCCCTAATCCTCGCCCGCGGCATCCCGGACCGTCCGGACATCCGGGCGCAGTATCTGCACTTCCTCCTTATGGAAAACAAGCTGGCGGAGGCGGAGCAGGCCAGTGAAGCGGTCCTGGCCGCGGGCCGGCCGGCGGACTTGCCGGTGCTGACCATTTACTGCGACCGGCTGATCGCCGGGGGCCGCGTGGCAAGCGCCCTGAACGCCTGGAACGTGCTCTGCAGCAGGGGGCTGATTCCCCACCCCCCGTTGAATCCCGGTCAGGGCGGACTTGTGACAAACGGCGATTTCGCCGCGCCTCCGCTCGGGGCGGCCTTCGACTGGAGGCTCCACCCCAACCAGGGGCTGACCGCGACGCGCACCGAGTCGCCGCGGGCGCTTCGTTTCACGCTCTCCGGCAGGCAGCCGGAACACTGCGGGCTTGCCGACCAGGTACTACCGGCAGAGCCGGGGCTCGCCTACGTGGTCTCATATTCCTCACGGGACTCGGGAATCCCGGCGGGCAGCGGCCTGCGGTGGCGCGTCAGCGATCTGGCCACCGGGCGGGAGCTGGCCTCGGCGCCGCTGGGCGGCGCGGGTGACGACTGGCGGGCGGAGTCGCTGCGCTTCGTGGCGCCCGCCGGCGGCGGGGCGGTGCGCCTTGTTCTTGAGTACCGCCGGGCGCCGGGCACGACCCGCGCTGAAGGGACGCTCTGGCTCCGGCAGGTCTCCAGCGCCCGCCAGTAGCGTCCCGGACAGGCGAATGTCAGCCCGCGCCGCGCTCCAGTCCGGCGGCGATGGCCTCGGCGATCACGGCGTTATGGCCGGCATCTTCGCCGAGCACCAGGATGTGGCCCATCTTGCGCCCGGGCGAGGCCCGCCTCTTGCCGTACAGATGCAGGCGCGCCGCCGGGTGGGAAAGCACGCTGCTCCAGCAGGGGGGGCCGCCGGCCCAAAGATCGCCCAACAGGTTGAGCATCAGGGCGGGGCGCAGAAGCGACGGGTCCCCCAGCGGCAGGCCGCAGATGGCCCGGACGTGCTGCTCGAACTGGCTGGTGGCGCACGCGCCGAAGCTGTAGTGCCCGCTGTTGTGCGTGCGCGGCGCGATTTCGTTAACCAGCAGGGCTCCTTCCCGAGTCACGAACAGCTCGATGGCCATCATGCCCACGTGGCCGAGCGCGGAGGCGATCCGCTCGCCGAGTTCCTCGGCCCTGGGCACAAGCTCGGCCGGAATGCGCGCCGGCACGCGGCTGGTGTGGAGAATGTGGGACCGGTGCGTGTTCTCCGCGATCGGGTGGAAGCGGACGCTGCCGTCCAGGCCGCGCGCCAGCAAGACCGAGACCTCCCGCTCGAAGTCGGCGAATGACTCCATGACGGCCGGACGCTCTCCGACCGCTCTCCAGGCCTCAACGAGCGCATCCGCCTGATCGACCCTGGCCTGGCCCTTCCCGTCGTAGCCTCCGCGCCTGGTCTTGAGCACGGACGGGAACCCCACCACTTCGGCCGCCACGCGGAGACTGGCCTCGTCCGACGCGGGGGCAAACCGGACCTGGGGCGCTCCCAGCGCCTCCAGAAACCGGCGCTGCTCAAGCCGGTCCTGGACAATGCGCAGAACGTTGGCCGAGGGGCGGACCGGCTTCAGCGTCTCGATTCTCTCGAGCAGCGCGGCGGGGATGTGCTCGGTGTCCAGCGTAATGACGTCGCTGTGCCCGGCCAGGGTCTCGGCGGCCGCCACATCGTCGAACTCCCCCCGGATGCTGATGTCCGCCACCTGCCCGGCCGGGCCTTCCGGATCGGGGTCAAGGACCGCGATCCGGTAGTCCATGCGGCGGGCTTCCAGCGCCAGCATGCGCGCGAGCTGTCCGCCTCCCAGAACTCCGATGGTTGCGCCAGGCCAGAGCGGCTTCACAGCGCCTCTGCCAGCACGGAGTTGGTCTGACGCCCACGGAGCGCCTTCAACCGCTGCCGCAGTGCGGGATCGCCCAGGGCGATGACGGCCGCCGCCAGCAGGGCGGCATTGGCCGCTCCAGCTTCTCCGATGGCGAGCGTGCCGACCGGCACGCCCTTGGGCATCTGCACTATGGACAGGAGTGAATCCAGACCCCGGAGCGCCTTGCTTTCCACCGGCACGCCGAGCACCGGCAGCGTTGTCTTGGCCGCCGCCATCCCCGGCAGATGGGCCGCGCCGCCCGCGCCCGCGATGATGACCTGGATGCCGCGCGCCTCGGCGCCACCCACGTACTCGAACAGAAAGTCGGGCGTCCTGTGCGCGGAGACGATCTTCGCCTCGTAGGGGATTTCCAGCTCCGCGAGCACTTCGGCCGCCCGCTGCATTGTGATCCAGTCGCTCTTGCTTCCCATGATTACTGCCACGCGCGGCGTGGCCGCCGATTCAGGGCTTGTCACTGCCTGTCTCCTGTGCGGATTACAATGCCGCGGCCGCGGTTCTCGGCGAGCCGGAGTTCATCGGATAGCACAACTGACGGGCTGATCGCAACCGGGAAGACCCGGCGGCGCCACGTCCCGGTGTAAAGGCTTGTAAAGGCCCGTGGCGGCGGGTAATCTTCGCCTCGCGGCGGCCGTCACAATTGCCAGGGCCACCGAATGTCGAAGATCCGTTTCTGCGCCTGCGCCGGCGCCCTGGTGGCGGCCGGCCTGATCGCGGCCGCGCTGGCCGGCGCTCCGCACCGTGGGGTTGTCAGATCCAACCGGCACCCTTTGCCTGGAGCCACCGTAACCGCAACACAGGGGGACAGGAAAGTCGTCACCACCACGGGCGACGACGGATCGTACTCGTTTGCCGACCTCTCTGAGGGCGTCTGGACCATCCAGGTGGAGATGCTGGGCTTCGAGCAGGCCAGGCGGGACATCCAGGCCGGGCCCGGCACGGCTTCCGCCGAGTGGGACCTCAGGTTCCTGTCCGAGGCTGAGATGGCCCGGCTGGTGGCGCCCGGGCCGGCAGCGGCTGCCGCAGCCCGGGGACCGGCGCCTGCCGGGCCCGCCAAGGCCTTCCCGGCCAGGCGTGGCGGAGGCGGCCAGGCGGCGCCTGTTCCCCCCGAATTCCAGCAGGTCCAGGTGAGCCAGTCCTCGGACCTCTCCCTGTTCGTACAGGAGGGCGTCATCACCAGCGAGATGAACGCCGAACTCACCCCAAGCGCCAACCCGGCTTACCTGGTCCAAGGCAGCATGAGCAGCGCCCTGGGTCTCCCTGGGGAAGGCGGCTGGGGGCCATTCGGCGGGCGCGGCATGCTGGGCGGCCCCGACTTGATGGGCATGGGCCGCGGCGGCCCGGGCATGGAAGATTTCCCCGGCGTGGGCGGCACGCCCGGCTTCGGAGGTGAGACACCCGCCGCATCCGGCGAGCAGCCCGCGGAGATGGCTGCCCCCGCTCGAAGGGGAGGCGCGGGCGGGCCCATGGCGGCGGGCGGCGGGCGCGGGGGCGGCGGTGCGCCACCGATGGCCGGCG
>JBBITL010000151.1:0-5688 GCA_037440765.1 Solibacteraceae bacterium
TCCACCGCCACTATGTCGATGGCATTCTCCTGGCAGGCCTGCCAGCACTTGTCGCACAGCGTGCAGCGTTCCGCGGCCACTTCGTGCTTCTCGTACGGGCGGTATTCGATAGCGCCGGCCGGGCACACCTGGGCGCACAAGGTGCAGCCGATGCAGTTGTCGTTCACCACGTACCGGATCAGGGACCTGCATCGTCCGGCCGGGCACGACTTTCCGAGAACGTGCGCCTTGTATTCCTCCCGGAAGTAGCGCAGCGTGGTGGCTACCGCCGCGGGCGCTTCCTGGCTGGCGGCCGCTTCCAGCGCCTCCAGGTCGCCTGGCTCGCCTTTCCCCGTGCAGATCCGCTCCAGGATCTCCAGCAGGGGCTTCGCCGGGGGAGACATGGACCGCGCCGCGGCGCGGGCCGCGTCCACCATGCAGTCCCGGTCGTCGAACACCACTACGCTGCCCGAGCCCAAACCGGTTCCGGCCCGGGCCAGGGATTCGGACTCGATGGGTGTATCCGCCAAAGAC
The DNA here is from genome assembly GCA_037440765.1 of Solibacteraceae bacterium. Lineage (GTDB taxonomy): Bacteria > Acidobacteriota > Terriglobia > Bryobacterales > Bryobacteraceae > DTKY01. The sequence continues at coordinate 514 of JBBITL010000151.1, forward strand.
GCCGGCAGGAAGCCTCCCGACAGCCCGCCCAGGAGCACGGCCTTGAACGGGCGCCCGCTCTTGGTCCCGCCGCCTATCTCCTCCACCACCTGGCGGATGGTGGTTCCCATGGGAACCTCAACCACGCCGGGGCGGCTGATCTTGCCGGCGAGCGAAAGCAGTTTCGTCCCGCTGCCGGCCGGCGCGCCGGGCGCCTGGCGGGCGCGGCCGACAATCCGGGGAATCGAGGCCAGCGTCTCGACCGAAGGGGCCGCCCCGTCGTCCCCGGCTCCCGGTCCTTCGCGGACCTCCACCCGCAGCGAGAACTGCGAACCAAGAATGTTCCGCCCCAAAAAGCCCTTCTCCCCGGCCTGCCGGATCGCCTCCCGGAGGCGGCTCACGGCCAGAGTGCGCCCCTTGCGGACGTGCACGCATGCCTCGGAAACCCCGGCCGCATAGGCGGCAATCGCGAGGCCTTCCAGCACACGGTGCGGGTCGGATTCGAGCAGCAGCCGGCCGGCGTAGGCGCGATTGTCCGCCTGATCTCCGTCCGTCGCCTCGAGCTTCGCCGGGGCGGAGCCCGCGCTGCGCAGCCCGGAGTCCGGAATCGCGGCAGCCACCTCTTCAGGCGTCAGGCTCTGAACGCACCCTGCCAGCGCCCGGTACCCTTCCCTGGCCAGGTAATCATCGATGCTCGATGGATCGATCTGGCCGCAGTTCTCAAGCACGATCCGCTTCTGCCGGGCGATGTACCCATCGTCACCGACCCTGAGGCCGTCCAGATCCAGGGGGCGGCCGTTGCGCTTGATCTGCTCTGCCAGGCGACCGGCGCCCCACCGGGCCCAGGTGGAAATCCGCGCCGGGCGAAGATGCCGCCGGGCGATGCGCCGCGCAGCGTCCGCGGTGACGTTGCCGTACAGCGTCCGTTTCCCGCCGGCCTCCACGACCTCGACCATTGGCTCGCGGTGGCACATCCCGTTGCAGCCGGCCACTTTGATCGCGTCGGCCAAGCCCGCCTCGGCGGCCTCCTGTTCCAGGGCGGCCAGCACCGGCTCGGCCCCGCCGGCAACGCTGCACGCGCCGAGGCCGATGCGAAGCCTCACACGGCTGAGCCTGCCGTCCAGGGGCGCAGCGATCCTGGCCGGCGCGGCCGGGCGGGGCGCGGGCGCCGCGCGCGGCTTGGGTGGAACCAGCCTGCTCAGAGCTACCGTCCGGCGCGGGCGCTGTCCCAGCAGCCACGACGAGCAATAGAGAAACAGCGCGCCGGCGGCGATCAGCACATTACCAAGGAATGCTCCTCTCGCCTTGCGCGCCAGCCGCCGCTCCGTAACCGCCTTCTGGTCTTCCGCCAGCTTGGGCGCCAGGGAGGAGTCGGCTTGGATCTCCTCCTGGAGAGCCTTGTGGCGCCTGTCTTCGCGCGGCGTGAGCACGCGCTCCACGATATAGTCGGCCAGGAGAATCCCGGCGCACAGGACGATAATCACTCCTGCGCCTGCCGCGCAGGCCCGTGCGATGGATTGCTTCTGTGCCTTTTCCATCGCCTCTAGCCCGGGGGCGAGATCGCCACCAGATCCCTCTTGGCCCGCGCCCGCTCACCCTCATGGGGGCAGGAGGCGTAGCAGCGCGCGCAGTACAGGCACTTCTTGCGGACGGCCCGGCGCTGCTCGATGGCGGCGTAGGGGCAGGAAGCGGTGCAAAGCCCGCACTCCAGTTCCTTGGCCGGGGTCACGGTCACGCCCCAGCGGGCCAAACGCGAGGCCCAGGAGAGCAGGACGCCGTAAGGACACAGGTAGCGGCAATAGGGCCGCCCGATGAACATGCCCGACACCAGGAACGCTCCGCCCGTAATGATCATGTGCGCGAAGCCGCTGCCGCGGAAAAGCCCCACGAACGGGTCAAAGCGGCAGATGAGAAAATCACGGCCGATGGCCGGCTGCACCGCGAACCAGACGGCCAGCCCGAGATAGACGTATTTCAGCAGGCCCAGCGCCTGGTCAAGCCGCCGCGGCACCTCGACGGGCTTCAGCACCACCAGCTCCTGGATCGCGCCGAGCGCGCACACGCCCCCGCAGAAGGCGCGGCCGAAGAACACCGCCACCAGCAGTGGAAGGAAGAAGACCGCCGTCACTACGATGGGAATGGAGTAGCCGGGGTCGGTGAACGCGACCGCAACGTTCTGGATGGAACCGACCGGACAGACGCAGCCCTCCCGGTAGAAGCCGAAATAGGCCAGGCACCCTATGCTGAGCGCAACCAGCCCTCTGCGGCTGCGCTTGCCCACTACGATCCAGACCGCCAGGGCCAGCGCCGCCGCCAGCAGCGCTACGTCCAGCAACTGAAGCCAGTAGTCCCGCGGCCGTGGCCTCTGCACCTCCGGCGTCACGTAGCCTTCGCCGATGTTCTCCGGCTGGGGGGCGGCTTCCACGGGACGCTCGTAGTGGATGGCCTGGGCGAACGCGCTCCCGGCCGGGAGCAGGCCGAGGAAGAGCGCCGCCGCCAGCAGGAGGCTTCTAGGGCGGGAGCAACCCTGCGGAAAAACGCTCATGCTATGCGTGCCGCTCTACAACCGCCGGCTTGAGCGCATCTTCCACTGGTATCTGCCCGAGCGCGTCCGCCGGACACGCATTCGAAATCGCGCAGCGGTTGCAATCCGTGCACAGGTTGTAACGGACTCTCAGCACAATCGAGCCCAGCCCCAGGGGCTCCTTGCACCCCATGACGCACCTGCCGCAGCCGTCGCACTTTTCCTCGTCGATGATGTACTCGAAGTAGTTGTTGTTGGGATCTTCCGGATCCACGTAGCCGATCGACTTGCGCTCGATCGCGTCCCGCGGACAGAGCTTCTCGCTCGGCAGGCCGTGCTCGTCCACCGCGCTCTTGATATTGAAGTAGGCCGGACAGATGGCGCAGCGCCCGCACTTGGAGTGCTCGTTGACGGCCCGCACGGCCGACAGCGACACGACGCACTCGGTCGTACAGCGGGTGCAGACTTCCCCGCCAACCTCTCCGAGCCGGCTGTTGATGCACCTGGCCGTATCCACCTGCCATACGAGCTGCCCCTGGGCCTTCTGTGCGAGGAAGACGGCGGCGCCGCCAAGCCCCGCCACAACAGTGGCGCGGGCCGCCGTCGCCAGCACGTCGCGCCTGGTCGGATTCCCGCTCATGCGCCCTCCTTGACAGGCTCGAACACGTGCACCGCCAGCTTAACCGTGTCGGCCACGTAGACGCGGCCGTCCGCGCCGGCGGCGATGTCCATGTTCTTGCAGTTGGGGTCAAACACATCTGCCGCGATGACCGCGACGAGCTTTCCGCCGGTCTGGTACAGCTTGGCGCGCGGGCCGGCCTTCTCGGTGACGGCGACGGTGTCACGGCCGGCGACCGCCACGTTGGTCGGGTTGCAGCAGCCGGAGAAGCCCGCCGGATCGATCCCGTCAAAACGCCCGAAGTGGCCGAGCAGCTTCCCCTCGGGCGTGTAGCGCTCCACTCTGTGCCTGCCCGGGTTGGCGGCGTGAACGATTCCCTCGTTGTCCACGGCGAAATCCACCACGCCGTTGGGGATGCGGAATCCCTGCATCCGGTTGTCTGTGCCGATGTTGTTGAGAAGCCTGCCGCCGCGGTCGAAACGGCGGATGGCGCGGCCGGCCGCGTCCGCAGCCAGAACGCCGTCCCTGACGAAGCCGATGGCCGTCACCTGCCCCAACAGTTCCGCGTTGCGCCAGGTGTTGATCAGCCGGCCTGCTCCGTCGAAGATCTCGATCTGCCCCGGCTGGCCGGCGTAAACCGATCCATCGCCCGCCACGGCCACCGCCAGGGCGGGCTTGGAAGTAGGCCAGCGCCGCCGGAGTTCTCCGGTGGCGGCGAAGATCTTCAGTTCGGAGTCGCCCGCGGCATAAACCTGCCCCAGTGCGTCCACGGCCACGCCCCGCAGCGCTGCGGCGAATTTATCGGGAGCGGAGCCCTTGCCGCCTATTACCCGAGCCAGCCGGTATTGCATCGCTCGACCTCCCCGGTTTGCTTACCCGCGCACGTCGACGCACACCATCTTGGTCATGTCTCGAAGCACGAGCTTGCCATCGGACAGCGCCATCGGCCCCCACACGTCGCCTCCGCTCAGCACCTGAGCGCTGGCCAGTTCCCTGTACTCGGTGGTGCTCGCCTCAATCAGGCGCAGAAGGCCTGTGTCGCCGTCAAGCGCGAAGAACATGCCGTCTGCCACGAGGAAGCTGCCCAGTCCGAAGGTGGCCTTGCCGTCACTGGTCCACACTTCCTTGCCGTCGAGGTTGAGGCAGGTGAACAGGCCGCGGCGCCTCCTGCCGACTGCGAACATGTGTCCCTTGTAGACGATCGGAGTGTGAACCTCGGAGTTCCACTCGTTCTTCTTCATGTCCCAGACGGGCTCGGCCTGGAAGGCGCCGCCCGTCTGCCGCACGCGGACCATGACGCTGCCGGCGTCGTAACTGGCGGTCATGAAGACCCGCTCTGTGTCCACGGCGATGGGCGAAGGCGCAACCGCGACGTTGAACCTGCGGCTGAACTCCCACAGGAGCCTTCCATCTGCTGCGGCGACGCCGACCGGCCCCCGCAGCGTTCCCCACAGGTACTGCCGCACGCCGCCCAGAACGGCCGGCATGACCGATGCGTGCGACAGCATGTGTTTGCTGGTGTTCGGAGTCCTCCAGAGTTCCTTGCCCGTGGCCTTGTCCAGCGCCACCATGAGAGCCGCCCCGCCGGTGCCTATGATTACGCGGTCGGCCTCCTGGTAGGGGCACTGGCCGTTGTACCAGGACGGAATCGTGCTCTTGTACTCGGTGACCAGGCTCTTGCGCCAGATCTCCTTTCCAGTCCTGGCGTCGATGCCGTGCAGCACGGCCTTGGGGTCCAGCGAGATCACGTAGCGGCCGTCCACCGCCGGCACCGTGCGCGTGATGCCGTGGTTGGGCCGGACGTCGCGGGTCTCCCGGAATTGCCATATCTGCTTGCCGTCGGCCAGCGACCGGCAGTTGACGAGCCAGTCGCCCTTGGCCTCATCATAGTCGTGGTGGTAGACGCGCCCTCCGACGATGGCGGCTCCTGCGTAGCCCTGGGCCACGGGCACGGTCCACAGCGCCCTGGGACCCTTGGCCGGCCACTTTCGCAGCAGGCCCGTCTCCTTGGAGATGTTGTCCCTGTCCGGCCCCCGAAACTGCGGCCAGTCCG
>JBBITL010000152.1:0-5608 GCA_037440765.1 Solibacteraceae bacterium
TTCAAGGAGAACGCCGGGGAGCGCGCCCGCCGCGTCCGGCAGGACCAGGGCAGGGTGAAGAAGGATGAAACCACCTTCCTTCTTCCCGGCCGGCAATAGCCCGCCTCTACTCGGCGAACATCCCTTCGTACAGCACCGTGCTCAGGTAGCGTTCCCCGGAGTCCGGGAGCACGGTGACGATGGTCGTACCCGCCAGTTCCGGCTGTTTCGCCAGCCGCACCGCCACAGCCGCAGCCGCGCCGCAGGAAATTCCGGAGAGAATGCCTTCCTCTCGCGCCAGGCGCTTGGCCATCTCGATTGCCTCCTCGTTGGTGACCGTCTCCACCCGGTCGACCACGGACAGATCCAGGGTGCCAGGGATGAAACCGGCGCCGATGCCTTGGATCTTGTGCGGGCCCGGCTTGACAGGCTCGCCGTTGCGCGTCTGGGTGATCACCGGGCTGGCGGCGGGTTCCACCGCCACCGACACGATGCTCTTCTGCCGGGCCTGCTTGAAGTAGCGCGACACGCCCGTGATGGTGCCCCCCGTGCCCACTCCGCTGACCAGCACGTCCACGTTGCCGCCAGTGTCCTCCCAGATCTCCGGCCCCGTGGTCCTGAAGTGGATCTCGGGATTCGAGGGGTTCTGAAACTGGTTCAACAGGATGTAGCGATCCGGTTCGGAGGCCGCCATCTGCTCGGCGGCCTTTATGGCTGCCGCCATGCCGCCCGACGCCTCGGTGAGCACCAGCCTCGCCCCGAGCGCCTTAAGGACCTTGCGCCGCTCGATGGACATGCTCTCCGGCATGGTGAGCGTGATCGGGTAGCCCCGCGCCGCCGCCACGAAGGCCAGGGCTATGCCCGTGTTGCCGCTGGTGGGTTCGATGATCTCCCTGCCGGGGCCCAGCACGCCGCGCCCCTCCGCGTCCCAGATCATCGAGGCCCCGATCCGGCACTTGACCGAATAAGCCGGATTGCGTCCTTCGATCTTTGCCAGCACCGTCGCCCGGGCGCCGTCGGTCACCCGGTTCAGGCGCACGAGCGGGGTCTTCCCGATGCTTAGTGAGTTGTCGTTGAATATCACTTGTCTGCCTCCCAGTCTTCAGATTTCCCAGCAGGGTACGTACTTGCGCTGCTGCTCCTGCCAGGCGCGCGCCAACTCCGCGAATGTCGTGCGGTCAACGACCGACGAGAACGCCTCGTCAACCTCGCGCCACATCGCTTCAAAGGGGCCGGCTCCGCCGCGCTTGCCACGCGAGCGCGCCCCCTGGGTCCCCTCCACGACCCGCATCACCGCCCCCACCGTCACCGAATCCGGGCTCCGCGCTAGAAGATACCCGCCCTCGGCGCCCCGCTTGGACTCGACGAAGCCACCCTGCTTGAGCCCGGCAAGTATCAGTTCGAGAAACTTCTGGGGGATGTGCTGGCGCGTGGCGATGTCGGCAATCTTCACAGGGCGGCCCGGAGGCTGTAGCGAGAGGTCGAACACTGCCTTCAGCGCGTATTGTGCTTTCAAGGAGATGCGAACTCGTTCCGAAGCAGAATCACCCATATCTGACTAGAGATTAGACCATTCTCCTGGCTGCTGTCAAGCCCGAAACCGGGGATTGCGCGCGTGCCTTCAGATTTTAGCGATTTGCGTTAATTCATTAAATCCTGTTCATTATTTTCTTTTTTCCTTGATATCCAAGATCAGGCCGCTTTATACTGGCGCCGTAAGCGAACCTTGCTTGAGGGATGCGGGAGCCACAATTTTGGGCCGGTAGCGGTGCGACCACGCCCACCATCGAGGAGAAGCGGGTGCTCCCGGTGGGCATGAGCGTAGCGGGGAATGTGCGCGACCGGCGGTGGCCGAATCGCCGCACCACGAGCAGGCCAGGAACCTAAGGAGGAAGCATGAGACGCAGCACATGCAGTATGATCGCCGGCCTCGTCGTGGCCTTGTTGCTGCTGCCGCTTGCGGCAGTGGCGCAGATCACGACCGGCACGGTGACAGGACGCGTCGTAGACTCGACGGGAGGCGTCATTCCCGGCGCGAGCGTAGTACTGATAAGCGAGACGCGGAACACCAGGACCGCCCCGGTCGTCACCAACGCGACGGGCGACTACGTGTTCCCGAACGTCGTCGCCGACACCTACACCGTCGAGATCACCGCCGCGTCGTTCAAGACTTTGCGGCGCCCGGGGGTCGCGGTTAGCGGTGGCGATCGCATCGGCGTACCGCCGCTGACGCTGGAAGTGGGCGGAACCGTGGAAACGGTCACCGTGACGGCCGAAGCGGCGCTCATTCAGACACAGAGCGGCGAGCGGTCCTTCGCCATTGAGACCAAGCAGATCGAGAGTCTGCCGATCGCCCGCGGGAACTTCACCAGCCTGGTGGCCTTCACGCCGGGCGTTATCGAGGGCGGCGCCTCGGCCGGCGGCACGCGGCTGGGCGGCGTCAGCCAGAACAACATCATGATGGACGGCATCTCGGCCATGGACACCGGCAACAACGGCCAGATGCTGAACATGAACATCGAGTCCATCGGCGAAGTGAAAGTCCTCACGCAGGGGTATCAGGCCGAATACGGCCGCTCCAGCGGCTTGCAGATCACGGCGGTGACCAAGGGCGGCACCAACGAGTTCCACGGGTCGGCCTACGCCGTGTTCACCGACTCGGACTGGAATGAGCGGTCGTGGGTGGCGTTGAAGAACAACGACCCGAAGGTTAAGACGGACCAGAAGATCTACGGCTACACCATCGGCGGTCCTATTGGCAGGCCGGGCGGCAACAACAAGCTGTTCTTCTTCTACGCGCACGAGTACCGGCCGAGCCAGACGGCGATCAACGCCGGCGCCGTTATCCGGTATCGTCTGCCCTCGGCGCTGGAGCGCGCCGGCAACTTCTCGCAGAGCCGCGACCAGAACGGCGCCCTGCTGCCCGCGCTGATCGACCACACCACGGGCGCGGCCTACCCCGGCAACATTATTCCAGCCACCAGGATGTATGCCCCCGGCGTGGCGGTGCTCAACCGCTACCCGCTCCCGAACCTGGAGCAACTGTCGGGGATGAACTACAACTATGAGGTCAACCCGCCGACGTTCACCAACCTGCTTCAGCAGCCCGCCGTCCGGCTCGACTACCAGATTTCGGAGAAGCTGCGGCTGACGGGCAAGTACTCCGGGCAGCGGCAGCGGCCGGTGCGGAGACCGGGCCTGATTCAGGGCTTCACGGACGTGTACACGCCCAGGCCCTACATCACCAACCTCGGCGTCACGGCTAACTACGTGTTCAACCCGACGACCTTCCTCGAGGTGACCTACGGAAGCATCAAGAACGAACTGGCCGACGGCAACGAAGGCGGCGTTCTGTTCAACGAGGAAGCCAACCGCCTGAAGAGCCTGGCGGCCTTCCCGCTGCTGTATCCGCAAGCGGGCGTGATGGACGAGCGGTACTACGGCTACAAGATCCTGCAGGCTGAGAAGCCGCCGTTCTTTGACGGCAAGTCGCTGAACCTGCCGCCGATCTTCGGCTGGGGCGGCCGCATCGGGGCGCCGCCGCCCAACCAGCGGTATCCCGGCTGGCTGAACACCAACAAGACGCAGGACGTGGCGGTCAGCCTGACGCGCGTCACCGGGCGTCATACGATCAAGGGCGGCTACTACCACAACTACAGCTACAAGGCGCAGAACGTGGGCGCCGGCGGCATTGCGAACCTGAGCTTCCAGGGCTTCGTGAACTTCGCCAACGACACCAACAACACCCTGGACACCGGGTTCGGCTACGCCAACGCGTATACCGGGGTCTTCACGCAGTACCTTCAGGCGTCGAAGTTCATCGAAGGCAACTTCATTTACAACCAGATCGAGTTCTTCCTCCAGGACAACTGGAAGGTGTCGAACCGCCTGACGCTGGACTACGGGATGCGGTTCGTGCATCAGCAGCCGCAGTATGACAAGCTCCTGCAAATGTCGAACTTCTTCCCCGAGATGTGGAAGAAGAGCGACGCGCCGGTGCTGTACATCGCCGGGTGCAGGGACGGCTCGGTGGTGTGCTCGGGCAACATCCGCAACGCGATGGATCCGCGCACCCGCACGATTCTGACGGCGGTGGGCGCGGCCAACACACAGGCGGCGATCGGTACGCCCATCCCCGGCTCCGGCAATCTGTTGAACGGCGTCCGGAAGGCGGGCGACGGTATTGTCAAAACCAACTACAAGTGGCCCACGCTGGTGCTGGGGCCGCGGTTCGGGTTCGCCTACGACCTGACGGGGAACTCCGACTGGGTGGTGCGCGGCGGCATCGGGATGTTCTACGACCGTCCGGACGGGAACACCACGTTCTCGACGCCGGGCAACCCGCCGACCGCTACGGCTCAGGACCTGCGCAACGGGTTGTTGGCGACGCTCGGGCAGGGGCTGAGCCCGCAGCCGATACCGACCTTCATCACCTTCCAGTACGATGCGAAGATCCCGGCCTCGTTGCAGTGGCAGATCGGCATCCAGAAGTCGCTGCCGTTCGCCATGGTCGGGGACGTGACCTACGTGGGCAACCGCGGCTACAACCGCATGGGCGGGCTCCAGGGCGGAACGCGCCAGAACCTGAACATGGTGAACATCGGCGCGGCCTATCTGCCGGAAAACCAGGACCTGACGCTCGGCACGAGCACGACTCCCGGGGCGACGGCCTATACCACCAATCTGCTCCGTCCCTTCAGGGGTTTCGCCGGAATCGAGCAGAACCAGACGGATTTCTGGGACAAGTATCACTCGTTCCAGTTCAACGTGAACCGGCGGTTCCGGGGCGGGTTCTCCTTCGGAGCGAATCACACCTGGGGCCTCACCCTCAAGGGCAACACCGGGCTGAGCAAGCGCTTCCAGCACTCGGCCGACGGCGTCATCTCGCTGCGCGCCGACCAGGCGCAGTGGGAGAAGCTGATGGAGAAGCTGGATGTGCGGCCGCATCTGTTTAAGGCCAACTTCATCTGGAACAGCCCTGGAATCAGCAACTACGGCGCAGTCGTCCGCGAGCTGACCAGGGACTGGCAGGTTTCCGGTGTGGTGACGGCCAACTCCGGCGCGGCCTATGACCTCGGCTACAGCTACACCACCGGTGGCGCCAACGTGAACATCACGGGGTCGCCGGACTGGGGCGGGCGGATGATTCTGCTCGACGGGCTGGGCGTCGGATGCTCTGACAACCAGTACGCGCAATTCAACGCCTCGGCCGTGCGCGGTCCGGGCTACGGCAGCGTGGGCATGGAGTCGGGCCGCAACACCATGCGCGGCTGCGCCAACAAGAACCTCGACCTGTCGTTCGTGCGGAGAATCCGCGTCAGCCCGGGCGAGAAGTACCGGCTCGAGCTGCGGGCGGACGTCTTCAACGCGCTCAACACCGTGGTGATCAACGGCCGCAGCACGTCGGCCAATTTCAACAACCCGACGAGCATGACGCTGGTGAACAACCAGTTCAATGCCGACGGCAGCCTGAACCAGGCCCGGCTGACTCCGCGCACTGCGGGCTTCGGCGCGGCTACCAGCGCCCAGGCCATGCGCAACATTCAGTTGCAGCTCCGCTTCCAGTTCTAAGCCGGAGCGGCGCTTCAAGGCCGGCTCTCCCCGTTCCCGGGGAAAGCCGGCCTTTTTT
>JBBITL010000153.1:0-3068 GCA_037440765.1 Solibacteraceae bacterium
GCTGCGCTGGCTGCCACCAGGCCCCCCGCAAGCAAGTCCGGCAGCGTCGCCCGCTGAGTTGGCGCTACGGCTTGCCTTCCCCAAAAAACGAGTTATGCTGGTCTTGACCCTCAGTACGGAGGAGGCCAGCAAAATGTCCGAATACCTTCGCTCAGCCCTTGACGACGAGGATGAGTACGCCTACGATGGAGAGCACATGGACCTCGAGTCCGAGCTCGGCATCTATGGGTCGGACGAGGAAGAAGAGGAACTGGATATGGAACCGGAAGTTGCGATCCCGCTCAAACCCGAAGAGCCGGAGGCCGTCTCCGTAGAGGCCGCGCCGGCCCCCGTCCCGGCCCCGGCTGAAGCTCCCGCTCCGGTCGTGCCCGCTCGTAAGCCAGTCAGGAAGGCCGGAGCCAACAAGGCCAGCGTCAAGAAGGCCGCCAAGAGCGCGGCAGCGAAGAAGGCCGTGAAGCGGCCCGCCGCCAAGAAGGCCCCCGGCAAGGCGGCGAGCAAGGCTGCTGGGAAGCCTGTGCGGAAAGCGGCGGTGAAGGCCGCTGCGAAGTCCGCCAAGGCAGCCCCGAAGAGGGTGGTGAAGAAGGCCGTGAAGAAGAAGGCCGCCGCCAAGAAGACCGCGGCCAAAAGGGCCCGCAAGAAGTAGTGGCTCCGCCACCGGAGGGCGGAAGAGATCGGGCGAGGCGGCCGCCGCGCCCGTGTCTTGACGTCGATGCCCCTTAGTGCCCTGCGCCACGTGCGAAGGATGCGGGGCGGCGCGCAGTCCCACTTGCTGGAGGCCGACGACGGGCACTACTACGTCGTCAAGTTCCTGAACAACCCTCAGCACAGGCGCATCCTCATCAACGAACTGATAGCCTCCCGGTTCCTTCGGTACCTTCAGATCGCCACCCAGGAGGCGGTGATCATCTCGGTGAGCGAGGAGTTTCTGGCCGGCAGCCAGGGGGTCTACATCGAGCTCGGCTCTCGAAGGGAGCCGGTGCGGCCGGGCTGGCACTTCGGGAGCCGCTTTCCGGGGGATCCGGCCCGGGTCGCCGTCTACGATTTCTTCCCGGACGCCATGCTGGCTCAGGTGGCGAACCTGGAGCACTTCCTTGGCGCGCTGGTGGTGGATAAGTGGCTGGCCAACGCCGACGCCCGGCAGTCGATCTACTTCCGCGCGCGAGTGGGCGAATGGAGGGCCGCCGAAGCTCCCCGCCCGCGCAGGCTGGGCTTCATCGCGTCGATGATTGATCACGGTTACACCTTCAACGGCCCGCACTGGGATTTCCCCGACGGCCCGCTTCAGGGACTGGCGCTGCGCCATGTCGTTTACCAGAAAGTGAGGTCTCTCGGCGACTTTCAGCCGTGGCTGGACCAGGTGATCCATTTTCCGGAGGAGATCGTGGACCAGGCCAGGAGAGAGGTCCCGCAGCAATGGCTGGACGGGGATGGAGCCGCGCTGGATGACATGCTGGAGCGCCTGCTCAGGCGCCGCCGGGCGGTGCCCGGCCTTATGGAATCCTGCCGCCACAGCCGCGCCGGGCTGTTCCCGAACTGGAAGTAGGATGATTCCCAGCGTCCGCCGCGGCGCAAGGTTCGGCTAGAATGGTCAGAAATGTTCCCCTTTATCCTGCACAATGACCGCGTGTTGCCTGCCGACAGCAAGGTGCTGGCGCCCGGCCAGGTCGGCCTGCTCTCCGGGTGGGGAGTCTTCAGCACGCTACGGGTGACCGGCGGAGTACTGTTTGCGTGGGAGCGTCACTGGGCCAGGATGAAGCATGACGCCAAGCTGCTGCGCGTGCCGTTCCCCGATGATCCGGAGCCGTTGAAGCGGTCGCTCCTGCTGTTGATGGAGGCCAACCAGGCCAGCGAGGCGACGCTGCGGATCGTGGTGGTGCGCAACCGTGGAGGCATCTGGGAAGGCCCCGGGCTCGATCGCGGATACGACGTCATAGCTCTCGTCACCAGGCCCAAGGAGTGGGGCGCGGGCGCCCGGCTGGCTGTCGTCGCCAACGCCAGGCACAGCGCGTTCCGTTTCTCAGGCTCCAAGAGCCTGTCCTGGTCCATGAACCTGTGCTGGCTCGAGGCGGCCCAGGCCAGCGGGTACGATGAGGCGCTGCTGTTGAACGAGCGAGGCCAGGTCAGCGAATGCACGTCGGCCAACATCTTCGTGGCCAGGGGCAACTCGGTCCACACTCCGCCGCTCAGCTCCGGGTGCCTGCCGGGCGTGACGCGCGAGGTGCTGCTGAGCGAGATCCGCGTGCCGGGCATCCGGCTGGAGGAGAAGGAACTGACTCTCGAGGACCTCGAGGCCGCCGACGAGGTCTTCATTACCAGCACGACCCGGAGCCTGCTGCCGGTGCTTGCCGTGGAGGGGCTTCGTGTGCGGCTGGAGGGTGACGCGCACCTGATGCTCGGCAGCGTCTTCGCCAGTTACGTGGAGGCATACGTCGCCGCGAACAAGGCAGCCGCCATAGGGAACCGCAGCTACTGAGGAGGCTGCGTCGAAGGCGGGGAGAGGGAAGCGTGCCGGTCAAGTGCCCACACTGCGGAAGCGACAGGGTGCGTCATGCGCGCTGGCGCGCGGCGGGCGAGCGCCTGTTCAGCCTTGTGGGCATGCGTCCGCTTCGTTGCCGGGCGTGCCGGGAACGCTTTGTCGCCAGGATCTGGTTTCCCGGCGACCTGCCGTACGCCCGCTGTCCCAGGTGCTGGAACATGACGCTGTCCAGATGGTCTCCCAGCCACCATCAAGTGCCGGCCGGCCGCAGCCTGCTCCTGTTCGTGGGCGCGAACCCGTACAGGTGCGATCCGTGCCGTTTCAACTTTGTGAGCTTTCGCCGCCGAAAGCGCAGGCGGTAGCAGGCTGCTGAGGAAGGCCCCGTCAGGAGTTCCCGTCTGTGCTTCGCGCAGCGTGACCAGGGGACGGGCACAAAAAAATGGTTCCAAGTGACCCACTTTCCAGCTAGCTCCCCGACCTGCGCGCGCTAGGCCTGAGCTTGGCGCCCGGCGCTGCGGGGTGCTTATCCCTTCGCTCCGCGCAACGGCTCTTCTTCCGTCACGCCTCACAGCTCCGGGCGGCACCTGCCTGC
>JBBITL010000153.1:3078-5562 GCA_037440765.1 Solibacteraceae bacterium
CCAACGCCTGACGGCGGCCTTTCACTCCCCCGCGCCGACTGTCCCTTTTGGGGACCACCGCAGCGGGATCAATGTTCCCGGCCTACCGCGTCAGCATTCGGCTGGACCGGTTAACAGCCCGTTCGGCCTTCGGGCTCCGCCCCCCACCCCGCATCCGCTGCGAAGTGGTCGGAATCAACGCCCTCGACCCGTTGCTGCTCACTCGACCCAACCGCTCCGGACTCCCTCCAAGCCCCCGCTCCCCTCCGGGGTTTCACCCCCTCGGGATCGCCGCGCTCGGCCCGGTTAGAATCCGCAGGGCCTGCTTCTCCGGAAAGCCCGATCGTCCTTCGCTCCCCGCCCGCGCCGCTTGTTAGGACAACCGCGAACGGCTCACCGTTCCGGACTCGCTACCTTCCGTGAAGCCCGCTGTTCCGTGAACCTCTTGGAACCAACATCATCATGCTCCAGAACCGGAATGAAGTCAACAGGAATCTTCCCGCCGCAAGGTTTTTTCCATCGAATATTTTGTGTGTCTTTTCAGCAAGATGCGGGCTGGGATGAGTGGAAGAGGTGTGGAAAAAACACGGACCGGGGCTTCTGTTCTAACTCCCCGGTCAGCCGCCCGAGCGTCGCGCGACAAGTGGCGATTGCATCGTGTTTGCGTTCAGCAGCCCCGCGCCGATAGTATAGAACATCGGCCGCGGCGTGGCTGATTTCCCAGCCGTCCTTTTGCGGCGGCGCAAGGAGACTTCGCCCATGTGGACTAAGCGCAAAGAAGAAGAGCAAGCATTCCGGCCAACCGTCCCTCCCAGTTCCGCCGATCTGGCGCGGGACGGGATTCCGATGTCGACACTTCCGGGCAGGGGATCGGAACCCGAGGCCTCCCGGGGCGCGGCGCTGATCGGCAGGTCGGTGATAGTGAAGGGGCAGGTTTTGGGCAGGGAGGACCTGACGATCGACGGCGAACTGGAGGGCACGCTGGAGTTGCAGGAGCACCGCCTCACGGTCGGCCCCAACGGTAAGGTGCAGGCGAGCATCAAGGCGCGGGAGGTGGTGGTCCTGGGCACCGTTCATGGCAACATCGAGGCGGGCGAGCGAATCGACATCCGCAAGGATGCCAAGCTGGTGGGCGACCTCAAGACGGCTCGCATCATGATTGAGGATGGAGCGTACTTCAAGGGCAGCATCGACATCCAGAAGCCGGAGGTGAGCCGGCCGCCGGCGGCCCGGCCCCAGCCGGCGGTCTCCGCGTCGGTGGCGGGCGCTGCGCCGCCGCTGCCCGCGCCGGGTTCAATTCCCAACCCCCAGGACGCCAAGCGCTGACCTCCCCGAGGCACCGCCTTTGCTGAGGAACCCTCTCAGGTGGCTGCTCGCAGGCTCGGCGCCTGAGCCGAAGCCGTCGGGCGGCCTGCCCCCGCGCGGGGCGGGCGCGGACGCGCCCGCGCAGCCTCCCTCTCCCGTTGGCGCCTCTTCCCTGCCGGCTGCCGAGGGATACGCGCGGCACAGTCTCGGCCTGGAGCAGTTCCTGTCCCAGCTCCGGACGCCCGAACCGCTGCGCGTGCTGGATGTGGGCGGCGTCACGCAGGCCAACGTCGAGTTTCTCACGGGCCTGGGGCACAAGGTGTTCAGCGAGGACTTCCGCCGCCCTCCCTTGCCCTCCTGGGCTGGCGCGGAGTGCGGCAGCGCCGAGGAGCCCGGCCAGGAGGCTATCGGGGCCTTTCTGCGGCAGAACCTGGAGTTTCCCGCGGCCTGGTTCGATGCCGTGCTGCTGTGGGACGCGCTGGAATTCCTCCCTCCGCCGCTGCTCAAGGCGACGGTGGAGCGGCTGCACCAGGTGACGAGCCCCGGCGGCCACCTGCTCGCGTTCTTTCACGCCGACGAGAAGGCGGCCGAGGTGGCTTCCTACAGCTACCGGATTCAGGATGCGGCCACCCTCATGCTGGTGAACAAGCGCTTGCGCCGGCCGTGCCAGTCCTTCAATAACCGGTCGGTTGAAAAACTGTTCCAGCATTTCCAATCGGTGAAGTTCTTCCTGGCGCGCGACCATCTGCGCGAAGTCATCGTGCGCAGGTGAAAGCCGGCGGAGGCGGGCCGCCGCTTGTCGCCGCCCTGTTGCTTCGTATGATAAAGTACTTTGCATGACACCGAGCGAACAGCTTCGCGGCCTCCGCCGCCCGCCGGCCATGCTCAGCGCGCCGCTGCCGGACCACGCGGCCCGGGCCGGCCCGGTCGAGCCTCCTGCTCCGCGCCGGTCACTGCTGCGGCCCGGCGCCTTCCTGACCACGGCCGGTCTCATCGCCACGCGCGGCTGCCGCAACCGGTGCGGGTTCTGCTGCCTGGCAACCCAGGGCGCGCGCATGCCTTCGGCGCCCGCGCCCCGGAGCTGGTGGCGGCGGAGTTCGCCGGAAGCGGGCAGCCCTACGGGGTCTTCCTCGACAACAACCTGGGCTCGGACCGGGAGTGTTCCGGCTCAGCCTGAACTGGAGTCCGAGCGTTTTCCGT
>JBBITL010000154.1:0-5530 GCA_037440765.1 Solibacteraceae bacterium
GGTGTTGCACAGAACCGCGACCGTGAGGGAGCGGGCTGGCAGGCCTGCGGACTTCTGACTCCGGACTCTAGAGCGATTGCAGCGGGGCGGGTGTTCTGCTTCGGTGATCCACAAAGCGCGCGTGCGTCTCGAAGTGCCTGGTGCTGATCAGACCGACGCGCAGTGAGGCCTGGTACCACATTTCTCCTGGCAGCCATGCTTCGCCGTTGACCAGTTCCTGCGTGAGGCGGACGCGGGAGCCCTTGTGAATCCGCACCAGAATCCATCCGAAGGACACCGTCTCGGCCAGCTCAGCCTCAAGTTTCACCCACCGGAATGCGGCCTTGTCGATCCATAGCCTGCCCCTTAGCTGGGTGTACAGCTTCGAGTACCGGTCCTCGGGTTCGTAGCCGGAACGCGGCTTGACCTCGATAACGAAGCTGGGGCGGCTGTTGATCTGTTCCTCTCCGGCCAGCCGGAACTCGAAGGCCTCGGGGATTTCCCGGATGGCCTTCCTATAGCGTTCGC
This sequence comes from Solibacteraceae bacterium, assembly GCA_037440765.1. Taxonomy (GTDB): domain Bacteria; phylum Acidobacteriota; class Terriglobia; order Bryobacterales; family Bryobacteraceae; genus DTKY01. The sequence continues at coordinate 508 of JBBITL010000154.1, forward strand.
GGCGCTTGAGGTAGTCGGGCATGTGAATGTCGCGAGTTCTGGAAGAGACCGAACGAACCCGGCCGCTGTCGTCGAGATGCCGTGTCTTCTGCTGCTCGGTGAAGTCGTAAGAGAGCGCGGCACCGGCCAGGGCGCCTTCGTCGTTGGCCACGGCGCGGCGCACGATTTCAGCGGGATCTAGACTGGCGGAGAACGCGGCCGAGCAAGCAGCCGCCAGCAACAACAGTCGCATCACACGCACGTCCCACCCTCTATTATGATGCGGGCGAGCCCGCGCCTCTATCCAGCGGCTTGCCGAGCTCACCCCCACAGCCTGGGCCGCCCGCAACCGGCAGCCCCCACAGCGACGCCTGTCAAGATGTAGTTCGCTTGACGCTTACTGTGGACCCACTACGAGTGAACGCGCCCGCGACACGGCCCCTTTCGGGAGCCTGATAGACTGTAGGCAATCGCATGCTGTCGATCGTCATCCCGGTCCACAACGAGGAACCGTCCATCCTCCCTTTGTATGACCGGCTGTGCAGAGTGCTCAAATCGCTTCGGAAGCCGTACGAGATCATCTTCGTGGACGACGCCTCCACCGACCGGAGCTTCGATCTGCTCTCCAACCTGGTGGAGACCGACGGGCGGCTCAAGGTGATCCGGCTGCGCCGCAATTTCGGGCAGACCGCGGCCCTGGCGGCGGGCTTCCACGAGGCCAGCGGCGACGTGATCGTCTCCATGGACGGAGACCTGCAACACGACCCCGCGGACCTGCCCGCCCTGCTCGCCAAGATCGACGAGGGCTACGATATATCCAGCGGCTGGCGCAAGCACCGCGTGGACAGCGCTGTCACGCGCAGACTGCCTTCGCGCATCGCCAACTGGCTGATGGCCAAGGCGTCCGGCGTGGAACTTCACGATTTCGGGACCACCTTCAAGGCCTACCGCGCCGAGATCCTGAAGGAGATCAACCTCTATGGCGAACTGCACCGGTTCATTCCGGCGCTGGCTAGTTTCTACGGCGCGCGCATCGCCGAGGTCCCCATACGCAACACGGCGCGGAACACCGGCAGCTCGCACTACGGGCTCGGCAGGACCCTGCACGTCCTGTTCGACATACTTACGATCAAGTTTCTGCTCAGTTACTTCACCCGCCCCATGCACTTCTTCGGGAAGCTGGGGCTGGCCGGCACGCTGACCGGAGGCGGAATCCTCGCCTACCTGCTGGGCCTCAAGATCGCCGGCCGCGAGATCCTGATCGAGCACGGTCCACTGCTGATGGCCGGAGCCATCCTGCTTCTGGCGGGGCTGATGATGTTCACGACCGGCCTGCTTGGCGAAGTCCTGATGCGGACCTACTTCGAGAGCCAGGGCCGGCGCATCTACGCCGTCCGCGAGATCCTCCGCCGCCGCGAGCCTCCAGTGAAGGACTCCGGCCGCCGGTCCTGATTGCGTCGCCAGTGGTCACACCGCAAGGGCTTCCGGATGGGGGAGACATCCTCAGGGCTGCGGAGGCACGATGCCGAGCAGCTCGATCTCGAAAATGAGAGTGGCGCCGCCGGGGATCGAGGGCCGCCCCTGGTCCCCGTAGGCGAGCTCCGCAGGGCACGCCAGCACTGCCTTCCCTCCAACCTTCATCTTCTGCACTCCCTCGGTCCAGCAGGGAATCACGCCTCCCAGGGGGAACTCGGCCGGCTGGTTCCGGCGATAGGAACTGTCGAACTCCTGGCCGTTGGTGAGGGTGCCGCGATAGTGGACTCTGACCGTATCGGCGGCCTTGGGGGACTCTCCCGAGCCGGGCGCCAGCTCGCGGTAGACCAGGCCGGAGACCGTCCTGACCGCGCCGGGTTCGAGGGCGGCTTTCTCCAGGTAAGCCCTGGATTGGGTCTTCTCCCGGGCGGAGATGCGCTCGGCGCGGGCTCTGGCGAACGCGTTCAGCTTTGGTCCCCACTCGCCAAGAGCCACGGCAGGCCTGCCGGCGGCGGCGTCCGTCAAGGCCCGGGCAACCAGCGCGAACTCGGCCGGAGTCAGTTCGTATTGGGACAGGGAAGCATGTACGGACAGGCCCATCGCGTAGACCGTCTTCTCATCATCGGTGGCAGGCGCCGGAGCAGCCGGCGGCCCCTGCGCCAGCAGAATGGCGGGTAGTAACAGCAGCAGGATACGCATCCATCCAGGCTAGCATCCTGCCGCCTCTACCCGTGACGGATGAGGAGCACGTCGCCGTCCTTGACGATGTAGTCCTTGCCCTCCAGGCGCAGCCAGCCCTTCTCGCGGGCCCCGGCGTAACCGCCGGCCTCCACCAGGTGCCGCCAGTGGGCGACCTCGGCGCGGATGAACTTCTTCTCGAAATCGGTATGAACCGCGCCGGCGGCCTTGAGCGCGGTCGATCCGGTCGGGATGGTCCAGGCGTGGACCTCCTTCTCGCTCGCCGTCAGAAAGGACATCAGCCCGAGCAGTGAATACGTCGCCCCGATCAGCCGCTCCAGGCCCGGCTCCTCCAGGCCGAAGCTCGCCAGGTACTCGCGGACCTCGCCGGGCTCAAGATCCGCCAGCTCGGCCTCGATCTTGCCGCAGATGGCGACCACGCCGGCGCCCTTCCTGCCCGCCAGCGGCCCGTCGCGGTACTGCGCCTCGATCTGGTGCATCCGCGGGGCCTCCTCCTCGCCTATGTTGAGGACGTAGAGCATCGGCTTCTGGGAAAGGAACTGAAATCCGCGGATGCGCTTGTCGTCGTCGCCGGAGACCTGCATCCCGCGGATGGGCGTGTTGGATTCCAGCGCGGCTTTCACCCGCTCCAGGATCTCAAACTCGTGGTCCAGGTCGGCGCTCCTGGTTTTCCTGCGGTCCCGCTCGAGGCGTTCCAGGCGCTTCTCGGCGACAATGAGATCGCTGAGGATCAGCTCCGCATCGACGTCGTTGAGATCGCGCAGCGGGTCGACCGTGCCCTTCTCGTGTGGCACGGTGTCGCTGGCGAAAAGCCGTATGACGTGCGCCAGGGCATCGGCCACCCTCAGGCTGCCGAGGTAGGCGGGTTCGCGCAGGGCCTCCTTGGAGATGGCCGGGAAGTTGAGGTACTCGATTGTGGCGTGCGCCACGCGCTCGGGACGGAAGACCTCGGCCAGGGCCTCGGCGCGGGGGTCTGGCACGGTGGCGACCCCCACCCGGGCCTCGACGCTTCCCACCCGGGCGTGCTCGTGTCTTCCGGTCAGGATCGTGAACAGCGAGGTCTTGCCTACCATGGGCAGGCCGATGATAGCGGTCCGCATTTAGAGGGGCACTTCCACTTCGGTCAGGATCTCGTTCAAGATCCGCTCGGCGAGCTCCAGGGTGCGCTGCGCCAGGGCCACGTGCGTATTGATGACGACGCGGTGAGCGAAAACCGGGATCACCAGGCGCTTGACGTCATCGGGGATGACGTACTCCCTGCCCCCGGCCAGGGCCAGCGCCTGCGAGGCGCGGTACAGTGCCTGGGCACCGCGCGGGCTTACCCCCAGGGAGAGCGACTCGTGCTGGCGCGTCTTCTGGACCACGGCCATCATGTAATCCACCAGGGCCTCGTCCACCCGCACCTGCTGCGCCAGCGCCTGAAGCTCCAGGACATCGGCGGATCCCACTGCCGGCGGCGCCTGCGCCGCGGCGCTCTCCCGGTTGCGCAGGATCTCGCGCTCGCTGGCGGCGTCGGGGTAACCCATGCGCAGGCGGAGGAGAAACCGGTCCAGTTGCGATTCGGGCAGAGGGTAGGTGCCGTGGTGCTCTACGGGATTCTGCGTGGCTATGACCATGAACGGCTCCGGCAGCGGGTGGGAGCGGCCATCCACGGTGACCTGCCTCTCGTTCATGGCTTCAAGCAGCGCCGACTGCGTTTTGGGAGTGGTGCGGTTGATCTCGTCGGCCAGCAGGAAATGGGTGAAGACGGGCCCCCGTTTGAACTCGAACGACTGCGACTGGGCGTTGTAGATGGTGACGCCGATCACGTCGCTGGGGAGCATGTCGCTGGTGAATTGCAGGCGGTGGAATGTGCAGCGTGTGGAGCGCGCCAGGGCCTGGGCCAGGGTGGTTTTCCCGACTCCGGGAACGTCCTCGATCAGCAGATGGCCTTTGGCTAGCAGGCAGACCAGGGCGAGCTGCACCACGTCCGGCTTCCCGCGTATGATCTGGCCGAGGCTCTGCTCCAGCCCTTGCAGCCTGGCGGCAGCGGCCGGCGGGGCCTGGAGCGTGTCCCGCTGGTTCATCAACTGCTATAATATATCGATTCGTCCTCTCCGCCACGCATGGAAGCGCGTGCCGAACAAGGGCGCGCAGCTCAGTTGTTTAGAGCGCCTGCTTCACACGAAGGCGTTTTAACGGGTGGAGATGCAGCGGGACCCCGGTAAACATTGGGGTTTGGTGGCAGGGCAGGAAGAAAAGTAGAAGTCTCCAGAAAGCGATCCGAAAGCCACGGCAGGCCGCTATGCTGGAGGGAACGGGCGGTTAGCTCAGTTGGTTAGAGCGCGTGCTTCACACGCACGAGGTCACAGGTTCGAGTCCTGTACCGCCCACCAGCCTTTCGATTCGTCGCGCGCCCACCGCTAGAGAAAGCGCCCGGCACGTCTCACTGCACGAGTAGCGGACTACATTACAGGCAGTGGTGTTCCGTTCCGATTGAATCCTTCACCGTCGATATACTCCTTGGCATCCGGTTGCGACCATGGGCAGTGGTACCGCCTTCCCTCCTTGTCCCGTCCGTAGACTTCACGGCGTTCCAAGTATCGGTCCAAGTTGCGTATTCCAGCGATGTCGATAGGACATTCCGACGTCATGTCGATAACGATTCCGGGGATGTCGATAACGCGCCCGGAGCGAAGCGACGCCGGTGAAACGATTGTGGCTGAGTTGATCAGCATCCGTCAAGAAGAATCGGCGTTCACGGTCCTGCCTCCTTCAGATTCTGGCCTGGTGTGAGAGATAGCCGCCGTCGTCGGGCGGTGGAAATGCAAAAGGTTCAATGCAAAAGGTTCCATCGGCGGGCGGCGGTGGTGTGTGCGGGCGAAGCGGGACT
>JBBITL010000155.1:0-5473 GCA_037440765.1 Solibacteraceae bacterium
GTTTTCTGGTTCTCGTTCCTGTACCTGATCCTGAAGGTCCGCTACGACCGTCCCTTCTGGCGGGCGCTCGGCTGGGCGGGCTTTACTGACAGGTTCTGGGAACGCGTGTTTATCGGTGTGGGGGTGGCGCTCGGCGTGGCTCTGCTGGGCGGACTGCTGAGGACACCGAATCTCGACACGCCCATGAGGCAACTGCTGAGCGACAGGCACTCGTTGATCCTGGTAGGCCTGGCGGCCGCCACCGTGGGCCCGGCGTGCGAGGAACTGGCCTTCCGCGGGTTCGTGCAGCCGCTTCTGGTGCGCACATTGGGCGTCGTGCCCGGCGTTGTCCTTACGGCGCTCCCGTTCGCCCTGCTCCACGGCCCCTCGTACTCCTGGAGCTGGCGGCACGTGCTGCTCATCACCGTGGCGGGAGTCTCGTTCGGGTGGATGCGGCACAAGACGGGCTCCACTGCGGCCGCGACCGTGATGCACGCCGGCTACAACGCAACCTTCTTTATGGCGCTGCTGGTTGCCGGAAAGGACTTTCCAACGTAATGGCGGAGACAATTGTCTGGACTGACGCGGGCGTAGTGATGATTGACCAGCGGAGGCTTCCCAACGAGGAAGTCTACGTCACCTGCCGCGACCACCGCGAGGTGGCCGAAGCCATCCGCTCGATGGTCATCCGCGGGGCGCCCGCCATCGGAGTGGCGGCGGCCATGGGCGTGGCGCTGGGAGTAGCGCGCGAAGACGCCGCCTTTGATGAGGTCTGCGAGACCCTGGCGCGCACGCGCCCCACCGCGGTGAACCTGTTCTGGGCCATCGGCCGGATGAAGAAGCTGTACGCCGGCCTGAACGGACGGCCTGCCGAGGAGGTCCGCGCGCGCATGGTGGAGGAGGCGCAGCGGATCCGCCTGGAGGACATCGCCATCAACCAGGCCATGGGCCGCCACGGCGCCGCGCTGATCCCCGACGGCAAGACCGTCCTCACCCACTGCAACGCGGGAGCCCTGGCCACCGCCGGCTATGGGACGGCCCTGGGGGTTATCCGCGCCGCCGTGGCGGCGGGCAAGAAAATCGACGTGTTCGCCGGCGAGACGCGCCCCTTCCTGCAGGGCGCGCGTCTGACAGCCTGGGAGTTGCTGCAAGACGGCATCCCCACCACTGTCATCACGGACAACATGGCGGGGCACTTTCTGAAATCGGGCCGGATCGGCTGCGTAGTGGTTGGAGCGGACAGGATCGCCGCCAACGGCGATGTGGCCAACAAGATCGGCACCTACGGCGTAGCAGTGCTGGCCAAAGAAAACGGCGTGCCGTTCTACGTGGCCGCGCCCGTCTCGACGCTGGACCTGACGCTCGCCTCCGGCGACCTGATCCCCATCGAACAGCGCCCGCCCGAGGAAGTGACTCACGTGTTCGGCGTTCCCGTGGCGGCCCGTGGCGCGGCGGTCGAAAATCCGGCCTTCGACGTGACGCCCAACCGTTACGTGACCGCCATCATCACCGAGCGCGGCGTCGCCCGCGCGCCGTACCCGGAGTCGCTCCGCCTGCTCTGGAAATGCTAGCTTGAACGTATGCGCTTCCTCGTGGCGCTTTGCGCCGTTTCCATGATGTTTGCGGCCGGCGGGCTCTCCAACCGCCGCGCGCCGGGGTTCTCCTTGCAGGACAACACAGGCCGGCAGCACGACCTCGCCGACTACCGGGGCAAGATCGTGCTCCTGGAAATCATGCAGACTAACTGCCCGCACTGCCGCACTTTCTCCAAGATTCTCGACCAGATCAAGGCCAGGTACGGCGACCGCGTGGCCGCTCTGTCGGTAGTGAACCCGCCCGACACGCCGGCCTCCGTCGCCAGATACCTGGCTGAGGTCAAGCCGACCACCCCCATCCTGTTTGATAGCGGACAGATGGCGATTTCCTACTTCAAGGTGACGCCGGAGAACCCGGCCATAGACATTCCCCACCTGTTCATCATCGATGCCAACGGCTGGATTGTGAACGACTACGCATATGGACCAAAAACCAAGGGCATCTTCGAGGGGAAGGCGCTGTTCCAGGAGCTCGACCGGCTCCTGGCGGCGAAGAAGAAGTAACAGGCATGAGCCTGCTGGCGGCCATGACCCTGCTGGCTGCTGCCACCGGCGCGGTGGTCATCCGCCCCGTGGCCAACATGCACTCGGCGCCCGGCGAGGATGCCGATGTCGTTTCGCAGGCCATTCTGGGAAGCAACGTGGAAGTGTTGGAGCAGCGTGGCGCGTGGCGTCGCGTGCGCACAGCTGATCAATACACCGGATGGATCTCAGCTTCCTTCCTGCGGCTGGCCAAACCCTACGCCGCAGGCGGCAGCGTGGCGAGCGTCGAGAGCCTCTTCGCCAACCTCTATCGCGAGCCCGACGTCACAAAGCGCCAGCCGCTCATGACGGCGCCGTTTGAAGCCCGCCTGGAGGTTGTTTCCGAGCCGGAGGCGGAGAGCCGCCGCTGGATCGAAGTGAGGCTGCCGGACGGCCGCACGGCATGGGTGCAGCGCGGCGACGTGAGCCTGGATCACAAGCCGCTGGGAATACCGGCCACCGTAGCCCTCGCCCGCCGCCTGCTGGGGATACCCTATCTCTGGGGTGGGACGTCCAGCTTCGGCTACGACTGTTCCGGCTTCACCCAGATGCTCATGCGCCGGCGCGGCGTGACCACGCCACGGGACGCCGCGCCGCAGGCGCGCTGGGAGGGCTTCACACCGGTGGAGAAGACGGCGCTGCAAGCCGGAGATATCCTGTTCTTCGGCCCGTCACAGGCGAAGATCACCCATTCCGGCATGTACATCGGCGGCGGAGAGTTTGTGCATGCCACAACCTGGTTGAAGCCGCTGGTCCAGATCAGCCGGCTGGACGATCCCCACTGGTCTGCGCTCCTGGTGGCCTGCCGGAGGCTCCGGTAACCCGCCGCGGATGGATGGGCGCCGCGGCTCCCGGGGGCGCCATCCCCTCGGGCGCGGCAGCGCGCGCCACCCTGGCCGCCGAGGTGGTCCGCCTGCGGCTCCGCCACACCTGGACCACGGTGATGTCGTCCGGCGATTACCGCGACAACCTCCACCCGCGCTACTCGCGCGAGGGAGTCGCCGGGCTCGGCGAGGCTGCGCCCATTGTGCGCTACCAGGAGGACGCCGCCTCGGCTCGCACAACGGTGGAGTCGCTGCGGCCCTTGCTGGAGGCGGCCGGCCCCTGGCAGTTCGCCAGGCTGATGCGCGAGGTCTTCCTCAAGGTCAAGGGGGAGAACGCCGCCAAGGCCGCCCTCGACATCGCACTGTTGGATTAGGCGGCGCAGAAACTGGGCGTTCCGCTCTATCGTTACTTCGGCCTGGACCCTCGCGATACGCCGCTGACGACCTTCTCCTTCGGAATCGGCACCCCAGAGATCACCAGGCAGAAGGTCCGCGAGGCCCAGCCCTTCCCCGGCATGAAGATCAAGGTCGGCCTTGACACCGACGAGGAGACCATCGCCGCCGTTCGCAGCGTGACGAAGAAGCCCCTCCGGGTGGACGCCAATGAGGGGTGGAAGGACAGGGAAGAGGCCGTACGCAAGATCAACTGGCTCGAGAGCCAGGGCGTCGAGTTCGTCGAGCAGCCCATGCCCGCCGCCATGCTGGAATAGACCCGCTGGGTGCGTGGCCGGGTCCACATCCCGGTGATTGCCGATGAGGCATGCCTGCACCCGGCCGACATCCCCAAGCTCGCCGAAGCCTACGACGGGGTGAACGTCAAGCTCATGAAGTGCGGCGGCGTTCAGGAAGCCCGGCGCATGATCGAGATGGCGAAGTCGCTCGGCATGAAGACCATGCTGGGCTGCATGATCGAGAGCTCCATCGGCGTGACCGCCGTTGCGCACCTGTCGCCGCTGGTGGACTACGCCGACCTCGACGGAAATCTCCTGATCGCCAGCGATCCCTACACCGGCGTCACCGTCGAGAAGGGGAAACTCATCCTCCCCAGCCGCCTCGGCCGGGGCCTTCGGCCGGGTGGTGTCAAAATCTGATGCCCAGGAGAAACTCGGCTTGGTTCCGGCCCAGGCCACCGGCGCCCCACCCCCAGCGGGTGTAGCGGAATGTCGGCGCCAGGGTCAGTGGGCCGGCCTTCCGCGTGATGCCCCCCCCGAACACTGCTCCAACGGCGAGCGGGGACGCTGAGGAGGACTTCGAATCCATGAGCCGTATCTCCCCGCTTTCGACGTTCCTCTCGACGAAGGTGAACTCGGTTGTCGCCCAGGAGCGCTGGAATGAGTATCCCGTTTGTACGAACAAGCGCGACGCCCTGCTCCGGCCCCCGAAATAGTACTTCCCTAAAACCGGGAACTCCCAGCTATGAGCGCGGGTACGAAACGCGTAATACAGAAGTTCATATGGGACCGGGTTCGAGAGCGGCCCCACTACGACACCGACCACGCCACCTCCCAGCCCAGGGAAGCGAGAGCTTGAGCCCAGCCGCTTGTAGAGCGCGTCGAACTCAACCGCAAGATGGTCCCCGAACTGGGCCTCTATCGACGGGCCCACAGTATACCGGCGCGATTCGTCGTTGAGCCCGACATCCGACAGCCGGACGCCTCCGACGGCGCCGAACACGAACCGGGGAACCTGGGCAATGGCCGGCACCAGACTCACTAGGATCAACAGGAAGACCAGCCGTTTCATGCAGTCGGTGACGGAGCGGCCTGACAGCGGGTTTCTGGTATTTCGGGCTCACCTGTCTCAAACGGGCGCGCCGGACTCATCTACACTCCCCAGGGTATGGTGTCGAGCAGGCGACAAGAGCGATAACTAAAGTATCGCAATCATCTGGGAGCATGGTATTCGTGTCAAACAACCCCCTCATTTCGAAGGAGACAGCACTCCGCCCCCGGGTCCGGGAGGACGCGGAAGTACTGTCCTTCCTGCTGTGGCTGGAAAGCCGCCTCGCGCGGTAGCCTGCTCATCGAGGCTCACCCGTTTCAACTGGCCGCAGGCGGCGAAGATGTCTCGTCCCCTCGGCTTGCGCAAGAAGCACGCGAGCGAGCGCCTCACAATGGCCTGAAACGACGCCACGCGCTCCGGCGCCGGACACTCGAATGCAATCCCCGGGCCGGGATTCAGCGCGATCAGGTTCAGCTTGCACTTCAGGCCGGCCAGCAGTCGTACAACCCGGCGCGCGTCGGCGTCGCTGTCGTTGACGTCCTTGAGCAGGACGTATTCGAAGGTCAGCCGTTCCCAGTTCCGCAGAGGGTAGGCCCGGCAAGCCTCCATCAGAGCCCTCAAGTGATACTTACGGTTGATGGGCATAAGTTCATCACGTTGCTCGTCCGTAGAGGCGTTCAATGAGACTGCCAGCTTGGGCCTGGCGGGCGCCCGTCCCAGTTCCTCCATCCCGGGGACGATCCCCACGGTGGACAGCGTTATCCGCCGCTCGCCGAGCCCCACGCCGGCCGCCCAGTGGATCAACCGGGAAGGCGTCCACTCCAGATGCTT
>JBBITL010000156.1:0-5442 GCA_037440765.1 Solibacteraceae bacterium
CCTCGCGCCGGTACCGGAAAGAAGGCGGGCGCTGCGCCAGGCTGTGGAAGATGTCGGTCCGCCAGGGCTGCCAGAAAGTAAGGGGCCGCTGGAAGACCTGCACCGAGAACCTCGGGTCGGCCGGCCGCAGGAACTCCCGGCTACGGCGAAGCCGCGACAGACGGTAGGCCGCCACGAAGCGATGCGGGCTGGCCAGTTCCGCCAGCGACTCGATGAGCCGCCTTGAGTAGATGGCGATTCCCGTGGGATAGGCGCCGAAGATGAAACTGGCGTCGAGCGCGATCCTGGCCATGGCTGGCGCCTGCCGGCAGCAGAATTGATGATAGCCTAGGTATAGGCTCCTGGTCATTGACGGGGGCAGGCCGAGGCTCTGGCCATCAGGGACAGGTTGCCGCAACCATCAGGCGGCAGTCGTGGAGACTTTGGGAACCGAAGGAGTTCCATCCCGTTGTGGCAGCCTTCGGCGGCTATTCGGCCGGGAGCTGGTGCTCGGGGGGATCCTGATGCTGATGGCCGTCGCTCATAGCCTGAAGATAGGGAGCGGTAAATCATGTCCTGTAGAATCGGCTTCGTGGGGCTGGGCATCATGGGCAGGCCCATGTCGAAGAACCTGTTGAAGGCCGGGCACAAGCTGACCGTTCACGATGTCGTCCCGGGTGCTGCGGATGAGCTGGTCGAGGCGGGCGCGGAGCGCGGCTCTTCAGCGCTGGATGTGGCCTCGCGCTCCTGCGTCATCATCACCATGTTGCCGGACGGCCCCGAGGTGGAACAAGCAGTCCTCGGCCCCGGCGGCGTGCTGGACGGCGCCAGGGCCGGGAGCCTGGTGATTGACATGAGCTCAATCAGCCCGGCCGTCGCCGAGAAAGTCGGGGCCGCCTGCGGAGCGAAAGGCGTGGACTTCCTGGATGCGCCGGTCAGCGGCGGCGAGCCGCGTGCGGTGAACGGAACCCTGGCCATCATGGTGGGGGGCAAGAAGGAAGCGTTCGAGAGGGCGAAGCCGATTCTGCAAGCCATGGGGTCCTATGTGACGCTCACCGGACCGGTGGGCGCCGGCAATGTCACCAAGCTGGCCAACCAGATCATGGTCGCCGCCAACATCGCCGCTATGGGCGAGGCGATGGTGCTGGCCGCCAAGGCGGGCCTTGATCCTGAGGTAGTCTTTGAAGCGGTCAAGGGCGGGCTGGCCGGAAGCGCGGCGCTCGACTTCAAGGCGCCCATGGTGATCGCACGCAACTTCCAGCCCGGTTTCAGGGTCCGCCTCCACCACAAGGACCTTCGGAACGCGCTCCAGACGGCCGAGTCGATGGGAGTCTCGTTGCCGCTGACGGATGTGGTCCAGGAGATGCTCGTTTCACTGGTCGCGGACGGCAAGGGTGACCTGGACCACTCGGCGATCGTACAATACGTGGAGCAGTCAGCCGGCGTGGAAGTAAGGAAGCCCAATTGACGGGAGACAGCGGACGATGGCGCTCCATGTGGAACAGAGAGAGGTCGGAGCCGGCGTCGTGGTCATCGCCCTGGCGGGGCGTTTGACGCTGGGCCGGGAGGGCTCGGAGATCGAGAACCTGGTGGAGAAGGGGATACAGGCCGGGCGGCGGCACTTCGTATTCGACCTGGCAGGCGTGACCCACATCGACAGCACCGGTATCGGCCGCTTCATCTCCGGGCTCAACAAGGCCCGCGTGGCCGGAGGAAGCCTGCGCATGGCCGCGGCCGGCGGGCAGGTGCGGGAAGCCTTCCACGTCACCCGGCTCGACACGGTGTTCAACTTCTTCGACACCGTGGAAGCCGCCCTTCAGGGCCTGAGCTGAGGGCCCGTGCCCAGGGTCACTTTCCTGCCCGGCAGCCGGACGGTGGAGTTCAGGCCGGGCGAGTTGCCCTACCTTGGGCACGGCAGGCCGGGCTCACTGCTCGATGTGGCGCTGAACTTCGGCGTGGCCGTGGAACATGCCTGCGGCGGGCATTGCGCCTGCACCACCTGCCACGTCATAGTAAAGGCAGGCCAACAGAACCTCTCCCCCATGGACGATGCCGAGGCGGACAGGCTGGATCTGGCCGCGGGCCTTACGCTGCACTCCCGCCTGGCCTGCCAGGCGGTGGTCAACGGCGACGTGGCCGTCGAAATCCCGGAGTGGAGCCGGAATTACACAACCTGAGAACGAGCGATGCCTGAAACCAGCGTAGAAACGACTTACAGTCTGGCAAGAGAACAGTACGCCCAGCTCGGCGTTGACACGGACGCCGCACTTGAGAGCCTGGCCGGAATACCGATTTCACTGCACTGCTGGCAGGGGGATGACGTCGGAGGCTTTGAATCCGCCGGAGAGGAGCTGGGCGGCGGCCTCGCCGTGACCGGCAACTACCCCGGCAAAGCCCGCACACCGGACGAACTGCGCGCCGACCTGGACAAGACCCTTTCACTGCTGCCCGGCAGGCACCGGCTGAACCTGCACGCTTTCTACGCCGAGACCGGCGGCAAGAAGGTGGAGCGCACCGATCTCGGGGTGGAGCACTTCACCACCTGGATCGGCTGGGCCAAGGACAACGGGCTGGGGATGGACTTCAACCCCACCTGCTTCGCCCACCCCAAAGCCGCCGACGGCTTCACGCTGGCCCACCCTGACCCCGGCATCCGCCGTTTCTGGATCGATCACGCGGCCGCCTGCCGCAGGATCGGCGCCGCCATGGGAAAGGCGCTGGGCACGCCCTGCGTGACCAACGTCTGGATACCGGACGGCTCCAAGGACGTCCCGATCGACCGCAAAGGGCCGCGGGCGCGGCTGGCCGAATCGCTGGACGCGGCGTTCGCCGAGCCGCTGGACCCGAAACACAACCTGGATGCCGTGGAGTCGAAGCTGTTCGGGATCGGCTCGGAGAGTTACGTGGCCGGCTCCCATGAATTCTACCTGGGCTACGCCGTCAGCAGGCAGAAGCTGCTCACGCTCGATGCGGGCCACTTCCACCCCACCGAGGTGATCTCCGACAAGCTCTCCTCGGTGATGGCGTGGGTGCCGGGAGTGCTGCTGCACGTCAGCCGGGGCGTGCGCTGGGACAGCGACCACGTGGTGATCCTGAACGACGAGTTGCAGGCCATCGCGCAGGAGCTGGTCCGGGGCGAGTTCCTGGGCCGGGTCCACATCGGCCTGGACTTCTTCGACGCCAGCATCAACCGGGTGGCCGCCTGGGTGGTGGGCGTGCGCTCCATGATCAAAGCGCTGCTCATGGCGCTGCTCGAGCCCGTCGGCAAGCTCCGCCAGCTGGAGAGCGAGGGGGATTTCACGTCGCGCCTGGCCATGCTGGAGGAACTCAAGAGCCTCCCGTGGGCGGCGGTCTGGGACTACTACTGCCTCAGCAAGAACGTCCCCGTCGGGCGAGCATGGCTGGCCGAGGTGAAGCGGTACGAACGCGACGTGCTGTCCAGGCGTTAGTGTCCAGAGTCAGAAGTCCGCAGGCCTGCAAGCCCGCCCCCTCACGGTCGCGGTTCTGTGCAACGCCTCGAAAGCACAGAAGCGGGCGCATTGATTCAGCGAGCTTCTGACTCGGGACACTAGATGCCCTTCCGTGGGACTCGCTGGACGAGCTCCATGGCTTTGTCCATGGCTTCGGCCGGGATCTCGGCCGAGAGGGCCAGCGTCGTCTTATCCATCGAGACCTTGACCGCGTCGTAGACGCGTAACAACTCGGGAGCGCCGGCGGGCGTGCTCAGGCGGGCGATTCCGAGAAGGCCGCGGACGGCATCGTGAATCCGCCTGGCGTCATCCTCCGACTTGCAGACGCCGCCCGCTTCAATCTTTACGCCGGCGCGCAGGTCCGCTGCCAGCGTCCAGCTCTCCAGGCCGGCGAGCAGGTTCCCGAAGTTCGCGAACACGCCCTGCTGTGGCAGCGCCTCCGGCAGGGGGATGGCGCCGCCTACACCCGCTCCGAAGACCTGGTTCTGCGGGGAGATGGAGCGCAGCTTCTCCAGCAAAGCCGCAGGCACTCCCCCGCCCCCGGCGGAGGGCGCTGTCCGGTTCCCTTCCCGGTCGTAGCGCGTCAGCCCTTTCTTGCCCTTGGTGAAGATCACCACCTCCTTGCCGTCTGAGACGGCCAGAGCCTCTGAGACGTCCTCGGTGACCTGCATCGACTCCAGGGGTGACGCCAGGTGCTTCCGGTACAGCGGCGTGGCGCGCAAGGCTTCCGCCTTGATGCTCACCAGCGCCAGCGTGTCGGAAGGAACCAGCCTGGCGAGCGCCGGATCGATCTGGGCCGGGCGAGGCCCGCAGCCGGCGGCAATCAGCGAGAGACAGACCGCACCGATTAACGTGTAGCGCAGCACATCAGCAATCCTACCCTGATAGCATCGAATCATGCACGACCTGTCCCTCTTCCGCGCCAACCTGGACCGGATCGCGGACCGCCTGGCCGCGCGCGGTATCCGCCTGAACGTCGAGGAGATACGCGAGCTCGACCAGCGCCGGCGGGCGGCGGTGACCGAGGCTGAGACTCTTAAAGCGCAGCGGAACGCCGCCAGCGGCGAGATCAGCAAGTTGCGCAAGCAGGGCGTGGACACGGCCGCCGAGCAGAAGAAGGTGCGCGAGATCGGCGACCGGATAGCGGCGCTGGACGGGCAGGTCAAGGAACTGGACGAGCAGTTCCGCGAGATGCTGGCGGGCATCCCCAATATTCCGCACGAGTCGGTACCAGCCGGGGCGGGACCGGAGGACAACGTCGAGGTGCGCCGCTGGGGCCAGCCGCCGTCCTTCAACTTCGAGCCCAAGGCCCACTGGGACCTCGGCCCGGAGCTGGGCATTCTGGATTTCGAGCGGGCCGCGAAGATCACCGGCGCGCGCTTTGCCGTCTACTGGGACATGGGGGCGAAGCTGGAGCGCGCGCTCATCAACTTCATGCTGGACGTTCACACACGCGAACACGGCTACACCGAGGTCCTGCCGCCGTTCATGATCAACTCCGCCAGTCTGTTCGGCACCGGGCAGTTGCCCAGGTTCGCCGAGGACCTGTTCAGGATCGAAGGGACGGATTTCTGGCTGGCGCCCACCGCCGAGGTGCCGGTGACAAATCTCTACCGCGACGAGACGCTCGACGCCGGCCGCCTTCCCATCAAGCTCTGCGCTTACACGCCGTGCTTCCGGAGCGAGGCAGGGTCGTACGGGAAAGACGTGCGCGGCATCATCCGGCAGCACCAGTTCCAGAAAGTGGAGCTGGTCAAGTTCACCCGGCCGGATCAGAGCTACGGCGAACTGGAGTCGCTCACAGCGGACGCCGAGGACATCCTGAAGAGGCTGAAGCTCCCCTACCGGACCGTTGTGCTCTGCACCGGCGATATGGGATTCTCCTCGGCCAAGACGTATGACATCGAGGTCTGGCTGCCGGGGCTGGCGAGCTACAAGGAGATCTCCTCCTGCTCGAACTTTGAGGCGTTCCAGGCGCGGCGCGCGTCCATCC
>JBBITL010000157.1:0-5241 GCA_037440765.1 Solibacteraceae bacterium
CTCAGGATGCGCTCCCTCGGCATGCGCACGATCTCAGCCCTGCGTGACGCAGCCCCCGCCAGCGCCTCCACCATCTCGGACTGCGTGACGGGCCGCAGGTTGGCGATGTTGAAGGCGTGACCCACGGCGGCGGCCTCCTCCATGACGCGAAGGCAGGCCCACACCAGGTCCTTGACGAACACGAACTGCATGAGACGGCGGCCGTCGCCGGGAACTATGACCGGACGCTTCTCGCGAAGGCGGTCCCAGAAGAACGCCTCCCTGTAGAAGGGATTGCCGGGGCCGTAAACGAAGGGCGGCCGGATGGTCACCACCGGCAGGCCGGTGCGCTGGTGGAGCCGGAACAGGGTGCGCTCGCTCATCGCCTTGTTGCGCACGTAAGGGTCGGCGTGGTCGTCCGGCGCCAGCGCGTCGCCCTCATGGTGGTTGAGGCCATCTCCGTAGGCCGCCACGCTGGACATGAAAACGTACCGTTTCAGCCGGTCGCCGCAGGCCCTTGCGGCGGCATCCACCTGGGCCGCCGTGGTGCCCCGCTCCCAATCATAAACGTTGTCGAAGACCACTTCGAAGCCGCGGCCGGCCAGCGCCTGCCGCACGCCGGCCGTGTCGTTACGGTCGGCGACGATCTCCCCCACGCGCCTGCCGAGGCTGTGCCCGGCCTTCCGGTGAAGGATGGTGACCTGGTGGCCGGCCTTCAGCAAACCCGCCACCAGTGGCCTGCCGATGAAAAGTGTGCCTCCGATCACGAGGACGTTCATGGGAATCGCTGGCACCAGGCGCGGCGGAGCTAGTCGTAGTACTCCAGGCCGAGGTGAGTGATCAGATCCTCGCCATTCATCCACCGCAGCGTGTTCTTCAGCTTCATCAACTGTATGAAAATGTCGTGCTCCGGGTAGAGGCCGGGAGCGGTCATGGGCGCCTTGAAGTAGAAGGAAAGCCACTCCTGGATGCCCTTCATGCCTGCCCGCTGCGCCAGGTCCAGGAACAGCACCAGGTCAAGGACGATGGGCGCGGCCAGAATCGAATCCCGGCACAGGAAATCGATCTTGATCTGCATCGGGTAGCCCATCCACCCGAAGATATCGATGTTGTCCCACCCCTCCTTGGCGTCTCCGCGCGGCGGATAGTAGTTTATCCGCACCATGTGGTAGAAGTCCTTGTAAAGCTCCGGGTACAGGTCCGGTTGGAGGATGTACTCCAGCACCGAGAGCTTGGTCTCTTCCTTGGTCTTGAAGGCGCTGGGGTCGTCGAGCACCTCGCCGTCGCGGTTGCCCAGGATGTTGGTCGAATACCATCCCTTCAACCCCAGCATGCGGGCCTTGAGGCCGGGAGACACGATGGTCTTCATCATCGTCTGGCCGGTCTTGAAATCTTTCCCGCAGACCGGCACCTGCCGCTCCCGCGCCAGTTCGACCAGGGCCGGCACGTCGCAGGTCAGGTTCGGGGCCCCATTGGCGTGCGGCACGCCCAGTTTCAGGGCGGCGTATGCGTAAACCTGGCTCGGGGCGATCCCCGGATCGTTCTGGGCCAGCCCGCGCTCGAAGTTCTGGAGCGTCTGGTGGACCTCGGTAGGCTTGTGGTAGACCTCGGTCGAGCCGCACCAGATCATCATCAGCCGCGAGGCGCCGGTCGTCTTCTGGAAGCTGCGGATGTCCTCCATGACGGCCTCGGCCTTATCCATCTTGGACCCGCCCTCCTTGACGTGGGTGCCGTGCAGGCGGCGCACGTAGTCCGGGTCGAAAACCGCTTTCATGGGCTTGATGGCGGTCAGGGGGGCCTTGACCTTCTCCAGGTCAGCCTTGTCCAGAACCCCCGCCTTCAGGGCGGCCTCGTAGATGTTGTCCTCGAAAATGTCCCATCCGCCTATCGCCAGGTCGTCAAGCGCGGCTAGCGGGACGAAGTCCTTGATCTTGGGGCTCCTGCCGTCGGTGCGTTTGCCGAGGCGAATGGCGGCCAGCTGTGTGAGGGACCCGATCGGCTGGGCCCAGCCGGCTTTTACAGCCTCTAAGCCCGCCACGAAAGTGGACGTTACGGCGCCCATGCCCGGAATCAGGACCCCGAGCTTCCCCTTTGGCGGGGCGATCTTCACATTCTCCTGGGTAGGCAAAGGTGTGTTTCTCCTCGATAGGTCGGCGCTCTGAAGTGCGTGCAGACGTAATGTTATACTACCATTCTCGTGACAGATCGCGCGACGGCGACGCTGGGAGCGATTATCGTCGACGACGAGCAGTTGGCCTGCGACGAGTTGTCCTTTCTCCTCAAACAGTTCCCGTACATCGAGGTTATCGGCACCGGCTCTAACGG
Source organism: Solibacteraceae bacterium (assembly GCA_037440765.1). Classification (GTDB taxonomy): domain Bacteria; phylum Acidobacteriota; class Terriglobia; order Bryobacterales; family Bryobacteraceae; genus DTKY01. The sequence continues at coordinate 2,305 of JBBITL010000157.1, forward strand.
GCTGGAAGCGCTGAACTTAATCGAGCGGCTGGAGCCCGATGTGGCCTTTCTGGACGTCCAGATGCCGGGCCTGGACGGGCTGGGGGTGATCCGGAAAGCCCGTGAGATGGGGCTGCCGCTCCCGCACTTCATCCTGGCCACGGCCTACGACCAGTACGCAATACAGGCCTTTCGTCTGGAGGCCCTCGACTACGTCCTGAAACCGGTCGACAAGGAGCGGTTGGCGGAGACCGTCGACCGGGTCCGCCGCGCGGCCCAGGAAAAGCAGAAGCCGGAGCCAGCCGAGGTCCCGGCCGCCCGAAGCCTGCCTCAGCGGACCAAGCTGCTGGTGAAGAGCGGCAGCCGCAGTTTTGTCATCGACGCCCAGGACATGGTCTACGCCACCATCGACAACGGCCTGATCACGATGGTGACCGCCTCGATGGAAGGCCAGTCGAACTACCGCACGCTGGAGGAGCTTCAGTCCGCCCTAGACCCGGATGCTTTCTGGCGCGTGCACCGCTCGTACCTGGTCAACATCAACCGGATCAAGGAGCTTATCCCCTGGTTCAAGTCCAGCTACCAGATCCGCATGGACGACAAGAAGCAGACCGAGATTCCGGTGAGCCGGGTCCAGACAAAGCGCCTCCGCGCCCTGCTCAAGCTCTGAGACGGCGGTAGGCTGCATCCGGGGTGAAGAAATTGCGCGCTCCGCACTGCGGACACCGGTAGAGCGGCCCGCTCCTTGCGAGCCCACTCGATGGACGCCCCGAGCCGCAACGCACGCAGACGTTAGCCCACGGTTCTGGCGACACCGGCAGACTGAGCTTCCCGAAGTACGAGGCCCAACCGTACACGGCCAGGCGCGTCCGGGCGACACGGTCTATCAGCCGCAACAGGGCGTTCAGCAGAACCAGGACCGTCTCGTTCCCGCCGCCGCTTCCCAGGTCCAACAGGAAGGCATCCTTCGCGAGTGACATGAGGATCTCGTACACGCCAGCGGAACCGGCCTTCCGTGGTCCTATTCGCCGATGATCTTCACGAGCACGCGCTTGCGGCGGCGGCCGTCGAACTCGCCGTAGAAGATCTGCTCCCAGGGGCCGAAGTCCAGCTTGCCTTTGGTGACGGCCACCACCACCTCGCGGCCCATGACCGACCTCTTCAGGTGGGCGTCGGCGTTGTCCTCGCCCGTGTTGTTGTGGTCGTACTTCGACAGCGGCTCGTGTGGCGCCAGATGCTCGAGCCACTTCTCGAAGTCGCGGTGCAGGCCCGACTCGTCGTCGTTGATGAAGACCGACGCCGTGATGTGCATTGCGTTGACCAGTACCAGACCTTCCTGGATGCCGCTCTCCGACAGGCAGGAGGCGACCTTCGGGGTGATGTTGAGGAATCCCCGCCGGCTTGGAATTTCAAACCAGAGTTCTTTTCTGTAGCTCTTCATCCATGTCATATTGTAGGGGAGATGGCACCGGAACCTGGCAGCGAAGCGCGGGAGCGGGACAGGCGGTTCCCGGCCGCGGCGGTCTTGATCCTGGCGGCCATGCTGGCGGTGGCGGGCGGGTTCTGGTATCTGGATCACCAGTCCAGGAGAATCACGCCAGTCAAGGCCGTGCTGACGCCTGAGGCCAAGGCCTACGTGAAGTACCTCCGGCTGGAGGGTGTCGAGATGAAGGCCACCGACACCTTCCTGAGGCAGACGCTGGTGGAGATTCTCGGAACCATCACCAATTTCGGCGACCGCAACCTGGATTCAGTCGATATCAACTGCGTCTTCTACGATCCCTACGGCCAAGTGGTGCTGCGCGAGCGGGTAGCCATCGTCCGCAGCCGCCAGGGGGGTATCAAGCCGGGAGAGACCAAGAACTTCCGGCTGGCCTTCGATACCATCCCGGAGAGCTGGAACCAGGCCCTTCCCCAACTGGTCATAGCCCAGATCGTCTTCAATTGAGTCCCTCGGGGCAGTTGTCGCCAAAGCCCGCGACCGGGGCCGGGGGCCGTGAGCGAGCCGGCCGGCATAGCGGCTCAGCCTGCCTTGTGCGGCCACAGGAGAAAGTAGCGTAAGATGAGTCCAGCCGCCGCCGCATCAGTTTTCAACTACGGGCGGGGCGTCCTCACCTGGCGCGAGGAGCCAGGAGATTCCGGTCAGCTTGGAGGCTGCTCGTGATATTCGGAATTCACTCGATGCTGTTCGGCGAGACGTTCGTTGAGAAGGATCTGCCGATCCTGGACAAGTGCAAGGCCATCAACCTCAACGCCGTCGTGCTGCAGGTGCGACGCTGACAACTTCCCGGCAGCCAGGGTAAGGGCCGCCGCGGCGGACCTCGGGCTGACTATCAATACGGGCTACGGCATGCCGTTGGAGTACAACGTCATCTCGCCCGACCCGGCGGTGCGCAAGCGAGGACGCGAGTTCGCAAAGAGGCTCGTCGATTTGAGCAACGAGGCAGGAGCGCAGGTCTTCGGCGGAGCGATCTACTGCGGTTGGGGATACCTGAGCGGCAAGGCGCGGACCGCCGATGAATGGAAATGGGGTGTTGAGGCCTGCCGCGAGACCGCTCAATACGCGCTCGACACCACCGGCCTGATCATCGGGATCGAGCCTCTGAACCGTTTCGAGTCACACTTCATCAACACTGCGGCCGACGCTGTGAGGTTCATCAAAGATGTCGGGCTGCCGAACGTCAAAGTGCACCTCGACACCTTCCATATGGTTCGGGAAGAGAACGATTTCACGCAGGCGGTGTCTGACGCCAAGGGATGCTTGGGCTACGTGCACGCCTGCGAGAACCAGCGCGGGATACCCGGCAGCGGACTGGTGCCGTGGGTGGCTTTCTTCAGGGCGCTCCACGCAACCGGCTACGACGGTTGCGTGACGATTGAGTCTTTCGACCCGGACATCGAGGGCGTGGCCAAACTCTGCTGCATCCGGCGCAAGCTGGCGGATTCGCCCGAGCAACT
>JBBITL010000158.1:0-4986 GCA_037440765.1 Solibacteraceae bacterium
TTTCCACTTACGCCACCTGGTGGATCCGCCAGGCGATCACGCGCGCCATCGCGGACCAGGCGCGGACCATCCGGATCCCGGTACACATGATGGAAACGATCAACAAGCTGGTGCGAACCCAGCGCCAACTTCAGCAGCAGCTTCGCCGGGAGCCGACCACCGACGAACTGGCCCGCAAGATGGAGCTGTCGGTCAGCAAGGTCCGCAAGATTCTGCGCATCGCGCAGGAACCGATCTCGCTGGAGACTCCGGTGGGCGAGGAGGAGGAATCGCACCTGGGCGACTTCATCGTCGACAAGCAGGGCGGCTCGCCTTCGGAGTCCGTCATCAACCTGAACCTCCGGGAGCAGACCGCCGAAGTGCTCAAGACGCTCAGCCCCCGGGAGGAGAAGATCGTCAAGATGCGCTTCGGGTTGCAGGACGGCAGCGAGCATACGCTGGAGGAAGTCGGGCAGCACTTCGCCGTCACCCGCGAGCGCATCCGGCAGATCGAAGCCAAGGCCCTGCGCAAGCTGCGGCACCCCAGCCGCAGCCACCGCCTGCGCGCCTTCCTGGAAACCGGCCAGAAAGCCTGACTGCCGCGCCGGCCTGTCCTCCGTGCCAATCCGGCGCTCTGGGGGGGAAGCGCGTTCAGTGACGGACCCGCCCTGAGGTAGAGTAGGACTTTAGAAGCAGTCATGTTCACCTGGATCTGTCCCCAGTGCGGCCGGGAGGTTCCGCCGTCACGCAATGATTGCCCGGACTGCGCGGCGAGGACTGCGCCCGTATCCGTCGCCGTCTTCTCAGCGGCCTCCGCCCATGCGCCGCCGGAGGCCGGCCCCAAGCCTCCGGATGCCGGACCCGGTCCACGGCGGCCGGGTCCGCCAGCGTGGCTGCTGGCGCTGGTGTTTGCCATCGTTTTCCTGAGCATGGGCGCCGTAGGTTTCCTCGCCTATCGTCTCTTCTCGCACCGCGGTGAGCCTCTCACGCCGGCGCCCGTGAGCCCGGTACGGACGCTTCAGACAGCGCCGGCCGTGTCCGCCACGCCGAGCGCCAACGTCCTGAACAGGTACATAGAGGTCACCGGCCTCCGGCTGGTGGAGGAGAGGCCTGGAAAGCTGGAAGTGGAGTTCGTCATTGTGAACCACTCGCAGGCCCCCTTGACGGAAGTGGCCGGCGACGTGACCATCCGCCCCACCACGGCCGGGCCGGATGGCGAGTCCGTCGGCATGTTCTCCTTCCGGCTTCCGGAGCTGGGCCCGCTGGAGGCCAGGAACCTGAGGGCGCCACTCCAGTCCAAGCTGCGGGTCTATGAGTTGCCAGACTGGCAGTTCATCCGAGCGGACGTCGCCATCACCTCGCCCCGCCCGAACCCATGAGCGCCAGAGCGGAGGCCAAGCGGGTAGCATCCATCCTGAGGGGCCTGGATTCCCTCTACCCGGCGGCCGGCTGCGCACTGGCGCACCGGAGTCCCTGGCAATTGCTGGTGGCCACCATCCTCTCGGCCCAGTGCACCGACAAACGGGTGAACGAAGTCACTCCCGCGCTGTTCCGGAAGTATCCCACCATCCATGACTTCGCCGCGGCGAGCCAGGCGGAACTGGCGCGGGACATCCGCCCCACAGGTTTTTTCAACAACAAAGCCAAGGCGATCATCGGAGCGGCGAAGAAGATTCTGTCGGACTTCGCCGGCGAGTTGCCCCGCACCATGGAGGAGATGCTGACCGTCCCCGGAGTGGCGCGCAAGACCGCCAACGTGGTCCTCGGGACCGCCCATGGCGTTCCCTCGGGCATCGTCGTGGACACCCACGTGCGGCGCATCGCCCGGCGGCTGAACCTGACCGGGCAGCAGGACCCGGTGAAGATCGAACGGGACCTGATGAGGGCGATCCCACAGCACAGATGGATTCTGTTTTCTCACCAGATGATCCACCACGGGCGTTCGCTTTGCACGGCTCGCAAGCCGCGCTGCGTCGAATGCCCGCTCAATCCGGTCTGCTTTGCAGAGGACAAGACCACATGACAGCCGCATCCGGCCGCCTGACGTGCGCGCTCGCCTCGCTCCTCCTTCTGGCAGGCTGCGTCGACATACCCAGCACCTACCAGCCGCCCATCGAGCGCCGGCCCGTGACGGGCGCCGGGTCGGGCGCGCTCGGGAGCGCCGTCGAGATGAACAACCCGGGCGCCGCTGCGTACATCGTGAAGGACATCAGCCCCACGGTTGAAAACGGAGCCTGGCGGTGGGCCTACAAACGGCCGGAGCTGCGGTTCGCACTGGCCAGGGTGAAGGACGTCCGGCTGGTTGTGGACCTCGCCGTCCCTACTGAGACGTTCAATGCGACCGGCCCTGTGACCATCTCGTTCTCTGTCAACGGCAGGCTGCTGGAGGCCGTGCGCTACGACCAGCCGGGAAACAAGCGCTTCGAGAAGCCTGTTCCGGCGGGCTGGCTCAGGCAGGACGCCATGACGGTTGTTACGCTCGAGATCGACAAGCTCTACAAGCCGCCGGCCTGGGGCGCCGAACTGGGGTTCACGTTGAGCCGGGTTGGTTTCGTACACTAATGCCCCAGCCCGTGTACATCCTGTTCGGGGCGGCCTTCACCGTCCTTACGGCGATCGCCCTCGGGAAGTTGCTGCTGCGGGGACTGGGCTTGCGCCTGTACCGGACCGAGGAGACCCTGCTCGCCTACTTTGCGGGGTCCGCCTGTCTGAGCGTCCTGGTGTTCGCGCTGGCCGCCGCCCGGCTGGCCTACAAAGGGGTCTTCCTGGCGGTGGGCATGGCGGTCATCGGCGCGGCATTGTGGAGGGGTCTCCACAGGGAGAACGGGGACCGGCTGCCGCCGCTGTCGCGCTTCTGGAAAGTGCTGTTCGGGGGTCTTTTCGCCATCTACGCGGTCGTCTACCTGGTGAACGCGATGACCCCGGAGCGTAGCCCCGACGGCTCGGCCTATCACCTCGGTCTGGTGGCCCGCTACTACCGGGAGCACGGCTTCCGGCTGCTCACCACCAACATGTACGCCAACCTGTCGCAGGGCGTGGAGATGCTCTACCTGTACGCCTTCGCGTTCGGGAGGCACTCGGCGGCGGCGCTGGTGCACTGCTCATTCTTGTTGGCTCTTCCGCTGACCATGCTGACCTACACCCGCCGCTTCGGATTCCCCGCGGCGGGAGCGACGGGGGCGTTGCTGGTCTTCCTTAGCCCGGTATTCGGGATGGACGGGACCACTGCCTACAACGACGTGGCGGTGGCCGCAATCGTGTTCTCGGTCTTCTACTTTGTTCAGATCTGGGACCAGGAACGGGCCGGCGGCCTCTTAGTGCCAATCGGCCTGACGGCAGGCTTCTGCTATGCGGCCAAATACACGGCCTTCCTGGCGGTCCCCTACGCGCTGGGCTTTGTCGCGTGGAAGCTGTGGCGCACGCGACGGCCTCTGGTGAGACCTGTGCTGGTGATCTCGGCCTGCGCCCTCGTGCTCATTCTTCCGTGGGTGCTCAAGAACTCGATCTGGCTCGGGAATCCCTTCTCCCCGTTCTTCAACAAGGTGTTCCCGAACCCGTACGTTCACGTGTCGATCGAACAGGAGTGGACAAGCTACCTGCGCAACTACACCGAGGTGAAAAGCGTCTGGCAGATTCCCATGGAGGTTACGGTGCGCGGGCGGGTGCTAAGTGGGCTGCTGGGTCCGGTGTTCCTGCTCGCGCCGCTGGGGTTGCTCGCCCTTCGTGAGCGCGCCGGGCGCCGGGTGCTGTTTGCGGCGCTCCTGTTCGGCGCCACGTACCCGCTCAACATCGGCACCCGTTTCCTGATTCCCGCGGCGCCGTTCGTGTCACTTGCCCTGGGACTCGTGCTGGTCCGCGCCAAGGCCATGGCGCCGCTGGTTCTCGTCTTTCACGCCCTCTCGTCCTGGCCGCCGTACGTCCGCATGTACTCCGACCCCTATGCCTGGCGCCTGGAGAAGCCGCTGCCCTGGAAGCCGGCCTTCCGCGTGGATCCGGAGGACTCCTTCCTCACCCGTTCCATGCCGAGCTACGTCACGGCCAGGATGATCGAGGACAATGTTCCCGCCGGGGAGCGCGTCTACGTATTGACCCAGACGGCGGAGTCCTACACCAGCCGCGACATTCTGGTGGGTTACCAGGCGGCCCTGAATCACACCGTCGGCGACATCCTCTGGGTTCCGATCGTCGATGACTTCCACCCGAGACGGCACGCGCTGTTTCGAGCTTCCTCCGAGCCCCTCACCGCCATCCGGGTCGTACAGACGGCAACCTCGAGGCATGAGCACTGGACCGTCAGTGAAATGCACGTGCTGCGGGATGGGCGGGAGGTTTCGCGGGCCTCTTCCTGGAAGCTTCGGGCGCACCCCAATCCCTGGGACGTCCAGATGGCCTTCGATGGCAACCTGGCGACGCGCTGGCGGAGCTGGGAAGCGCTCTGGCCGGGGATGTACCTGGAAGTGGACTTCGGAAAGCCGGAGGTCGTGGGCGGCGTGCGGCTGGAGTGCGCCCTGGGTCAGTACGACATGCGTATGAGGCTGGAAGGGCGCACGGAGGCCGGCCAGTGGAAGACGCTGGATGACAACCCTCGACAGATTCTCGTGGATTCGCCACCGGGCCTCCGCCGGGCGGCTGTGGAAGCCATCCTGGCGCGTGACGTGAAGTGGGTCATGCTGAACGACTTCGACTTCGGCAGCGAGGATCTGCTGAAGAAGACCCCGGAGTGGGGGATCACCGCCGTCGCCGACCGCGGCGGCGCCCGCCTGTACAGGCTTTACTGACGCGCCGCTGAGAGCGCCGCCACCGTAGCTCCCCAGCCGCCGGCTTCGAGGGGCGCGTCGCCGAAGGACTCCACGAAATCCGTTCGCGACAGAATCGCGCGCACCAGCTCTCTGCGCGCGCCTATTCCCCGGCCGTGGATGATCCTGACGTGGCGGTGCCCCAGGGAGCGCGCCTCTAGCGCATGTTTGCGCTTTTAGCCGGTAATCGTCTGAAAACAGGGAGGCGGTT
>JBBITL010000159.1:0-4829 GCA_037440765.1 Solibacteraceae bacterium
GCGACAAGTGCTGGCAGGCCTGCCAGGAGAATGCCATCGACATAGTGGCGGTGGAAAGAACTCCCACCGGCGCCTGACAGCGCGCGCGATTCGTGCGAGGATGCTCTAGGGCCACCATGGCGGGCAGGGTTGAGGCCATCTGCGTTAGCGCCGGCAAAGGGCGGAAGAAGACGCCCGTCTTTGCGGCGCAGTTCGTTGCGGGATTCGGCATACGGGGCGACGCGCACGCCGGGAGCGGGCACCGTCAGGTCAGCCTGCTGGCGGCCGCCGACATCGAACTCATGCGCGGCGGCGGCCTGCCGGATCTCAACTACGGGGACTTCGCCGAGAATCTCGTGGTCTCCGGCCTGGATCTGGACGCCCTGGGGCTGGGCAGCCGGTTGCGGGTCGGGGACGGCGCGGTTCTGGAGGTGACGCAGATCGGCAAGACCTGCCACGAGCGCTGCGCCATCTTCCACCAGTCCGGCGACTGCATCATGCCGCGGCGCGGCCTGTTCGCGCGGGTGGCGCAGGATGGCGCGGCCGCGGCCGGCGACGCCGTCGAAGTGCTGCTGGCGATCCCGCGCAGCCGGATTCAGGCGGTTGTGCTCACCGTCAGCGACCGTTGCGCGCGAGGGGTGGCCGCCGACAGCGCCGGCCCCGCCGTGGGGCGCCTGCTGGAATCTTCGCTCGGCGCGCACCTGTACGCGATGCGGATCGTCCCCGATGAACAGGACCAGATCGCCGCTCGCCTGAGGCACTATTGCGACGGCCACTCCATAGACCTGGTTCTGGCGGTGGGCGGTACTGGTTTCTCGCCGCGCGACGTCACGCCCGAGGCGGTCGCCCTGGTGCTCCACCGGCCGGCGCCGGGGCTGGACGAGGCCATGCGCCGCGCTTCAGCGGAGAAGACGACGCGGGCGATGCTGTCGCGCGGGGTGTCCGGCATCCGCCACAGCACCCTCATCATCAGCCTGCCGGGCTCCGAGCGGGGGGCCGTGGAGAGCCTTGAGGCCATCCTGCCCGCCCTCGGTCACGGCCTGGCCAAGCTGCGGGGCGACGGCTCCGATTGCGCCCCGGGGCGCGAGTAGTCAGTCAAAGGCAAGCGTCAGAGCATCCCATCTGTTTGCACGGCGGGAGCGGTGTTGAACCGGGAGGATGAGCGAAGAACAGGTGGCGGGCCTGCGACGGTGCCGCGGCCTGCGCGCAGCGGTCTGGCGCTGGTGCTGATGGGTGGCCATCGGATCGAAGTCGACCGTGGGTTTGATCCCCCAACGCTGGTGCGATTGCTGAGTGTGCTGGGGCCGGCCTGAGCATGTTCGGCTGGGGAGCGGCGACGCGGATCTGCCTCGCAGCGGGAGCCACCGACATGCGCCCCGGGGTTCGAGGGTCTCTACGGCCTGGTGCGCGAGCGGTTGCCGTGTGATCCGCTGACCGGCCACCTCTTCCTGTTCGCCAACGCGCGGCGCAATCGTCTGAAGCTGTTGTTCTGGGACGGCAGCGGGCTGTGGGTGTGCGCCAAGCGCCTGGAGAAGGGGCGTTTCCGCTGGCCCGAAGCGGCTGGCGGAGAGACCAGAGTGACACTCAGCCACGAGGAACTGGCGCTGCTGGCGGGGGGCATCGATCCGGCCTGAATCCGGCGCCGGCCATGGCGCCGCATGGTTACTCCAGACGGGCACTAATTCAGGCTCATTTCCAGAAAGTGTAGTTAGGCCTCCATCGGCAACGGCAGCCGGGCACAGCAGTGATAGATGGCTGTGATGAAGCTGCCGGGGCTGCACTTGGATCTGAACGCCACCGGCGATTAGTCTCTTGCAGCCTCCAGCGACCGTGTGGGATGGTACGTGTCGAGAGGCTCTCAGCATCCCGAGTTCGACCTTAGGGGAAAACCCACGGGCGGGTACCCTGGGGCGCCCAGGAGAGGAATGCAGCGCGTATCCGGCGTCGCGCTCCGCCCGGATCGCCTGGCTTTCGTCAGCCGTGACGACGGGGCGGCGAACAAAGCGGAGGTCTTCTTGCCGGACAGACAAGCCCGCGCGTGGCGGCAGGGCGACTGCTGCGGCCATTCCCAAGGTAAACTGAATGGTTCGGATCATGCGGGCAGCCCTCATCTCCGTGTGCTTGCTGATGTCGCTGGCCCTGGCGGCGCCGGCTGTGGACTTCACCGCGCTTCAGCCGGAAGGCTACATCAACGATTTCGCACGTGTGATCGACCCCGCGACGCGGTCCGCCCTGGAGAGCTACTGCACGCGGGTTCAAGCAGCAACCGGCGCCCAGATTGCCGTGGTCACCATTGAGACCCTGGCGGGCGAACCGGTGGAGGATGTCGCCGAGGCTATCTTCCGCAAGTGGGGAATCGGAAAGAAAGGCGCAGACGAGGGGGTCCTGCTGCTGCTGGCCACCAGGGACCGCCGGATGCGCCTGGAGGTGGGCTACGGGCTGGAGCCGATCGTCCCGGACGGCGTCGCTGGCGGCGTCCTGCGGGCCATGCGTCCGGCTCTGCGCGAGTCGCAGTACGGCGACGCCGTGGCGGTGGCCGTCCAGGCGCTCGGCGCCAGGATCGCTGAATCCAAGGGCGTGAGCATCGACGCGGCCGTGCCCCGCTCGGCGCGGCGCACGGCCCCGCCCGTGAGCCTGCCGGTTCTCGTCATGGGCGGCCTGTTCGCCCTGTGGGCGCTCGGCGCGGTTGGCGGCCGGGGCCGGAGTGGACGACACCGGGGCTCGGGCGCCGACCTGGTCACGGCCATGATCATCGGCAATGTCCTGGGGCGCTCGTTCGGCGGCCGCGGGGGCGGCGGAGGGTTCGGAGGATTCGACTCGGGCGGCGGCTTTGGCGGCTTCGGCGGAGGCGCCTCCGGAGGAGGCGGGGCGTCCGGAGGCTGGTGAGGCAGGGAAGGGGACCATGGAAAGAGTCCTGAAGGAACTGGTGGAGCGGTTGACCAAGGCCTACGGCGACCGGCTGGTGGCGGTGGTGCTTTACGGCTCGGCGGCGGTGGGCGACCACCACGGGCGGTTCTCCGACATCAACATCCTGTGCGTGTTGCAACAGGTCACGCCGCGCGAGCTGGGCGAATCGGCGGACATCTTCCGCTGGTGGCGCGAGCGCGGCAACCCGTCGCCGCTGCTGTTCAGCCTGGAGGAACTGCGCGGCTCCACCGACTGTTTCCCCATCGAGTTCCACGACATCCGGGAGCGGCACCGCATCCTGTTCGGCCAGGACGTGGTCAAGGACCTCGACATCGACCGGTCATTCTACCGCGCCGAAGTGGAGCACGAGCTGCGGTCCAAGCTGCTCCGGTTGCGGCAGAAAGCAGCTGGCGTCATCCCTGAAAAGGACCTGCTGCTGGAGCTGCTGGCCGACTCGTTGTCCACTTTCGCGGTCCTGTTCCGTCATGCTCTGCTGCTCTCCGGCGCCGAGGCGGCCTTCGAGAAGCGGCGGGTGGTGGAACAGGCGGCCGCCAGGTTCGGAGTGGACGCGGCTCCCTTCCACACGCTGCTCGACCTGCGCGAAAGGAAGATCAAGCCGCGGGCGATACAGGCCGTGCCGCTGCTTGAGCAATACTTGAAACAGATTCAGATTGTGGTGGACGCCGTCGACCGCCTGGAGAAACGTTGAGGCTGACATGAAGACTCTGCTGATTGTCCTTGCTGTTCTGCTTGTGGTGGGGCTGGTGGCCGGTGTGCAGGTCCGGAACATTTACAACGATCTGTTCACCCAGCGTGAGGCCATCAACGGGCAGTGGGCGCAGGTGGACGTGGCCTTGCAGAGGCGCGCCGATCTGATCCCCAACCTGGTCGAGACGGTGAAGGGTTTCGCCGCGCAGGAGAAGGGGATTATGGAGGCGGTGGCGAGCGCCCGTGCGGCTCTGATCGGCGCGCGCACGCCCCAGGAGAAGATCGAGGCCAACGGGCGGCTGGACGGCGCCCTGGGCCGGCTGCTGCTGGTGGTCGAGAACTACCCGGCGCTCAAGTCCAGCGACAACTTCATCCGCCTCCAGGACGAACTGGCGGGCACGGAGAACCGCATCGCGGTGGAGCGCCGCAGGTACAACGAGGGCGTGCAGCGGTACAACACCAGCATCGGTCTTTTCCCGCGCAACATGGTGGCGCCGCTGCTCGGCTTCCAGCGCGACGCCGCCTACTTCAAGACCGAGCCCGCCGCTCGCGAAGCCCCCAAGGTGGCGTTCTAGGTTTCCTGATCCTGGTCCTCGAGGGCTGACAGTTCCTCGGCCCGCTCGGAATAGCGCTTCAGAACCCGGATACAGTTGCCGCTGCTGAAGCCCGCCAGGCGCAGCTTGCGGTATGCGGCTGCCATGCGGCGGCAATCGGCAAGATGGCCGGTGAGGCGCTTACGCTCCAGGAAGGACTCTATCAGGCCGGCCTCGTCCACTTCCCGGTAGGCGTCCTGCACCGCCCGCTCGGCCACCGCCGGGGCCACGCGCCTGGCCCGCAGGTCCCGCAGCACGCGCATCTGTCCGAGGCCGGCGTTCTCCAGCCGCGAGACCGCGTATGACTGCGCGAACCGCCGGTCGTCCAGGTAGCCAGCCTGCTTGAGCCGGGCGAGAACCTCTCCCACGTCCTGCTGCCGCGCGGCCCGGCGGCGAAGTCTGTCCGTCAGTTCCGACACCGTGTGCGCCCGCCCGCCCAGGGCTCGCAGGGCGTAAACCCAGAGCGCTTCCCGGTCGAGCGGGCGGGCTTTCCTGTCAGCCATGGCAAGCCTCTCTATGTTAGTATGCGGGTGGAAGCATCGGAGACAATTCATATCTGCGAGGAATGCGGTCATGGCTGACGACAACAAGTTCACCTGCTTCGCCCTGGGCTTCGGCATCGGGATTGCCGTTGGGCTCCTG
>JBBITL010000160.1:0-1129 GCA_037440765.1 Solibacteraceae bacterium
CATCGAACGGTCAACAATGTCTTGACTGGTTGTCTCACGTCAGGGGACAAGCGCACGGGCCGTTCTGGCTCACCATCGCGCTGTACGGCATTCTGATGCTGATTTCCGGCGGGGTGAGTCTTGTTCTGTATGTGCGGAACACGGAACCGCCCGTGCAGGACGCTCATGAACCAGCAGATCCGGGGAATAGCGGCACTCGACCGCGTCATTCACGAACCGGGACGGCTCATGATCGCAGCTCTCCTCTCCTCTGTGGAGAAGGCCGACTTCCTCTACCTGCAACACGAAACAGGCACGAACAAGGGCACGCTCTCGAGCCACATTTCACGGCTGGAGGAGGCCGGCTACGTCGAGGTGACCAAGACATACCGCGGCAAGGTGCCCCAGACGCTGCTGCAACTGACGCCTGCCGGCCGCAAAGCGTTTGAACAGTACCGCTGGAAACTCAAAAAAAGCACTCCAGGGTGGGACAGGCCTCCTGGCCTGTCCCTTCATCCCCGCCGGGCGCCGCGGGCGGGGGTTGCAGCCGGAACGCGGCCCGGCCAGCCGCCGGGGACGCCTTTGACGGAGCGGGCTTTGCGGAAGTCGAACATCACGCCCGCGATCTTCTCGCCGATCACCTCGATGCGCTTCAAATCGCGCGTCCCGACGCCCAGTTCCTCGGCCAGCCGCAGCGTGCTGTCGGCATACTCGAAGGGCTTCACGCCGCGGTCGGCCATCGGATTGAATCCCATCACCGCCGCGCCGACCGCGTCCACGCAGACCGTGTTCATGCCCGCCACCAGCACGCGCGGCTGCACGTAGTTCTCGACCTGCCCGCCGACCTCGCCCCCGGTGATCGACTCGATGCCATCTATTATGGCCAGATGCACGGGCCGCGCCGCCACCAGGTCGGCCACGCAGCGTGGCACGCGGTAGCCGCCCTCCCGGGGGCTGGAGGGGTCCTTCTCGGGAGGCGAATTCCTCGAAGGCTGGCGGGATCCCGAGTGGATCGGATTGCGGCCGCCCCGCGGAACCAGGCCCGGCTCGTCCTCGCCGGCGCCGTCGCCGTAGATGGTGCAGGGCGTTATGCCGAAGCAGTTCTTCATCGACATGGTGGAGAACCCCGACTTCGTGCACGCCCTGTTCC
>JBBITL010000160.1:1139-4666 GCA_037440765.1 Solibacteraceae bacterium
CATCGACATGGTGACGCCCGCCGTGCGGTGCTCCTTCAGTTTGCCGATGGAAACGAACACGTCGCAGTCGCGGTAGGAGTGGTTGAGGTCGAAGGCCGGGAACAGGTGGCCGCCGTTGGGAACCGGGAAACGGTGGTACTGCTTGCCTCGCCCCAGGAAGTTGGTGTTCTCGAACTCCAGTTTCGCCCTCCCGGCGGCGCTCACGAAGTCCCTCGGCTCCCATCCGGCCGAGATCATGTACTCCTCCAGCGGCTCGGCGGACTTATATGGGCTTTCCAGTAGCCTTATGCGCGTGGCGCCGGCCTCGGCGAAGAGGTTCACCGCCGCGCCGATCACGTCCGGATGCGTCCAGTTGGTGTTCTCTATGGGAAGGGCTCCCACGCGGATATCGGGATTGCCCGTGAGATTGAGCTTGACGGCGACTGTCCTGCCTTTGACCAGCCGGCCGATGCCGCCGATCTGGTCGAACATCCTGCGCAGCACGGGCAGCACCTCGGCGCCGTAAGCGTTGCAGCGGGCCAACGCCACGGCAGCCGTGGGGGCTTCGGCGGATCGCACCCGCGGCGGGGCAATTGCAGCGCCTGCGCAGGCAAGCAACTCCCGGCGAGTCATGCTCTCACCTCCAGTGCGGCATAAGTGGCGAACTGCGGCAGGCGGTATTCGAGGTTCGCGCCTACGAGGGCCGGTTGAAGCGGCGACGGCTCGCCGTCCAGCACGTGCAGCACTACCGAACGGTGCTCCGCGGCGATTCTCAGACTGACGTCGGAAGTGCCTGTGCCGCCGGCGCGGCTCATGGAGCCGAAGCTCACCAGTTGAATCAGCCTGTCCCGCGCCGCCGGCGCCACCGAGTGGTGGACCCAGCAGCCTGAGCCGTTGAACATCCGGATGGGGTCGTAGCGGCGGCTGACCAGGCTGTGCGCGTCGGCCGCCAGAAAATACGGGTCGTCCCACGCTTTGGCCGTCGTAGCCAGCGTGCCCTTGCCGAGCGTGTGCAGGTCATAGCCTGCCACGGCACAGTCGAGCCGGCGCTCTCCCTTGAAAGCCGGGGAGGCGGCGCGCGAGGCTATGAGCAGCCCGCCCCCTCGCGCGAACTCGGCCAGCCGGCCGGCGTCCCCGGGCGCCGGGGCCTCCTGGTCCAGCCAGATCGCGGCGCGCAGGCCGGCCAGGGGCGCCGCGGCCAGCCGTGATCTGTCGATGACGCTGTAGAGGAGATTCCGCCGCGCCGCCAGGTTCAGGAACTGGGTGCCCATGAACTCGTGGTCTCCCGAGAAAGCCGAAATCACCCCGAGCGGCCCCTGGTGCGCGTAGGCGCGCCAGGCCTTCCGCCGAGCGAAGAACGACAGAGTAGCGAGGATGCTCCGCCAGGTCTTGAGCGCGCTGGCGACGCCGGCCGCCAGCGACCGGCTCAGCTTCGCGTCCAGCGTCAGGATCCAGCGGGCGCCGGTGGCCTCGGCGTCGGCGATGGCCACCCGGTAGGCGGTCTCCGTGGGGGCCGCCTCGTCCTTGGGGGGCGCGAAGTCCAGCCAGGTCTGCTTGGACGGCGCGCGCGCCGCTGCCAGTCGCGCCACCCAGGAGTTCGAATCGATCCAAGGGGCGCCGGTCGGGCCGGCTTGCGCCTGATCGGCGCCGCCCAGAGCGTGCATCCGGGGCCAGACCAGGCGGTTGATGGCTACCACCGGGGCAGGCGTGTCCCAGTTGAGCTCCCCGAGCGGCGCCGCACCCAGCGAGTTCATGTAAATGACCGACATGCCGGCCTTTCTCGCCGCTTCGGCAATTGGGCCCGCCGGGCCGCTCAACACCAGGCAGTTGACCGGGCCTCCCTCGAACAAGGCTACATGCCGGGGATCGGTCCAGCTTTCGGGCCAGCGAAAGGGCACAAGATCGGCTGCTAAGGTAGCTGCGGCCACGACGCCTCCCCCCACGTCCAGATTAGCCTATGAGAACTCCACCAGGTCCCAGGGTTTGCGGTAGGGCCGGAAGCGGTGCTTGTCGGCCTCGGCGTCTCCGGCAAAGGACCAGGTCTTGGGATCCCACTTCACCTTCCGGCCGCTCCACCAGGCGACGTTGCCGATGCAGCCGATGGCGGTGGCGCGGCAGCCCACCTCGATGTTGGCGAAGGGGTCCTTGCGCGCCCGCACGTTGTCTATGAAGTACTTGGCGTGAAGCGGCGTGGGCTCGTCGGCATTCGTCTGCATCCGCTCAGCTCCGGAGCGGGGTTCCGGATACAGCTCCATCCCTATGCGGTCCACAAACAGCGTGCCCTGGGTGCCATAGAACGCCATGCCGTGGGGGCGGTCCTCGGCGCTGCGTGCGTTGTAGTAGCGCATGCCGGGCGTCCGGCCGCCCAGCCCGTGCCCGTTGTAGTTGCAGGCCTCGTAGCTCAGGATGAAGCCGGGGTACTCGAAGGTGGCCTGCTGCATGTCGTACAGGTCGCCCGCGTTGCGCTTGTTGAACCGCAGTGCGGATGAGGTTGCCTGGAGCGGGATCTCCTCCCCCATGATCTGGTGCACCGTGTCGAAGCGGTGATTGCCGTAATCGGTGATAAGACCGTTGGTATAGTCCATCCAGCTCCGGTAGCCGAGCCGGTTCCGGTTGAATGGGACGAAGGGCGCTGGCCCGAGCCAGGCGTCCCAGTCGAGGTCGGCCGGGGGCGGGGAGTCTGGGACCGGCGGGCTGCCGTAGCCAGCACCCATGAAATTCCACACTCTGACGAAATGGACCTCGCCGATCTTGCCGCCCTGCACGATGCGCGCCGCCTCGGCCACATGGTCGGCGGCGCGGTGCTGAGTGCCCGCCTGCACAATCCGCCTGGTGCGGCGGACGGCGTCGATCATCGCCCTGGCTTCGCCTACCCGATAGAACACCGGCTTCTCGACATAGACGTCCTTGCCTGCCTCGCAGGCCAGGATGGTCATTGCCGCGTGCCAGTGGTCGGGCGTGGCAATGATGACGGCGTCGACGCTCTTGTCGGCGAGCAGCCCGCGGAAATCCTGGTAAGTGGCGGCCTGCGGCGCCCACTTCCTGGCGGCTTCCATGCGGGAGCCGTAGCAGTCGCACAAGGCCGTGATTTCCACGTTGCGCGGCTCCTTCAGGCGAGGGTCCATGTTCCCGCCCCGGTAGCTCTGCGGCGCGACGGCCTGAATGTCCTCAGGCGTGCCGCGCATGAGACGGGCGTCCAGGGCGCCCCGCCCGCCGCAACCGATGACACCGATGTTGATCCGGTCGCTGGCTCCCAGCACCCTGCGGGCCGAAGCCGCTGTCCAGGCGGCGACGCCCACGCCGGTCGTTTGCTTCAAGAAATCTCGTCTTTCCATATGATTCCCCTGTTGAGAGAACCACCGCGGCCGGGCCGCGGCCCAGCCTCAGGCACATGCTAGTATATAGCATGTCGGAAGGCAGCAAGGCGATTCCGGCGCGCCCGGTTGGGCGTGGTGGATTGTTATAAGGTCGGCCCGAGAGGGCAGGATAACAGGGAGGCAGCATGACTCGCAGGGAGATTCTCGCCATAGCAGGCGCGGCCCCGGTGT
>JBBITL010000161.1:0-4189 GCA_037440765.1 Solibacteraceae bacterium
GGCGCTCCGCCCGGCCCCGCCGGCGCTCCACCCGGCCCCGCCGGCGCTCCGCCAGGTCCCGCCGGCGCTCCGCGGCCGGCCCTGGATGCCGGCTGCCCGGTCACCGTAAGTTGGTCGGCGATGAGCATCGTCCCGTCGCCACTGCCCACAAACGGCCTGCCCTTCTCGGCCAGGTTGTTCATGGGCGGGAACAGCCGCTCTCCTTCCTGCATCCCTTCGGGATTTTGGAAGTCCCCCCGCATGTTCTGATACGCGTGGATCTTCACGGGAGGCATGTTCGCGCGGGCCGGAAACTCATACACGATGTGGGCCCGCAACGGCCAGACCCACGGGTTCCTGCCCTCCACCGTTACGCACTCGACGCTGGTGGGAGAAGCCTTGTCCAGTTGCAGCGCCAGGTGCGCCGGACCGAGGTTGTGAACCAGCCAGTCGCCGAGCGAGCCGCCCGTGGAGAAGTCCAGAAACGCCCGCCACTGGTTTGTCATCATCGCGTTGAACGGCCTGGGCGCCGCCGGCCCCAGCCACAGGTCCCAATTGAGCGTGGCGGGCACCGGCTGCGCTTCCGGGCCCGTCTCGGGGATGTTGGGCTGCCCGCCGTAGATGCCGCCCGTCCAGGCGTGCACCTCCCTTACCTCGCCGATGTCCCCCGACCAGAGGATCTCGCAGGCGGTCTTGGTGCCCTCATGGCTGAATCCCTGGTTGCCCATCTGCGTTGCGACCTTGTACTTCACCGCCGCTTCGGCCAGCAGCCGCGCCTCCCAGGGCGTCCGCGTCAGGGGCTTTTCGCAGTAAACGTGCTTGCCCATCTGCATCGCCGCCAGCGCCACGTGCGTGTGCAGGTGGTCCGGCGTGGCGATAATCACCGCGTCTACGTTCTTGTTCTCCTTCTCGAGCATCCGCCGGTAGTCGGTGTACGTAGTCGCCTGGGCGTACGTCTTGAAGCCGCGCGCGGCCCTCTGCTCATCCACGTCGCACAGCGCGACCACATTTTCGGTGGGCGCCACTCCGGTCAGGATCTGCGGGCCCCTGATTCCGACCCCCACCACAGCCACGTTCAACTTCTCGTTGTAGGACTTGTAACCCAGCGCGGCGAGCGACGGTACGCTGCCGAAGCCTCCGGCCGGAACCGCCCCGGCCAGCAAAGATCCATAGAAAAAGTGCCTTCGGGAAAAACCGGATTCGTTCATTGACTGACTCCCTTCACGTGTTTGTCAAGAAAATCGATCACCGTCTTCCATGACGGTGTGTACGGCGCCGGGTTCGTCACCCTGCAGCCCGCGGCGGAAGTGGACCTGATCGTCGCCGCCACGCGCATCGCGTCGCTGGTCAGGAAGCCGTCCCATGGCCCGTGCCCGGCCGTGGGAAGGCTTATGAAGACCGCCTCCAGGCAGGCCTTGTTGAGCGCCATGTAAAGACTCTCGCCCTGGTTGTGCGGAACCAGCGGGTCCGAGTTGCCGTGCAGGATCATTATGGGCGGATCGGCCGGGCTGACGTAGTGCATCGGACTGGCCGCCCGCACCTTCTCCGGGCAGGTCTGTATGGGGCACCCTACCAGGCGTGACTCCGGGGAACTCTCGCCGTCGTGACAGGTCGCCGGGGTGCACCTCTGGAGCGCCCAGCCGTCCATGGTCAGGAAGTCGGTCGGAGGGTAGAAGGCCACCGCCGCCCGCACCCGGCTTGACACGCCCGTGATTCCCACCCGCCCCTCCACCTCGGCGGCGTCGCCGGTAACCGCCGCCATAGCCGCGGTCCAGCCGCCCGAACTGTCGCCCATGATGGCGATGCGATCAGGATCGAGGTTGTAGCCGGCCGCGTTGGCCCGCAGCCAGCGTATGGCCGCTTTGATGTCGTGCAACTGTCCCGGGAACTTCACCTGCGAACTGGAGCGGATGGAGACCCCCGCCACGGCGTATCCTGCGGGGTTCAGTTGAACGGCCAGGCGGCCCGCCAGGTTCTTGCCCGTATCGGCCATCCAGGCCGAACCGCCGGTCCAGATCACCACCGGCAGCGGCCCGGCCGCTGGGGCCGGTATGTACAGGTCCAGTTTGTGGCCGTTGCTGCCGGGCGGGTCCGGTTGCGCGTAGTCCAGGTCGGCGTGGGCCGGCCTGGTACTCTGAGCCGCGGCGGCGGTCACGGAAAGGACGAATGCAACGGCGAGTATCCTCATTAGGGTAATTCTACCCTTCCTGAGGCCCCTCCAGCCGGACGCGCCGGGCAAGCGTCCCCGCTACAGGTTCAGCACGCTCTTCAGCGTTCCGCGCTCCTTCTGGATCTTCTCCTGGAGCAGCATTATGCCGTGGATGAGCTGCTCGGGGCGTGGCGGGCAGCCCGGGACGTAGACATCCACCGGCAGGATCTGGTTGACCGGAATCAGCGCATAGTTGCTGAACACCCCCGTCGAGGTGGCGCAGGCCCCCATCGAGATCACCCACTTGGGCTCCGGCATCTGCTGGTAGAGCTGGCGGATGACCGGGGCCATCTTGTTGGATACCCGGCCGGCGATTATCATCAGGTCACTCTGGCGGGGAGAACCGCGGAACACCTCCGCTCCGAAACGCGCTATGTCGAAACGCGAGGCGCCCATCGCCATCATCTCGATGGCGCAGCAGGCCAGCCCGAACGACATGGGCCAGATGGAGTTCTTGCGCGCCCAGTTGATGGCGTTGTCGAGCGTGGTTGTGAGAATTCCCGTTTCCGGGGGCCCGGCCGGCTCGTTGTCGATCCTGGCGAAGAAGTCCTCCGGCACGCCGGATAGCCCCGTCAGGTTGAAACGCGCTGAATTGTCCAGCCCCATAACTCCAATACTCTCACATGGAACAGATAGAATTAAGCATGTCCACTGCTGAGACGCTGGCGCGCGCCGCCGCGCTGTGGGGCGTCGAACCCGGATACTGGGACATCTGGGGCCACCGTCACGAAACGCGTCCGGAGGTCACGCGCGCCATTCTGCGCAGCCTCGGGGTTCCGGCGGATGACGAACAGCAATTGTCCGAGGCCGTTGAGGCCCGCCAGGCGCGCGACTGGGTGCGCCTGACGCCGGCCACCCTGGTCGTCTCCGAGCACGCCACGACGTTCCCTCTGTCAACGCCCGCCGGGATGGACGGGGCGGCGGCTTCGATTGAGGTTCGATGGGAGCTCGGCGGCCAGGACCGCTTCGACTGCCCGCTGGGCCGGCTGCCAGTCTCGGAAGCGGCCGCGGCACAGGGGCGCACTTACGAGCGGCGCCAGGCGCCGCTCCCCTCGGCGCTGCCGCTCGGCTATCACGAGCTGCGGGTCTCGGTGGCGGGGCTGTCGTCCGTCTCCCACCTGATCGTCACCCCGGACCAGGCCTGGCTGCCTCAGCGGCTGGCCGAAGGCGGACGCCTGGCGGGAGTCGCAGTGAGCCTTTACGGGCTGCGCAGCCGCCGCAACTGGGGATGCGGAGACCTCACTGATCTCGAAAACTTCATCGATTGGGCCGCGGGCCAGCTGGGCGTCGCCTTCATCGCCCTTAACCCTCTGCACGCCATCCACAACCGGCAGCCGTTCAACACCAGCCCCTATCTGCCGAACTCCGTTTTTTACCGCAACCCCATCTACCTGGATCTGGAGCGGCTGGAGGACTTCCGGGCTTCACGGCGCGCGCAGGCTCTGTTCGCCGCCCCCGAGACCCAGGCGGATATCTCCGCCCTCCGGGACTCGCCGCTGGTCGAGTATGAGCGGGTATATGCGCTGAAAATGCGCCTCCTCCGGCTATGCTTCGACACATTCCGGAAGAGGTGCCGCGCCGGCGCCGAATGCAGAGAGCAGTTTGAGTGCTGGTGCGCCAACGAGGGCAAGCTCCTGGACCGCTTCGCCACCTACTGCGCCCTGGACGAGTGGATTCACGAGCGCCATCCGGACATCTGGATCTGGCCCGGCTGGCCCGCCGAGTACCAGGATCCGGAGTCCGAAGCCACGCAGCGCTTCGCCGCGGCGAACCCGGGCCGCATCCTGTTTCACAAGTACGCGCAGTGGCAGTTGGACCGGCAGCTCGAAGCAGCGCAGGCGCACGCCGTCAGCAAGGGGCTCTCCATCGGCCTGTACCACGACCTGGCGCTGGCCGCCGACAGTTGCGGCTCGGATCTGTGGAGCCACCGCCCGTATTACCTGGCCGGATGCCGCCTCGGGTCGCCGCCCGACGATTTCTCTCCCAAGGGACAGGACTGGG
>JBBITL010000162.1:0-4117 GCA_037440765.1 Solibacteraceae bacterium
GAAGGCGGACGCACGGTGGGCGCCGGCACGGTCACCGAGATTTTGGAGTAGGGGCCACAGGATGCCGCGAGACATCATCACATTGCAGTGCACCGAGTGCAAGAGCCGGAACTACACGACGACTAAGAACAAGAAGACGGTCACCGAGCGGCTGGAGCTCAAGAAGTTCTGCCCCCATTGCCGCAAGCACCAGGCGCACAGGGAGATAAAATAGGTGCGTGGGCTCAGGCACCCCGTGCCGCAGGGAAGGGGCGTAGGTTTAACGGTAGACCAGCGGTCTCCAAAACCGCGAGTGGGGGTTCGAATCCCTCCGCCCCTGCCACAGATTCTGCTGAGTAACAGGCGTCGTTATGGCGGATAAAGAAGTTGGAAGGCTCGGCCGCCTGTTGGGCTGGCCGGTGGCGGTGAAGGCGTACGTCGGCGAACTCCAGATGGAGATGCGCCGGGTGACGTGGCCCACCTGGAAACAGGTGCGCGCGACGACGGGCGTGGTGCTGGCCTGCGTTTTCGCCTTCGCGGTGTATTTCTACGTTGTGGACCAGGTGGTGGGACGGGCGATTACCAGGGTGATCGCGCTGTTCACCCAATAGGCGGGACGGAAGATGGCGGAAGAAGACGAGATCCTAGAAGGCGGCGAAGAGGCTTCTTCCGTCGCGCAACCCGAAGACGCGGCGCCGTCTGAGCCCCCCCCGGCAGCCGCCGGGCAGGGCGGCAAGCAGTGGTACATCCTGCACACCTACTCGGGCTTTGAGCAAAAGGTCTCCGACTCGCTGCGGAACCGCGCCGATGCGTATGGCCACTCCGGCAAGATCGGCCAGATTCTGATCCCGACCGAGGAAGTGGTGGAACTGCGGAGCGGGCGCAAGGTCACCAGCAAGCGGCTGCTGTACCCGGGCTACGTGCTGGTGGAGATGGACATGAGCGACGATCTCTGGCACGCGGTCAAGAACACGCCGCGCGTGACCGGCTTCGTGGGCGGAGGCAGCAGTCCCGTGCCGCTGTCGGCGGACGAAGTGAACCAGATTCTGTACAGGCAGGCCTCCTCGGCCGACCGGCCCAGGCCGAAGCTGAGCTTCGAGAAGAGCGAGATGGTGCGGATTATCGACGGCCCGTTCACGAGCTTCTCCGGGAAGGTGGATGAGGTGAACCCCGAGCGCAATACGCTGCGCGTGCTGGTGACCATCTTCGGCAGAGCGACGCCGGTGGAACTCGACTTTTTGCAGGTGGAGAAGATTTAGATGGCTAAGAGGGTAGTAGCGCAGGTCAAGTTGCAGATTCCGGCGGGGAAAGCCACGCCGGCGCCCCCGGTCGGCACGGCGCTGGGGCCGCAGGGCGTCAACATCATGGAGTTCTGCAAGGCGTTCAACGCCAAGACGAGCGCCAAGGACCAGGACGGCCTCATCATCCCGGTGGTCATCACCATATACGCGGACCGCACTTTCACGTTCATCACCAAGACTCCGCCGGTGCCGGTGCTCATAAAGCGCGCGGTCAACCTGGCCAAGGGGTCGGGCGAGCCGAACAAGAGCAAGGTCGGCAAGATCACCGAGAAACAGGTGGAGGAGATCGCCAGGATCAAGATGCCGGATCTGAACTCGTTTACGCTGGACTCGGCGATACGCTCGGTGAAGGGCACCGCCCGCAGCATGGGCGTGGATGTAGTGTAGCTGTCAATTGCCGGCCCCGGCAGTCAGCCAACTGCTGGCGCGCATCCCACTCCTTTAAGACGGCGAAGTGATACGCTCGGTGAAGAAGCGGAGGTGCCGAGTGCGCGCGCTGGCCAAGAGCCGGGCCGAGCGGGGACTGTGGCTGGAGGACGTGCCCCGGCCTGAGCCCGGCATCAACGATGTCCTCATCCGGGTGCTGCTCACCGGGATCTGCGGAACCGACCTGCACATCTACGAATGGGACGACTGGGCCAGAGCCACCATCCCCGTCCCCATGGTGGTGGGCCACGAATTCGTAGGCGAGATCGTGCAGACCGGCTCCAACGTCACCGGCTTCGAGCCGGGCGAGATCGTCGGAGGCGAGGGCCACGTCGTCTGCGGGCGCTGCCGCAACTGCCTGGCAGGCCGGCGGCACCTGTGCGCCAGCACCCGCGGGCTGGGCGTCGAGCGCCCCGGCGCCTTCGCCGAATACGTGGTGCTGCCGGTGAGCAACGTCTGGCGCCACAAGCCCTCGGTGCCGCTTGAAGTCGCCGCCATCTTCGACCCCTTCGGCAACGCCGTGCATACTGCGCTGACCTTCAAGGTGCTCGGCGAAGACGTCCTTATCACCGGCGCGGGGCCCATCGGCATCATGGCGGCCTCGGTCGTGAGGCACGCGGGCGCGCGCCACGTGGTCATCACCGACGTCAATCCCTACCGGTTGAACCTGGCGCGCAAGGCCGGTGTGACCCTGGCCGTGGACACCCGCCATGAGCCGCTGGACCAGATCCAGAGACGTCTCGGAATGACGGAGGGCTTCGACGTCGGGCTCGAGATGTCCGGCAACGCCGCGGCCTTCCGCGAGATGCTCGCCAACCTGTGCCACGGCGCCCGCGTCGCCATGCTGGGGATTCCCAGCGGCGAGACGGCCATCGACTGGAGGCGGGTGGTCTTCAACATGATCACCATCAAAGGCATCTACGGGCGCGAGATGTACGAAAGCTGGTACATGATGACCGTCATGCTCGAAAGCGGGCTGGATATATCGCCGGTGATCACGCACCGGCTGGCCTGGCACGAGTACGAAACAGGCTTTGAGGTCATGCGGACGGGCCAGTCGGGCAAAGTCATCCTGGACTGGCGGAACTAGGAGCCGGGCTATGTACGGCAAGGTGCAGGCTGAGGTTGCCTCCAGGCTTGAGGAGATCTCGAGCGCGGGCCTGTTCAAAGAGGAACGGATAATCCAGACGCCGCAGCAGGCGCGCCTGCGCGTGGGGCGGGGCGAGGTGCTGAACCTCTGCGCCAACAACTACCTGGGGCTGGCCAACCACCCCGAGGTGGTGCGGGCAGCGCAGGAGGCGCTGGCGCGGTGGGGTTTCGGAATGGCCTCCGTGCGGTTCATCTGCGGCACGCAGGAAATCCACAAGGAACTGGAGCGCCGCCTGAGCGCGTTCCTCGCCACCGAAGAAGCCATCCTCTACAACTCCTGTTTCGACGCCAACGGCGGATTGTTTGAGACCCTGCTCGACGAGCGCGACGCCGTGATCTCAGACGAACTGAACCACGCCAGCATCATCGACGGGATACGCCTTTCGAAAGCCAGGCGTCTCCGCTATCGCAACTCGGACATGCAGGACCTGGAGGCCAGGCTGAGGGAAGCCGCCGGAGCGCGCCACATACTGGTGGCCACCGACGGCGTGTTCTCGATGGACGGCTACATCGCGCGGCTGCCGGAAATCTGCGACCTTGCCGAGCGCCACGGGGCGATGGTGATGGTGGACGACTCGCACGCGGTGGGCTTCGTGGGCGCCACCGGGCGCGGCACGCCGGAGCACCACGGGGTGCTGGGGCGCGTGGACATCCTCACCGGAACCCTGGGCAAGGCGCTGGGCGGCGCCTGTGGCGGGTACACGGCGGCGCGGCGCGAGATCGTGGCCCTGCTGCGCCAGCGCTCCCGCCCCTACCTGTTCTCCAATTCCCTGCCCCCGGTGGTGGCAGCGGCGACGCTCAAGGCGCTGGATCTGATGTCGCAATCGGACGGCCTGCGCGCGGGACTCCGGCAGAACACCGCCCTGTTTCGCCGGAGGATGACGGAGCTGGGCTTCGACATCCCCGCCGGCGAGCATCCCATTGTGCCGGTCATGATCGGCGACGCGGCGCGCGCCGCCCGGCTGGCCGGGCTGCTGCTTGAGAAGGGCGTCTACGTCGTGGCCTTCTCATACCCAGTGGTTCCGCGCGGCAAGGCGCGCATACGGGTGCAGGTGTCGGCATCCCACTCGGCCGAGGACCTGGAACTGGCGGCCCGCAAGTTCGCCGAAGCGCGCGAGGATCTCGACCGCAGCGTCTGAGGCCGGCTGGCGGGTTGCTGGAGGAGGCCGCTTCGCCCGCGAAGCCTGTCCCGCCAGCGGCCGCCTACCGCATGTTTGCGCTTTTAGCCGGTAATCGTCTGAAAACAGGGAGGCGGTTTTCGA
>JBBITL010000163.1:0-3714 GCA_037440765.1 Solibacteraceae bacterium
CGGCCCGGCCACCGGCCCGGTGGCCGGGATCTCGGGCGGCGGCTCCAGCGGCTGGGGAGGCGGCGGCTTATGCGGCTCGATTTTCGCCGGGGGTGGCGCAGGCTTCGGCACGCGGACCGGCTTACGGAACCAGCCGCAGGACGTGGCGGCGGGAAGCAGCACAGCTAGCAGGGCTGCCGCCGCCTTCGTCCTGGCGCTCATGCCGGGTCTCCCCTGATCACGGAGTCCTCCTGCTGAACGGGCAGGCGCAGCCAGAAAGTCGTACCCTTTCCCGCGTCGCTCGTGAAATCGATCGTACCATTGTGGAGCTGCACCACGCGGAAGGTCATCGCCAGCCCGATCCCCGAGCCCTTGCCTTTGGTCGTGAAGTAGAGATCGAAGATCTTATCCCGCACCGCTTCCGGAATGCCGCCGCCCTGATCCGTCACCCGGATGGCGCACTCCGCCCCGGTGCGCCTGACCCCGATCTCCAGCCGCCCGCCGTCCTTCATGGCCTCGACGGCGTTCATCACCACGTTCAGCAGAGCCTGCTTCAGCAGGTCCTTGTCGGCGTTCAGGTGCACCGGCGCTGCGTTGTCGCAGTCCAGCACGATCTCGATGCCTCGCCCGGCCGCCTCGGGACCCACCAGCCGGGCGATCTCGCGCGCGAGCGATGCGGCGTCCACCTCCACCAGGTGCAGGTCCATGGGCCTGGTGAAATCCAGGAAAGCCTTGACCACCCGGTCCAGCCGCGTGATTTCGTTGGAAATGACGTCGATCTCCTGCTCCACCTCCCGGCCCTGGCCTTCCAGCCTGGCCCTGAGCACCTCCAGGTGCAGCGCGATCGAATTGAGAGGGTTCTTGATCTCGTGCGCCACGCCCCCGGTCAGGCGGCTGATGGCCGCCAGCCTCGCGCTGAGATCAAGGTGGGTGCCGATTTCCCGCCGTGACTCTGCGTCACGCAGTGTCACCAGCGTGCCCTGCCGTTCCCGTCCCGGGAAGGACTCCAGGAACTCCACGTCCAGGAGCAGCCGCACGGCCGGCTTTCCATTGCGCTCCAGCGTGATGAGCGAGTCCTTCAGGGGGCGCAGCAGTCCGACCGCCCCGCTTACGGCGGCGCCCAGTTCGGTCGACGCGGGGAACAGGTCCTCGATCCGCCTTCCGAGCAGTTCCCAGCGTCCCCTGCCCATCAGCGCCTCGGCGGCGCGCCCGGCCATGATGAGTCGGTTGTTGCGGTCGAACAGAAGCACGGCCTCCTCGAGCCGTTCCAGGAGCTGTTCTATGTTGCCCCTCAATTCGACGGCGTCCTGCCTGGCTCCCCGGAACTGCTGGCCCAGCACCTGTAGCTTGCCTTCCAGCGCCGCCAGCTCCTCCGGCTGCCCTTTTCCCCTGGGCCTTGCCAGCGGCGACTCGCCGCGGGCGATGGTGTCTATTGCGTCGCCCACTCGCGCCAGGGGCCGGAGCGCGAGGTTGGACACCAGCACGGCAAGGGCAATCGCCGCCAGCAAAGACAGCGAGAACGCCACAGCCAGGCGGTCAACCAGCGGCGCCAGAGTGTTTCGCAGAAGCACCGTGGAGAAGACCACGCGAATCGTGAGAATCGGCTGGTTTTCGGGGCCCAGCGGGAGCACGGCGGCAAGATCCTCCCGCCCGCGAAACACGTCGGCCACCTGCCTCAACGGGCTCAAGCCCGCCCAGTGTGCCAGACTCAGGACTCGCGAGGCCTGCCGGCCGGCGCTGGCCGGGTCCGAAGAGGCCAGGACCTTGCCCATGTTGTCGGCGATCTGGATCTCGACCACGGTGCGCGAAGCCGCCAGCATGTCCTTGAGCAGACCCTGAAGCCGGTCGTTCTGCTCCAGCATCCCCGCCCATTGACGGTCGGCCTCCTCCGCCGTCAGCACCGGCGGCAGAGAGGCGGCCTCGAAGTCGAGGTGCTGCACCAGGACCGTCTGCACGTTGAGGGCGGTAGCGGCGGCGCGGTCGGCCAGGTCTTCGACTTTCGCCGTCGTGACGCTGTGCAGGGTCAGGGCGGACAGGACCAGCACCACCGCCACCACCAGAGTCACTATCGAGACCCGGAGGCGCGTCTTGAGGCTCATCCGCTGTGTCCGGCTACGCCTCGGCGCCTTCCGAGGAGCCGTACTCCTTCAGCTTGTTGTGCAGAGTCTTGAGGCTGATACCCAGGATCTCGGCGGCCCGCGTCTTGTTGTTCCTGGTGTGCTCGAGTGTCCGCAGTATGAGCGCCTTCTCCGCCTCATCCACAGTGGAGCCCACCCGCACGGCCACCACGCCCGGGTCGTCGCCGGCCGGCGCCGGCCCAACGGCGCCGCCCGCCCCCAGGTTCGGGGGCATGTGGCGGCCGGCGATGGTGCCTTCGCCGGCGATGATCACGGCCCGCTCCAGCACGTTGCGCAACTCCCGGATGTTGCCCGGCCACGGGCAGGACTGCAACATGCTCAGCGTCTTCGGCTCCACGTCGGTCACCTTGCAGCCGTGCTTCCGGTTCAGGTCCCGCACCAGCGCCTCACAAAGCAGCGGGATGTCCTCCCGGCGCTCGCGCAGCGGCGGCAGATGGATCCGGAAGACGTTGAGCCGGTAGTAGAGGTCCTCCCGGACCTGCTTCTTCTGGAGCGACTCCTCCAGCTTGCGGTTGGTGGAGGCGATGACCCGCACGTCCACGACCATCTCGCTCTTGCCGCCCAGCCGGCGCACGTGCGAATCCTCCAGCACCCGCAGCAGCTTGGCCTGGGTGCCTGCCGGCATGTCTCCGATTTCGTCCAGCAGCAGCGTGCCCTTGTGGGCCAGCTCGAAACACCCCGCCCGCCGTTCGATGGCGCCCGTAAAGGCGCCCTTCTCATGGCCGAACAGCTCGCTCTCCATCAGCGTCTCGGGCACCGCGGCGCAGTTGACGGCGACGAACGGGCCGTCGCGGCGCGGGCTGAGGCGATGAACCGTGCGCGCCACCAGTTCCTTGCCCGTCCCGCTCTCGCCCGTAATCAGGACCACCGCCTTGCTGGGGGCCGCCTGCGCCACCATCGAGAAGACCTGCTGCATGGCGGGCGAGCGCCCGGTCATCTCGCCCAGCACGCCTTGATAGCTGAGCTGGCGCTGGAGCCGCTCGGCCTCTTCGGCCAGCCAGCTCTGGCTGGCCGCCCGCTCGAGCAGCGTGCGCAGGGCGCGCGCCTGGATCGGCTTCTCCATGAACCAGAAGGCGCCCAGTTCGTGGATAGTGGACACGGCGGTCTCCAGGTTTCCGAAGGCGGTCGCCACGATGGCCGGAGGCGCGCCGCCTTGAGCGTTCAGACGGCGCAGCAGTTCGGCGCCGTCCATGCGGGGCATCATCAGATCGGTCACGATCACCTGGGCTGGAAATACGGCCAGTTTCTCGATCGCTTCCTGGCCGTCGGCCGCGGTCTCAGCCTCGTAGCCCCAGGCGGCGACCATGGCCGCCAGCCCGAGCCGCTGGTTCTCTTCGTCATCAACGATCAACACGCGCACAGGCCCGGCGGCCTTCCCGTTCCCCATACGTAGATTATGGCGCGCAACCAGCGGCCGGGGCTAATCCACCGGGCCTGAACCGGCGCGCTGCTGCTCGACGAAGCGGAGAATGTCGAAACGCCGGATCTGGCGGCTGGGGAAGAAACTGTTGACGGCCTGCTGCTCGTCGTCGAACAGCTCGAAGACGGTGGAGAGCTTGGTCAGCACCAGGAGCTCCAGGTTGCGCCGGTTCAGGTT